>CBINHE010000035.1:0-39616 GCA_966250375.1 uncultured Oxalobacteraceae bacterium
TGGACGAGCCCGTTTTCACTGCGGGCTTTTTTGTTGACTATGGAAATATCTTTTTGGGCCTGCCAAATTACACCTCTCTTCGCAACTACTTTCTGCCCCCATTATCAGAGGTTTCTAATCTGTCAAAGTAGAATTAAGTAGCCACCCATAAAATATTGTGAAAGAACAGCGCCTTCCCCTTGAAGGGGAAGGGAAACCCACAATAAATTATGGGCGACTACTTAGCTTGAAGCGATTGAGATAAATTCTCTAAAACATTCAATAAGATTTCGTCGTCGACAGGTTTTGATAAGGTTTTATCAAAAAGATAAGCCCTAGGATCTTTCCTGAGTTCAAGCGTATAAGCGGTCATTGCTATTAACGCTGGACAGGGATGCAGTTTCTTTCTGCATTCCTGAGCTAGTTCGAAACCATCAACAATCGGCATTTGAATATCAGTGATAATTGCAAAATAGGGGGCTTCAAGTGCCATCTTTAATGCTTCTTCACCATTTTGTGCTTGACTGGCGGGATATCCCATTTCTTCTACCACTGCTGATAACACAGTAGCAATCGATTGATCATCATCGACGACAAGTATGCGACCTCCAACAGTCGATGACTGATTAACTATAACGCTGGGAGATTGTTCTTGATGCTGTAAGTTAGAAATTGAGGAATGAACATATTTCACAGGCAGCACTATTGTAAATGTGCTGCCTTTTCCTACTTCTGATTCGAGAGATATTTGTCCATGTACAGCGCGAACAATGTTTGACACGATTGCTAATCCTAGACCCATGCCTTTTGTATCCATGGAAACACGAACAAAGGGTTGAAATATTCGGTCTCGATCTTTTGCTGCAATCCCTCTCCCAGTATCTTGTACATCTATTTGTAGCAAGCCTTCGTCCACAGATTGATTTGTCACATTTATAATTAATTTAACGGTTCCGTCAATTGTGTACCGCAACGCGTTGGTGAGTAGATTTCCGACGCATTGCGTCAATCTTGTCTCATCAAACGTAATGTCCGGTAGATTACTAGGGACATCAACAAAAAACTTGAGCCCTTTCCGTTCTGCCTCAACGTGGAAACGAGATGATATCTTTTCAACCCATTCTGTTAAATGAACAGTTGCCGGGAGGAGACTCAGTTCTTCATTACGTGCTAGTCCCACTAGATCATTTACTAGTCGCGCGAGTTGTCCGGATGAATCTCGAATTATGTTTACATAATTAACGTTTTCACCATACGCAATTGTGCGCCTTAGTAAATTAGCAGAACTAACTATCGCTTGTAGTGGGCTACGTAATTCATGACCTACTGTAGCAAGTAAATATTCAAGTCGCTCGAATCTTGCGCGCTCTGCGGCCACCCATGCGCCGCTAGCCCAATAGACACTGCCTAATGCAATTGCACCAAATATATAAAGCAATACAGCAATATTAAATGTATTGTTGGCGAGTTTTCGACTGGACATGATTGCGTTGATCATGTCGTCACGTGACTGCAATTCTTTATCAATCGCCTCAATTGTCACTTTGCGTAGGGCCAGGGAAGCTTCCCTTCCTGCTTCTACAACGTTTTGATCAAGTTTTCGTTCTCCTGTAGTTGCAGCAGTGTTAGCCCACTTGGTAGCCAGTTCTAAATAGTGATTAATTGGTTGCTTAGCTGATTGAAATAACGGAAGCTGATTTACACGTTGCCCAGCTACCGAAGACGGATCGAAGGTCTCTAACAATCCGCGCATCATTTCGATTCGGTCGAGAAGATGAGAGAGAGGTAGATTCTTGTCGGCTAATACTTCGGAATAAGCCAAGTTGAGTTCTTTAAGATTTATTGCGTTATCGTATAAATCAATACTGAAACTCGTCGCATTTTCATTAATCCAGCCTTGCACTGGACTTGATGGGCCAAGATATTTCACATAGGAAGTAGCGATATATATTGTTCCAATGATTGAGAAAATATATATTAAAAATAAGGTAATGAAAATAAGCCGTAAAGTACGCTTTCGCCTTTCCGGAGAATGAATCGTTGAATGTTTTCTGTTCACTTATACTGTTCGATGAATATCATGGTTAGTACTGTTGCTACGGAAATTCGTTGCTTTAATGCTTAATGGACAATAAATCCTTTGACAGCCCACGCAAGTTTGCTTCTTATTGCATTATTATCAAGTTCTGCTTTAAATTGATCAATTGGATAAATAATCCACAAAGGTCCTTTCGTAGAAAGCTTTAATCGTTTGCCGTTTTGGGAATGGGCAAGAAGTACGTTCCACTTCGCGAAGTCCGATATGGGAAGTGTAATCGGATAGTTATCCCAAGTCTTAACTTCAACTTCTTTTGCGTCTGCACTGACACCCGCAGCTTTTAAAATGTCCAGCATACTGGGTCCAGTAAAATTACTTTCAGCTGACCATGGAGTTTTGGTGCGTATTGTTCTAGAAGGTAATTTGCTTAATTCTGCAAAAGAGAATACATACGATTTTTTGTCGGCCTGATTTGACTTAGTAATATTCCCTGACAAACTTAGAATGGCTTCGTCTCCGGCAAAAGCAGACGGAGTGAAGAATGCTGCAATCCATGCAAAGATGAGTAGAACTTTTGCAATTTTCATAATTTTTCCTTTTATAAAATTTCGTAATTAATAACTTATTGTTATGAATTATGATTTATAAGATTATCTCAATGTGATAATTTCGTAAACTCATCATTTGTGGGTGTGTCAATGGAACTTGCTTTGACAGAATGACACGCTTTACTTTATTTACGAACCGTGTTGCCGTAACAATATCTTTTCGCAGGAGAAAAAAATGAATCAACGAGTAGCGCTGGTCACGGGCGCAAGTAAGCGTGTTGGCCGCGCTGTCGCAGAGCGCTTTGCCAAGGCAGAATACGATGTGATTGTGCATTACAGTGCATCGGAATCTGATGCTGCTGATGTTGCGGCATCGATTAAGTCGCTCGGTCGCAATGCGGTAACAATGCGAGCCAATCTACAATCGACGGACGAAATCGCCGCGCTGATGGCACGCGCCTACGCTGAATTCGGCCAACTCGATGTGCTGGTCAATAATGCCGCTATCTTCTTTCCTGACCATCTGAGTGACTTCTCAGTCAACAATCTAAATCGAGCTTGGGAAGTGAATTGTCGCGCACCGATTTTGCTGACTCAAGCCTTCTACAACGCGGCCAAAGCACGCAGCCAGACCGGTGTAGTGATCAACATCATTGACCAAAAAGTTCGCGACAACTTCCACCCCGACGACTTCAGCTATACCTGTAGCAAAGTTGCTATCGGAAACATGACCAAGATGCTCGCTGTATCCGCGCGGAATGTGCTGCGAGTCAATGCAATTTATCCAGGGCTGATGATGCAAAGCGGTGATCAAACACCAGAAGATTTCGAGTATGCGAGCAAGCACGCAACCTTGCTAGGATATGTCGCTGGCCCTAACGACGTAGCCGATGCCGTGGTCATGCTCACGCTTCCATCGATCAACGGTGTTGATTTCGTTATCGATGCCGGCCAGAATCTGTTGCCAGTTTCGCATGACGTGATCTCGCTCTATCGTTCGACGAAGGGCTAGAAAGCGAAATAGCATGTCAGACTCCATATTTCCCAAGGTATCGATTGTCATCCCCTGCTACCAGGCGCATGAATTCATCGGCGATGCTGTGCGTTGCGCCGTGAGTCAAACCTATCCGAACATCGAGGTGGTTGTTGCCCCGGACGATGGTGATGATTATGAATTTCTGCACCGTATCTTTCAGTCGAAGTCGCTTAAAATTCTGCCGCCATTGGCTACTACAGGGACTGGCCCTGGAGCCACAAGGAATAGGGCTATTAATGTTGCGAGTGGTGACTTCTTTGTCATGCTCGACGCTGACGATCTGGTCCCGCCGAACTACATTGAGCGGCTGCTCAGCGTCGCCAGGAACGAGGGTGCCGCTATTGCGCCGACCCTCTATGTGCAATGGGATGGTGAGACAATAGTTCGTGCGTCGGTACCGAATGCGCCGCGCTTGGATCTATGTGGATTCGGGAAACTGCTCTGCTCAATGCATCCTATGATCCATCGTTCCCTTGAGCCAGGATTTCTCGATGGCTTTGCCGAGGATGTAATCCGCGACGGTCTAGTGATTGCCAAGCTTGCAGGTATCACTGTCGTAAAGGATACGGCATATCGCCTACGCATTCGTCCGGGGAGTTCCTGCAATTCAGGAGAGGAATCCGAGCGTGATATTCAACGTATTTACATAAGCCGCCAGAAGCAAATCCTCTTGAGCCCCACCGAGCTCGGTATGCAAGCCTTGTCGGCTGCCGCGCGTATCGAATTCGCGCAGCTGTTTGCCTTCCGAGCGCATGTAAGCCGCAAGTATTTAGAAAGCGGTGAGGGATGCTACAACACTTGGGCGACTGGCCAGGAAGACACGTTGTGGCACGCTTTTCGATCCGGCCATGCCCTCACACCGTTAGAAATTTGACGCTCTACTTACGGATCGCCTGAGATATTTGTGCAGCGAGGATGATCTCGTCTACTGGCTTAATCACGAAGTTTACACCTGTATTCTCAATAGCCCTTGCAATTTCATGACGAGATGCCTCTTTTTCCCCTGTGACTATGAAAATAGGGGCATTCGATAAATCCCTTAGCTTACGAACCAATTCTTCGCCGTTAATGTCTGGAAGACGCCAATCAATAATTAATGCAGCATAATTTTTGACTTGTGTTTTAAGAACAGCGCTCCCTTCCGGAAAAGGAATAGCATTGAAATAGGGCTCTAATTGCTTGCAAAGAGTAGTAAGCGTGCCCGGATCATCGTCAACAACGGCGATTCGCGGTCGAATGTCTGAAAAACGAATATCGCCTATAGGCCTACTTCCTTCTGGCGGAATAGTTCCTGGTTTAACGGGAAGTAATCGCCAATTCTTATCATGCCCTTTAATAGCAACTAGGCTTGAATGAATAGAAGAAGGAGCCAATGCCACTGAGCATGGAATAAGAACCCCAGAAATCTCTATTTGACATTCAATCCTATCTTTCTCCTCTAAGACGTCCAGTTTTTGAGCGCCCCTTAACCGGTCCAAAATATCATCAATTGATATTCCTAGTGTTCTTAGCTGCATCAATGACGACAGAGTTGGAACAGCCTTGCCGCTTACAATTCGATAAATTTGTGGTTTCGACAAGTGAAGGATTTTCATTAACTCGAGGACCCGTTCAGGTGCGGGAGGGAAGCAGATTCGGTCCAGCTCCTCTTTTAATGCCACAGAAAATGCATTTGTTAATGCTAGGTTATCGTCCGTTGCATCTGGATCCATCGGTATGTTCTCTAAAGAATTGGGCAACATAGCCACGTTGTTTCCATTTCCATTCTCATAATTCATAGTAAATATCCGAGCTGAATGATAAGGCAATTCTCTCTATGCGAGATGACAAAACAATCTTAATTTTAATAATTTAATAGCTTTGGCCTTGGTCAGGTACCTTTTTTGATAAATACTGGTACTTATGCTCAAAATAAAATTCTCTCAATAAGAAATTTACGTTTGCAGAGAAATTAACAAAATGATATTATTATCTCCATTGGATATTTTCCAATACCATATTTTCATTTTATGATTTATGAGGGTAAATAATTCTCATTTCGAGATTAATTTATGGCTAATATTTAACGAATTTTGAAAATACTGAGCTCTTTTTGGGGAGTGAATGACTATTCTTCCAGAGGCCTTCATCCCTGTCAAAAGCTCAGGCTAGTTACCGGATTTCAAAAAACTGAAATATCTGTATCAAATTGCATCGAAAGTACGACTGCACCATTGGAGCGGATGTCCGAGAGTGAAGCACTGACGCGCTGAAGGAATAAGACAATGCTTATAAACAACGAAATGCCCGGAACCATGGTAGTCGCAGAAAAATCGCAAAATATTGATAACAAAGAATCCTTGACGCCGGCTACAGCTACCCTTGACGCACGCACACGAGTTGCCACCGAAAAACTCAACATTATTGATCCAGGGAATGCAGCCAAAGGCACGAAGCAAGACAGCGATTTCGACGGATCAATCATGGTGCTGCCAGTGATGGCTGTCATTTTCTATGACAAGAATCCTCGACAAACGGTTAATCCAAAATTCCAAGAAATCAAGGCAGGGATTAAAGAGCGCGGCAAGTTGCCCGGCTCTTTGGCGGTAACGAAACGTCCTGGCTCACAGCAATACATGCTGTACATGGGTGGCAATACACGTCTTCTCGCGGTGCAAGAACTCTGGCAAGAGACACGCGATTCTGCATTTCAGGAAATCAACGTGATCTATTGCGAATGGGTATCTGAATCTGATGTCATCAGTGCGCACCTGATCGAAAATGAAGCGAGAGCGGACACGACTTTCTGGGACAAGGCAAAAGGTCTTATTGCTTTGAAAAGAGAGCTGGAAGCAGAAACCGGCGAATCTCTGTCTTCCAGAGCACTTGAAGTCCATTTGAAAAAGCTCGGCATGAGCGTTGGCAACACGATGATTCAAAACTATCTGTTCGCAACAGATTCGCTTGCGCCAATTGGCCCTCTACTACGTAGAGAAGACATGAGGCTCCTGAAGCCACGAATTAGCGCGCATAAGCAAGTCGCACAACAACTTCAGCTTATGCCTGACCTTTATTCTCGTCTTCTCGAATCGACCTTGGAAAAATATGCTGCAGATCTGGTTCAAGATGCCGCGATCGATGCCACTGCATTGTGCAACATACTCGATGAACAATTAGCAAAATCAATTAATGCATCCGCCAACGAACTACGTCTGATGATGAGTGCGCTGGCGATAGACCCGACATTGTCCAACGAGGCATTGCGCCAAACTGGAAGAACTGCGCCAGAAGCGGGATCAAATCACGTCTCACGCTCAACTCCGCGCCAATCAGCAACTCGCAAGCAGGCCAATGCCGCCTTGATTCCCGATGTGGTGAGTACTGCACCAAGCGCACCCGGTCCTTCTGCCACAACGCGGCCCATCCTCTGTGAAGATCCGTCCTTTTCTGTTCAGCCACATCCTCCCGAAAATCTGGAGCGCCACGTGCGTGAGCTTGTCACCCGATTATGTAACGTTGCGCATGTTAATGAGTGCCTCCGTTGTTTCCAAAACGATTTGCCGCTTGGCTTTTATATGGAACTGCCGGGAGAGTTGATTGATGCAGCAGAAGTACCTGACATTCATATCCGCCGCGCGACTTGGCAATTGTTAGCCACGCTCACAGGGCAATTTGACCAGCGCATCGCCAACCGCCTACCGATCGAGTCCCGTTGGCGGCAAGTGATGCAACTCGACACGCTAAATGAGAAATCATTTGAAAGCGAATATACATTTCTAGTGCAGGGCATTTGTTCTGAAGCTGGCGCCCCAGGAACGTCGGCTGAGGACATTAGTTATTTTTTTTGGCATTCCGAGACGAGCGCGTTGTTCAGAGATTTGTTGGATCTGGCACATGCCTGGCGCAAAGTTGAACCAGGGCGGTTTAATTTACAGACCATCGATTTCAATTTTGCATCTTAACTTGGGAAGATCAAACCGATGATTGCAATTACCGATAATCACACCAAACGCCTAGTTCTAGAAGATTTGCTTCTACGCATGGAGACCGGTGAAGTCAATGCCTTGTTGGAAGCAGGCGTATCGCCAGAATTACTGGACGCGTTGCGCAACCGCACAATCCGTGATTTGATCGGCGTTTCACAAATGACAGATGCCAACGTTTACATGCATGTCGATGCATCTAGCTTTCTATCCTGCTTCCAACGTTACGATGCCATGAAGCGCAGCAGGCAATTGCAGGAATATTTTGTGATGCAAGGCGCGACTCCGGACCTACTTCAATCCTTATTTAAACTTGCGCCAAGTCAAATCCGCACTTTGCGTGCAACGTTACGTCTTGGCAACCCTATTGCAGGCAGGCCAGCCATGCCCAACACAAATGAACGCGACGAAATCCATCGGGCATGGGTAGAAATTGGCACACAGGAAAAAGATATTCGCGAACAATATTACGCATTGCACCAGCGATTTTCGCACCATTCAATGGCTTGTCTATGGGCGACCATAAATGAATTCACGCGTCTCGCGTGCAAACCTGCGACGCGTGCTGTAACGCGCACACCGCACATCCCTGAAACTGGTTCTGAATCTGGGAAAAGATCATGAATTCATCGGAATCACTTCAGCAGACTACCTGCCTGCACCCGGCGCTCTTATTGGATATTCTGGGTCAGCCGCCAATTTCGTTTCATCGCTGTTATGTCCAGATTACAAACAGCGTCACTGCAGCGCTTTGGCTCTCCTATGCTGTCTATCATGTGATAGAGCACGGTGAAGAATTCGCAAGTGCCGAAGGCACGGATGGTTGGTTTTCTAAATCACAGCTGCAATGGGAACACGAAACCGGGCTCACACGCCGCGAGCAGGAAGCCGCCAGAAAAAATCTCGCCTTACTAGGGTTGCTGCAGGAAAAACAGCCTGGTCTGAATCAGCCCCTGCAATTTCGCATCGACATGGATCTGCTGATGCAATTGCTCGATACCCAAGCCCAAGCTAACGCGTTAGGCGGCATGACTCCAAATGCTGGGCCGTTCCCCCCTGCATTTGGTTGGTAATAGTGCACGTCGTTACCTCGCCCGACGCTACGCTGGGGGGACCGAACAAAGCTGTGCACTTATCTCCTCCCGATATGTTGTCGCATTCAGGCGCCGAACAACATCGCCAGATTATCAAGGAATCCCAAGATCTACTGGGATTCCTTGGTCAGCGTTACGTTCAGTATTATCCCGCGCTGGCGCAAATCACAGGCAGCATTAAAGCAGCGCTGATGCTTGGGCACGCATTGTATTGGACGCGTCATTATCTTCGGGACAAGGCAGAACGCGATGGATGGTTTTGGAAGAAGGGCCAGGAGTGGGCCGACGCCACCGGCTTGTCGATTGATGAACAGCAGAGCGCGCGCCTGATCTTGACCATGGCTGGATTGCTGGAAGAACGAACGTGCGGCTTTCCGCGTCGACTGCATTTCCGCGTCAACTTGCACCAGCTCGGCCATCAGCTTGCCGAACGCGCGGCAACACAATTTTCCCACTGGCATTGGGACAATGCGCTCATGCGCACCTTGCTAGGACGCCCCATTGCGTTCTTCAAGCCATTGGCGGACTTGACCCATGGCGTGAGCGCAGCCCTGTATCTTTCACATTTGCTGCAAGTGCAACGCAGCGCACTCATGCGTCGACAGGTGAACAAACTCGGTTATTTTCATTGTAACAAAAGCGAAACGACCTCTCTGTTGGTCATGGGAGCCAAAGCGGTTCGCAATGCCCGCATTAAACTGCGTACGCTCGAACTCATCGATGAAACATTGGCCGGCGGGTATCAAGTGAAATTGATGGCGCGCGTCAATATTGGCAAGCTATTTCAAGGCTTGCAGCATCTCACCGCGCGCTCTTCCGCGATGGCACAAGTGATTGATTTTAAAGGAATGGCGGAAACCGCCATTCCAGTGTCGGGAAAAGGGCAAGAGGTGCCTTTTTCCCGATCTCAGTATCGGGAAAAGGGCCAAACCAGAAGAGGGTTTACTACTTTACAAAAAGAAGAACAACCACCACAGGCAGTAGCAGCGTCTGCGATGGTGCAAGCAGCGCGTTGTTGTCGTGATCTTGTTCAGCACTCAATGCAGCAGCACGATGAAGCCGTCTTGCCTGCCCTGACCCTGATCTTCCCCTCGCAACTAGCCATCCTGGAACAGCGGGCCGCCGCCGCAATGGTCCGCAAGGTGCCGGTGGACCAGTTGCAACGGGTGATCGATGAGTGGGCAGGGCAGTTGGCCAATCCGGCAAAGCAAATTCGTAACAAGCTCGGATACCTGAGAAAAATTGTCAGCGCAGCTGAGCAAGGCAACTTTGTCGCGACGGTTGGGCTTGCCGTAGCACAAGCGCGCGCGCTTAGAACGGCATTGGAAGCGCAACAATCCGCGTTGCAACAGCAGCACGATGCGGCAATTCAGAAAATCGACATGGCGTCGCCAGGTAGCGATCTGCGCGAACGCGCGTTCGCCGAGATGCGAAAAATTCTGCCGATGATTCGCAGAACCTGGAATGAGGGAAAAAATGAATAGCAGATTTGCGGGGAATTTTGGCATTGTTCTGCCAGGGATAAAAGCACGCTTACATGGCTCACTTTGCATGGTGTCGTTGCCGGTCGGTTCTGCATCTTGGCGGATGGCACGCTCAGTAGCCCATTTCGGGCTGCTGCGGACGCCGTCCGCAATGGCCCATTCTGGGCCACCTCCTTCTGTGTCGTTGCCGGTCGGTTCTGCATCTTGGCGGATGGCACGCGGAAATGGAGATCAAGCGTGACCACGTCGTCATCTTTAGAAAATGCGCCAGCACTTTTTCTTCGATTAATTTACTGTCTCAATCTTGACATCGCCAAAGCGTCGGTAGTTTGGATATTGTTGGCCAAACGCGCTGATGCGCATTGGATCGAGATTAGCAGCCAAGATCTGAGCAATCTGCTTTGCGGCACGATTTCCCGTACGACCTTGCAGCGAAGCATCAAAGAATTGGTTGAATCTGACATCATCGAGATCAACGCACGCCTGAACTATAAATCCCAATATCACATCAACGTGGAAGCACTTGAACGTGCCTTGGCGAAGCCGCTGCCGAATACGTCGTTTCTGCCTGGTCTTGGATCAGCGCCAATCCCCTTTCTGACCCGCCTGTCACATCCTCAATCCGTTGCACCTGACACTTTGGAGAAAATATCATCATGAACGACCTGACCCATCCGACGTCCCCGGCGAACGTCATGCCGCCCGTGCCTGGCCCAATGTCCCTGGCTGCTGCAACGCAGTTCGAACGCAGTGTGGATTCCCCGTTTCCAGACCAGTATTCTGTCGAGCGCGAGAAGGTTGCGCTGCGTGATCTGCTAGCGTCAGACGATCCCAATCCGATGGATCCGCGCTATCCGCGCCTGGAACTTCTGGAGGAGCGCGAACGGGCGCTGTCGCAAATGCAATCGGCATGGCGCTTGCGTTCAGGCGCCGAGTTGTCTGTGCCGGACAATGAAGCCATGCGGATGCGCGAATTGGGTTCGCTGGAAAACGAAGCCGCCGACACGATGGCGTTGCATACCAAGGAAGGTTTTCGCCTGTTCATGGGGCGCAGCAGGGACACCGAAGGCAAGTATGACCCCATCATCGGCGGCAAGCGAATTGCCTCTTCCTTGAAGGCGCTGTGGTTCTTGTCCGGGAGCGACAACCCCTATGCCGACTGGGCTTTGCTGCGCAACACGCAATCCACCGATGACTTGCGCCAGTTGATTGAAAAATACGTCACCGAATACAAGATGCAGATGGACAGCCTCGCTGCGCGTGGTTTGATGTTTTCTGTTTTACGGTCGGCTGAACCCAAGACCGTCGAACTCGGCTTCAAGTCACCTTATGGTTATGCGATGGCCGAGCTGATCGTCGATTACGATTATTTTGTACGGCTGGTCAAAACCTTGGTGCGTAAAAATCGCTTCAGCGACGTGCAAGGACAGGATGTGATTCGGATGGTCACTCGCAAGATCCGCGCTTCGTTCGAAGAGGTCGCACGATTTGAGCGCTATTTGATGAAGCCTGAATTACGTCCACTGTCGCGTGCCGACTTTTTGCCGCACGCGACTGGCGATGCAGCAAGACGTGTTGAGGCAGTCATGCAGATTTATGGCGCAGTGCCTGCCGATATCTTCACCGGCAAGCTGGCGCCGCGCCATAGCAAGCGCCGCGTCAAGGTTTCTGAAGAGGAGCTGGCTCTGCTGCAAAGAATCGCCGCCGGCCAGGAGTTGGAAATGGCGGAGGGGAAAGGCAGGGACGATGAAGCAAGCCTGGTGTGAGCCGGCTGCTGTAACAGACGTCGATCAATCGCGTCCGCTGCGTGACGAGGCTTGTCAACATGGTGTGCACACAAAGGCCTTTACGGGTAAGGGGACTGGATCCCGGCGTGTGCGGCAAGCGCAAGACCATGTTGACAAGGCACACCAGCGTTTGCGCGATCTGTCGGCGATCACGCGCAATGTCGAGGGCAGGTTGTTTTATCTGGCTGTACATTTGCGCCGCGCCACCGGTCAATTGTCGGTGCGCTGGCGTCACGCGGGTTCCGCCAAGAACACCCATCTGGCATGGGATGAGATGGAGGGCCTGTTTCAGCGCTTGCCGCTGGCATTGGCGGATTGGTACCGGACCGCTGACCGTATGGCACGCACACTGAATCAGGAGGAGCAGGCTGCGCGCGCTGAGTTGCGGCATGCCATGGAAGCGATGGATCAGGAACGGACATTGTCCACGCACACGTCTTGACCGGACCAACACGATCGGATGCTTTGTCATTGATGGTATGCAAGACGTTGGCTTATCGCGCCGAGGGCTAACGGGAACAAGGTTGGATCAGGCGTTGCAGTATTTTTATGGAATCAATTATGCCAAACACATTTAGCGGCAAGGGAAATCTGGCCGATAGTCCATCGCTCAAAACCATCATGGTCAATGGTGAGGCACGCACCGTGGCCGAGATGCGGGTCTTCTTTGATGAGTTCAGCCACAACGAGCAAGGCGAAATCGAGCAGGACGGCGGCTTCTTCATGTCGGTGTCGCTATGGGCGAAGAAGGGCGAAGATGCAGCACGGCACTTGCGCAAGGGTGCGCGTGTCAAGGTGGATGGCCGTCTGCAGCAGTTTCTCTACAAGGACAAGGACACTGGCAAGGAACTTCCAGCCTTCCAGGTCATCGCAGACGACATCAACCTGTCGCTGTCACGCGTGGAAAAGGTGGAGTTCAGGGCCAAGCGCGAACAGCCGGTAGAGCAGGGGAATCAACACGCCGCCTGAGTCTTGCGTCAACAAGCGGTAATCATCCGCATGGACGAAACATCGTCTATCGGCCGACATCGACATTGGAGTGGAAAGTGAAAAAAATGTGCCCGCCAGCCTGTCACCCTACCCATGAAGAGGCGCGTGAATTGCACGCCCTGACGGTCGAGACGATCAACGAAGCCGCCCAGCGTGGCCATTCGCAAACCATGTTTCATCGTTTTCATATTCTGGCCTGGCGCTTGTCCCGGCATCGCGGAGACGGTTCAACCAAACCTGAAGCAGGTGGCGTGCCGGTGGAAGTGTGGATCAAACGCGGCAGCGAGGTGATGGCGCATGGCGTGGGTCGCACTGGCGATTTCTCATGAGGCGATATCGCCCCAATGATATGCGAGCTGGAGCAGGCCCCCCCGGCTGATGACGATTGTGCAGCGATTATTACACTGGCGACGACCGCGCTATTCGTTGATGTCATGCGCAAGAGCATTTGCTGCGCGCAGCCGCGTTGCTGTACATACACCCAGACCCACCTGCCCCTCGCAGTTTAGTGTTCGAGGGTACGTGGCAGGTTTCGTTTTCAGCCCGGCATGTGCCGGTCGATCAATCAGTTTTAAACAGGAATAATGATGCAAAAAAAGAACAATACCACCGCGATCAAGCGCACAACATCGGCATTCATTCGTGGCGTGGCGATCGGATTGCTGTCGCTGGCAATCTCACCGGCGGCCTACAGCTTTGATTTCGGCCCGTTCAAGATCAAGGTGGGCGATGACAGCCAGCCGGCCGCCAGGCCAGGCGGCCAGGCATCGTCTTCGAATCGGCAGCAGGACATTACCGACGCCGGCGTACTGGCGGTGTCGTCGCCATCGGACAGACCGGCAGTGTGGCCAACGTCGCCGCATTGCCGCCCGCTTGCGTTCATCTCAAAGCTGGATGTCGATACCGCCTACGCGCATGCGATGCGCGCATTTTCGTTTAGCACGGAAGAAGAAGTGCGCAGGCTGGAAAGTCGCACAACGGTCTATCGCACGGATCCCATCTACAAACACATCGCCACGCGTGGCTCGTTCTACCGCATGGAACAATTGGTCAGATACCGTGGACCGAATGGCGAGGCACGGACGATCCAACTGGCGATGGCGCTATCCAAGGAAGGCGCCGGCACCGCAGTCGAGGCAAATTATTGCACCAATCCGCGGGAGGCCATCGAGGCCGAGGCGTCTTACCATGATTTTGTGAACAAGACGATCCGCAATACGTTTTAGGCGACAAGCCCAGCGGTGCACATTCACTTGCATCATCCCTAACAAAAATCACAGCGTCTGTCAGCGGTAAAGTCGATTCACATCAATCGACTTTACCGCTGACAGACGCCGCGTTGCGCTCTATCCTCCCAGTCGTCAAGCGTCCGATCTGGAACACGCTTGGAACATCAACATGCCGGGAGCACATCGATGACAAATGCCATCACTTCATCCGTAACGGCGGATCCCTGGATGCAGGAGTTGCATGCCGCATTGCGCTCTGCGGCTGATTTTGTCATTGCGCATGTTACCCATTCTCATGACTTGATCGACGTTGCCGGCAAGGTTCTTTGCTTCATGGATGGCAAGTTTATGTCTGTGGCAGCAATCGAGACGCAATGTAGTGCGCACGGCTGGAACAGCATGATCTACGAAGCGTGGCAATGGGAGCGGCGCAACCAGGTTTTCTCTACCGCGAAAAAGCTTGTGTCATACGAGCGCGACGCCTTGTTGCTGTATGCAGAATCGCAAGAAAGTTTGGCCATCAGTCAGTCCGACGCCTACGATGCTATTGACAAGGCACGGCGCGAGCTCTATGGCGACCTGGATTCCGACGTTGGCTGTGATCTTGACCATGATTATGTAGAAGATTTTGACAGTGCCGACTTCGCGTGAGAGAGGGTTCTATCGGCATGTCTACGACAATCGACGCAATGACAGCGGAGAGCGCGGACAAATCCGCCTATCCAGTCGCAATCGCCCCGGCGATGGAATATCTGCGCCGGCACGCATCCGGCCTTGTTGTCGCGCCGCTCAACATGGCGAATGGCGTATAACCCCACGCCGATCGCGCCGGCAAAGCGCGCACTGATTACCCGTGCCGTGTCGGATGGCCGGCGCCTGGGGCTTGCAGCAGCCTTTGTCGAGGGTGGCGCAAAGCAGTTCTCTGAACTCGGCGCCGGGTGGTTTGCGCCCAGGCGTATGTGGTCCATGCGCGCGCAAGAGGGCGCGAATGCGATCGCGGCCCGTATCCAATCTCACTTTTCCAGATCCGCAGAGTTTGATCACACATCCATTCCGGACACAATTCAATGTGCGCTGGATCATCCCGACGCTGAATTTTTTACACCCCTGCTCGACGTCCAGATCCTGCCCCTGGAGGGCGGCGGCTTTATGGTCAGCTCCGCCTATGATGCCTTTACAGTGGACGCGCTAAGGTCGCTGGCCGGCCGGTTTCATCCCTATGCAGCCGGCTGGGAAGTCCATCGCCCGCAGCAGGCAATCGTGCATGCGATGCAGTCGATCGCCGGCGTTGCCCCGGAATTCATTTTTATTCATGCGCAGCCAGTCATCCTGGAAGACCTGATCGCGCCACCCAAATCGGAAGTGCCGATTTCCGTGCCGGCGGCGTCGCCGGCCTTCGGCGAGGGCGCCAATGAAGGCGAGGCGTCCGGCACCGGCTTTATATCGACCGTGGCGGCGCCAATGTCGATGATGCCGGTCGATGAAGCGATGCTGGCCAGCGCCGCAGCGCGCCACGGCTTGTACGATTACCAGGTCGCCGGCGTCAGGCATTTGCTCGCGCGCTCTTCGGCCTTGCTCGCCGACGACATGGGGCTCGGCAAGAGCCGCCAGGCCGTGGTGGCAGCACGGCTTGCTGCCGGCGCCAACCGCGTGTTGATCGTATGTCCGGCCAGCTTGCGCATCAATTGGGAGCGGGAAATCCATACTGTCTTCCCTGAGGCAGTCGTCGGCATGGTAGGCGAGGACCGGATCGCCACACTGTACGGCTGCAGCTGGGTCATCGCCGGCTATGAGCGGCTGGGTAGCTTGGTGCGGGAACCCGGGCTGCAATTTACGGTGGTGGCCATCGATGAAGCGCACTACCTCAAGGAACACGAGGCAGGCCGTACCCGGAACGCATTCCTGATGGCCGAGCGCATCGAGCGCCGCTTCTTGTTGACCGGCACCCCCTTGCTCAGCCGCGAAATCGAAATGCATACGCTGTTGCGGTTGTCCGGCCATCCCTTGGGAATCATGCCGCTGGCCGAATTCAGAAAGTCCTATGCCGGCGGTCCGGCACAGCGCGCCGCGCTAGCCGGCCAGCTACAGGAATGGATGTTGCGGCGTCGCAAGGACGTGCTGAAGGGATTGGGATCGAAAACGCGACAGGTGCGTTACGTGACCCCTTCCGAAGGCTTGGGACCGTATCAATCGGTAATGCAAGACATGTCACTAACGACGATGCCCAAGATCGTCAAGTTGCGACAGGCACTTGAGGCGCTGAAGATCGATTCTGTGGTCGAAACCGTGCAGTGCATGGCGCAGGACGACAAGGTCATTATCTTTTGCGAATACATGAACACGATCAGCGCACTCAAGGAGGCGTTCGACGCTGCAGGCATCGGCTGTGTATCGCTGGTCGGCAGTGACGCGGGGACCAGGCGTCAGCGCGCGGTCGATGCCTTTCAGAACGATCCAGCCATACGTGTATTTCTCGGCACAACGTCGGCTGCTGGCGTCGGGATCACGCTGACGGCCGCGAACTTCGTCCTGTTCTGTTCCCTGCCGTGGACGCCGGCACTGATGCGCCAGGCCGAAGACCGTGCGTATCGCAATGGGCAATTGCGCGATGTGATCGTGATTGTCTTGCTCATTTTGGGTACAATTGATGAACAAGTCTACGCGCTGCTCGATTCCAAGACGGCGCTGGAACATGAAGTCGTCGAAGTCGTCCGCGCTCATCTCGCCTTGCCGTAACCCCCACCTTGTCTGGAGCGCTGGTTTTTTCCCTATAACCAGGAGCGTTTCATCATGAACAATGTTGTATCGATCAATACCCACGTCCGCCGTTTCCCTGCCGGCGCTGCCGCCATCCACCGCGAGCATGGATGGTGCGTGGTCATCGCAGTCTCGCCATCGGGCACGCAGCGCACGATCCGCTGGATCGTTCACGTACCGGATGCCGTGTTGAATACCGACGATTTGCCGATCGACGTTGCGCCGGAAGAGGTCCTCTATTCTGAAACGATCGAGACGCATTATGCCGACGTCGACGCCGATGAACTCATTCGCATCGACCCGCCGCAAGAAAATGCGTATCGATCTCAATTGAAAGAATTGACTTTTGCATTGGGGTTGATAAACTGACTCCTGTTGTGCTGTGCCTGACTTCCTTGAAGTCGGCCTTTTTGAACGTGTCAGCCCCTTTAACACGTGCAGAGTCCATGCCTGAGGCTAAGACTTGGGGTTAATGTAATTTGTCATCCGATCGGGAAGATCTCCTTCCCGATATCGGAAATGGCGATCTTCCTTTTTTATTTCTTTGAAGGAGATCACCATGTCCAATCGTCCATCCCAAGCAGTTAGTCATAACAACGCTCAATCCACCAAACCAGGTGAAGCCGAGTATTTTGATCTGCATACCCGAGGTTGCGGATATCTATCGCGCGTACGGTGGGTAAATACCACTTCACGCGGACGCAAGTCAGACCCTTTCCTTTGCTGCGCCATCAACGCGTTGCATGGGGAAGTCGATGATCCCAGCTACTCCTATTTTGACCTTCGCGTTACTGGAACGGATGCCCAGCAAATTATTGCGAGTCTCGAACAACATGTTGTGCAAAACAAAAAGGTGTTCGTGGCGTTTGGTGTTGGCGATATCTATGCTCATCCCTATGAACGTAAAGTCAAAGATCCGAAGACTGGAAATATAACGGGTAAAGAATGGACTGCGCTGATCAAAGGCCGGCTCCTTCAAGTTACCCATGTCAAGGTCGATGGTGTCACGATCTATTCTGCCGCCGGTAACACGGACGCGGAACCTGAAAATGATAGCGGTGATCGGAAATATGCTGACGATGCTGATTCAGACATTCCATTGTGATGGAACTGTACTGATGATTCACCTACAAGAGTGCGACGTATAACAGCGATCGTATTTTATGAAAAAAAGCGACGATGCTCATGCATCGCCGCTTTTTTTTTCGTGTTTCCGTCTGGAGAATTTTATGCTGTGTATTGGAACGGTGGATACGCCGTATGGCAAAGCCACCCTAAATGCAACCCGCTATCCTAAAGGCAAGTCAATCTGTATTCAACTGACCAGCGAAGAGGGCGAACCGTTTGGCGTGTTGTCCGTCAATCTTCCCGAACATAACAACCGCATCGAAAGGGCGTGCGAATTTTTCGTGAAAACATGGTGTGAAAATGCACCTCTGATCGAACCGATGCTCTCCTCTAAGCTATTTGTCGACACAGGCAGACGGGTTGAAACGGAGTTTGTGTCAGCGTCTATTTGGGCGATTGTGGCACCAGGCGATATTCCACCTGGTAAGTAATGTAGGGATAGAAATACCACCGACGACTTTGCCCACACGGGGAACACCATCCCCGCCTGGGTGTGATGTTCTCCATTTTGAATGCAGGAGCACATCACATGGATAAGGACTTTTGGTTAGGCTTTCTGCGCTTTCTCGATCAGGCTTCTCCTGAAGAGTTGCACAGGAAGATCGCTGACGTGGAACTGCTGTTGCAAAACACGCGGTCAGCCGAGGTGAAATCCGATGCAAAACGAATGATCCGCTTTATGGAGCAGGAGTTGTTTGCAGGGATGGGAAACCAGAAACAGAAACGGAAGAAATAGGAACCAGTTGTAGATTGGAATTTGCAGCCGGTTTGAGTTGCTTCAACATGCGCGGAAACTCAGCGGGGGATTGAAAGATGGCGTAAAGCGCCTTTCTTTCCAGTTCCTCTCTGCCGCCATCGATTACTTCGAAGGGGTGGGTCATCTGCGTTCTTTCAAGCGAATGTGGACAGGATGCGCCGGCAAATTCATGTTTGCTAACCCATCACCAAGTTGTCGACGTATTGTAAAACATATTCGCCACCGCCACGCAGCATCGTTGGCGGATCATTCATCCATTTGTATCACCCGCTGGGGAGTTCGTCTTCCAGTGCGGATACGTCTCTCCAGCTTCATTTCTTAGGAGAGTTACCCATGACGATACGCATCGACGGTACGCTGCTCGTTAAAAAAATCAACAGCCGCAATGGCCCTTTCTGTATTGGGGAGTTGCTGACTGACATTGGCGAATTCAAAATCAAGGATTCATTGATCGACCAATTCGACGAAGGCAAATACCAAGGCCGGTTCTGGATCTCCCAGATCTATGCCCACTCGTATTTCGCATTCGGCAAGGTCATCATCGAAATTCGAGCGCGACTCGCCGACCTGCAAATCAAGGAGGAGGATGCACTCCCCGTTGAAGCCGGAAAAACGCAAGAAATCGATCCGGCAGACGAAGACAAGCCGATTCCTGCACCGATCAAACCGGCGCCGAAACTGCGGCCGCTGGCAGTGCCCGCCAAACCGGCAGCCACTCGCCTAGAAGACGTCCCAATCAAGCCAGTCGACGTGCAACCGTCCAGCACATTGCCGGCGCAGTCCGAAAAATCCGACATCGCCACCGACGACCACGCGGAGGATCTCGCGCTGTTTGGCGAAGAACTGTATGCATTGGTACGCGACAGAAAACCAGTCAAGCTAGATTCAACGATCGATCGCCTGCAATTTCGGCTGCAGATACAACGCCTCGGTGTGCTTGACTATGGCTTTACGTCCCTGACGCAGACATGGGCGCCGAAGAACAAGATTAAGTCGCCAACGTAATTCCACAACTCAACCTAGCCTGCTTGCGCGGGCTTTCTGGTGGAGCGAATGCATGTGCACATTCCAGCAGAAAGCCCGTGTCCGCACGGATCAATACAACCAGGGTAGCAGCCATCCCATGCGCTGCGGCTTCTGCGTGTTCGCGCATCGGACCGCGCCATTACTAGGCACCCTTGGCCTTCCTCGCAGGTGCCCCGGTGGGACGCAGCAACATCCGTCCCAGCTGGAGAAGGTTTCGTCAAATGCAGGTTCAATCAGGATCCTTTTCAGGGGTTCGCTAAGCCTATTCCGCGCGCGCGACGGAGTGTGCTTAGCGCACCGACTGCACCGATTTTTGTAGTGCGATTGATGGCGTAACCATCGTTTGTATGCGGCATGTCAGTCCCTGGAACATGCACGACCTTCCTTGAAGGTCCGGGATTACCGTAATGCGCAATCTTGGCATCGAGGCATTGCGCTTTTAACCCTGGGGGGAGCACATCCCTGCAGGGATGTCTCCTCTTTTTTATTTCACTTATTGGAGGTAGACCTATGGCTTTAATTTTTCAGCGCCTGGCGCGCAACTTCATCAAGAACGGATATTTCCCCACGGATGAAGTCACTCTGTCCGGCATCCTGTCGGCCCTCGACATCGGCGGTAAAAAAGTGCGTGTTCTCGATCCGTGTTGCGGCGAGGGAACCGCACTGGCAGAAGCAAGCCATCATCTGAAAACGTGCGGCGCCGAGGTCAACTCCTTGGGCATCGAATTCGATGGCGAGCGTGCCTGGCATGCGAAGCAAATCCTCGATCGCGTCTTGCATAGCGATGTACAAGACGTCGTCGTCAGCGCGCGCAGCGTCGGCTTGCTGTTTTTAAATCCTCCCTACGGGGATGTGGTGGCCGATACCGCGCAAACCGGCGACAAAACCAGGCACGACCGTCTTGAGAAAGTGTTCTTTCGCAAAACCATCAGCAGCCTGCAATTTGGCGGCGTGATGGTATTGATCGTGCCGAGCTATGTCATCGATCAGGATTTTGCGTCGATGATTGCCCGGCATTTCGATCGCGTGCAATTCTTCCTGGCGCCGGAAAAGCGGTTCAGGCAATGCGTGATATTCGGCATCAAGAAGCGCGCCGATCATCCATCGAAAGCCGTTGCAGAAATGCTGGAGTGCGCCGGCAAAGGCGAAATGCTGTGCGATGAATTGCCGGAACACTGGATTGAGGAACCCTATCTGGTTCCATCATCCAATGACGAAACGGAGTTCCGATTTCATGCCGTCCGCATCGATGGTGCGCAGTTGCAGGCAGAACTGAATCACTATCATCGGCAAACCTTGTGGCCGCAGTTCGATGCCTATTTTTCGCAAGGTATTCGGGAACATCGTCCACCGCTGCGCGATATGTCGGAGTGGCACCTGGCGTTAGCTCTTGCAGCCGGTCAGGTTTGCGGTGTTGTTCGCTCTGTGGATGGTCGCACTTTGTTAATCAAGGGCGATACCTTCAAAGAGAAAGCCTGCACGCTCGAATATGAAACCAGCGCCGATGGCAGTGTCAGCGAGAAGCGTACGTTGACCGATAAATTTGTGCCTGTAATTCGGGGCATCGAGTTCACGCCGGGAGCCTTCCTGGGGCAAATTGTCACGATTCGATAGGGAGCAGAACGATGACAGCAATGATCAAGACATTTGAGATTGCAGGACCGGATCCTGACCAGGAACCAACGAACGCAATCAGGTCCAGTCGCATTGACCTCATTTTCGAGGTGTGCTGCGCAGTATTAGGTGAGCAAGGTGATACGGTCGATGAATTTGACGTAGCAAGTTTGCTTACCGATATTCGTCATTGGTGCGACCGTGAAAACGTGGATCCATACCGGGCGCTTGATCTGTCCTATGAAAACTCTATTGCGGAACGCGTCCGTCAGGCACCTTCTTTTGTGGAGCAACCATCATGATTCAAGCAACGCTTTCTATGTTTTCTACCACAACCAGCTTGTTTAAGGTGAGGTATTTGCAGTACGGCTATTTTCTGTATCAACAATGGCATCCAGCCAGCTGGAAAACCATGGAAGTCAAAGCCAGTTGTCCCAAAGAAGCCATCAAGCTGGCGAAAAAGCGTCATCGTCGTGCCGGACAGTTTTCTGTTCTGAGCGAATAACCTGAAGTTGAATTGTCACCCGGTCGGGATCAATTCCCGAAACGGGTGGACTCTCGACTTCTTGTTTGAAAGGTGAGTTCAAACGAATTTGGTCCTCGTGTTGTAGCAAGCGGGCCGCATGCGGCGCATCGCAATGCCCCTCGTCGGGAGACATGTTCTCCCATGGGGGACATGTTTTCCGGAACCCATTTAACGTCCCATTTTTACGGAGAACAGCATGACAGTGATACAGCACACCATTTTGGTAATGGCAAGCACCGTTGACGTTGACGCGCATTTCAATCAGCCGCCATTGGTGCCGATGCCGGAACTCGATCGTATCAAGCAATACACCCGGACGGCATTGGCCAAGCACCTCATGCTTCATCCGGAACAGTTTCAAACTGACGTCGATACCAGCGGGAATCATCAAGTGTGGCAACCGGTATCGTTGACGCATAACGCTGCGGATTTTTTTCGTGTGCTGGAATATGGACGTCATCAATGGCACAGGGAATTGAAGGCGTTATTCGTGCAACTCAGCGGCACGCTCGCTGTTGCAGTGGACAATACGTTGGCGCAACAGGACCTGTTCCTTGTCGTCGATCGTATTCTGGAGCATGTCCAGCAAGTCGTGCGTTCGGCGAATTCTTGCCTGCAAAAGAGCTGGTTTCAACCGGAAGTATTTGAAATCCTGGCAAGGATGGCGTGGCTGTTTTCCGGTCATTTCGATGAAGAATCGATCTTTTTCGATCTTCAGACCGGGTCATCGCGCATACCGGAACAGGAAGAAGTAGGCGAACGACATAGTGCGACAACAAAGATGGGCGGCGATTTCTGGATCTTGCCGGTCATGCTGCGTTTATAGTGGTCATTGAATTGCTTGTCCCCTCTCTGAGGGGATTTTTCAGAACGATCATTGATTGTTCCGGACAGTCCCTTTTGATACAGTAACGGTGTTGTATCGTTCGCTGGTCGATTCATACCAGCGGGATTGCTGCCCTAAGCAGCGCCTTTGGAAGTCTGTCAGCCCCTGTAACAGAAACCGCCTTTGAACAAAGGGCGCGGGGTTATCGTAATTGTCCCGTCTGCACGTATTTCTTGAATGCGATGCAGGCATCTTCACTATCCCACGCGGGGAAGCATCTTCCCGCTGGGGGAGACTGCCCTCCGTTTTTTCTTTGGAGATCCACATGTCTCAAGCTCAACCTGTCAATTCCCCTGTGTCATTCCATGCGCAGCTGCAGCTTGCAGATTTCGCGCACTGGAAAGATTTGCATAAACGAATCGACGATTTCACGACGGCGAAGTTGATCGCGGAATTTCTCGATCAATATCCGTCGCTCAAAGTCAGGCACATGGGCGTGTATCTCCGTGCGCGTGAAACGGTACAGCGCTATCGCATACGATGCGCCAAACGCTACTATGCTGGCCTCCTGGTCGGCAACATGGTGCGGGGTATCGGTCATATTTTTAAAATGATCGGTCGTGCAATCGTACGCAAGTCCGCCATGTCTGCCTCTGTCGATCGGAGCCAGGTGCCGTCTGTCCATTGCGCGGAATCGTCGCTCGTTTGGCCGAAGTTATTCGATCCATCCGATCTTCCTCAACGCAGTCAATAAAACCGAGCCTCCCAATCCACTGGAGGCTATTCGACTTTGATTCGACAAGAGATTGTCGGCTCATCGCATTGTTAATGTGTCGTCTTCGCGGGGCGCTCTCCCGCCGGGAACAGCTCCACGATTTCTCATGGAGCTCGTTTGATGAATCATCATAAAGTCGCCAAGGAACAACTTCTGCACCTGGTGTTCGGGGCAGCATTCTTCCTTGTCATCGGCATCCTGGCAGTCAGTCTGGATTTGCTTGCCGCATGGATCACAAAATTAGGAGTGAGTCAGTTCACCGCCAGCGCACTTGGCTGGACTGCGCACGCTATGCTCGTGTTGGATTTGGTGCTATTCTTTATCTATCTGATAGCGACAAGCATCGACCTCATAAGGGGCATGAAATGATTGACATGAAAAAGGTCTTTTTCGACAGTTTGCGACTGTATTTCGCCCCTCTGATCGGTGCGTTCAATGCAGTGCATGCTGAAATTAAACGCTTTGAAAGCGAACGCGCCTTATCCGGCGATTGATTCATGTAGAACCAAAATCCAACCTTCCTGGTTGGATGCACGCGAAAGCCCCCGTTGCGTCAGCATCTGGGGCTTTTTCTTTTCTGGCCAGCTGCACCGGTACCCGCCGATAGCCGTTTTACCGGCATCCGATGTAAATCACCGCGGCACATGTTGGCATACCCCCTCGGGAGATCACTCTCCCGCACGGGACGGCGATCTCCCATTTTTTAATTTTGGAGATCGTCTATGTACCAAGTCAAAGAAGTGCCGGACATTTTTGCCGATGCCTGTGTCAGGGATGACGCCGGCAATGTGCTGTTTGCTTCACTCTACGGGCGGGATGGCGCGCTGCTGCAGCTTTTCTCGGCATTCACGCTCAAGCGCGATCAGGGTGGTCTGGATGGATTCACCTTGATCGATGCGGCTGGCGAACAGCACAGCGTCGGCGTCCCCGGTGTCGATCGTCTGGAGAAGTTTTCCGGCCGATTGCCAAAAGCCAACCTATTCGGCAATCTCGCGCATACGTGGTTGTATGACGTGCGCCTGCTTAAACGGGACTACGTGAACGGGATCGCCTGGGTGATCGATGAAGTGCGGGAAACCGACACGGCGTCAATCGACCAGCAAATCCGCGCGCAAGCGTGGCTGGTGATGAAAGATCTGTCGTCGATTCCATTGCTCGATCATTGGCAATCGACAATACTGGCATTGACGGCCGACACGGCCATCCAGCCGCTGGCGGCCACCTTGTATCCGCCGATCGGACGTATAACGGGCTTTCGGGTCGAGTTGAATGACAGCTTTGTCGACACCATCTCGGCGGCGGTTCGTTCAGGGATGTTGACCGTCGAAGAATCGGCATCGACGGACGATACCAATACCCATGCGCCTGTGCAAATAGCAAAACCTGTTCGGCTTTCATTGGGGCGGGTGGTCATCACGCCGGGTGTGCAAATAGTATTGGCGGAACATCCGCATCTTGCCGATGCACTGCTGCGCCGGCACCAGTCGGGAGACTGGGGATGTGTCAGCGAGCCTGATCGCCTGGAAAACAATGAAAGCCTGAAAATGGGCTGGCGCGTGCTATCGGCCTATCCGATCGATGCATCACGTCCCTGTGAAGGACATGGCGACAACACGATCTGGATTATCACGGAAGCCGATCGCAGCGTCACCACCTTGTTGTTACCAAACGAATATTGATCGACAAACGGTCGCGCACTATTCATCTTTATATGTCCACCCTTGCGGAGCATCCTTTTTCCGCAAGGGGGGATTCTCCGTGCATTTTTTTTTGGAGAATCCCATGTCACAACACGCATCCAACACGGCCGAGGTCGACAATATCGACGCCACGCCGGCCGCAGCGGATTCATCCGTCATCAGCCTGTCAGACTTTATCGCGCAATTTGGCGATGGACTGCTGGAAGCGGTACGCGCACAAAATCCGCCTGTCTATGACGGCACCGTCAACTGTTCACGTGAATCCATTTTGCAGTCACTCAAACGCCAGGCGTTTCCGGCGCAGCGTGAAGTCGTCCAGGCGGTCACTCGCTTGATGGTCGACCAGGGTGATCCGGCCGCGATTATCAATGCGGAAATGGGCACTGGCAAAACCATGATGGCGATTGCGGCCGCGGCAGTCATGCATGCGGAAGGATATCAACGCACGCTGGTGATTTCGCCACCCCACCTGGTCTACAAGTGGCGGCGTGAAATCAAGGACACCGTACCAGGTGCGCGGGTATGGATTCTGAACGGTCCCGATACGTTAAAAAAGCTGTTGCAGATTCGCGCGATGCAAGAAGTACCTACCGTGCCAGAGTTTTTCATACTGGGGCGGGTGCGCATGCGCATGGGCTTTCACTGGCGTCCGAGTTTTACCGTGCGTCGAGTCATCGAACGTGATGAACGCGGCGATAGCCAGCGTCTGTCCTATGCGGCGTGTCCGTCCTGCGGCACATTGCTGACCAGTCAGTTGGAAGAAGGGATGGAAATCCCGCTGTCGGCGACGATGGCCGCGGCAACGCTTGACGAAAAACGTCAGGCTTGCCGCAACTGCGGGTCGGCGCTGTGGACCTTGATCCGTCAAGGCCAGGCAGCACGATCCCGACGGGATATGCTGCTGTCGGCACTGCAGCAATTGCCCACCATTGGCCAAAAGACAGCGCAGCGTCTGATGGCGTCGTTCGGTGAAGAGATGCTGGGCGCCATGCTGGAAGACAATGTATTCGAGTTCATCAATCTGATGGGTGACGATGGCGAACTGGTGTTCAGCGATCGGCAGGCGCAGCGGATGGAACGCTCTCTGTCGTCGTTTGAATTTTCGTTTGGCCAGGGCGGGTACCAACCAACCGAGTTCATCAAGCGCCAACTTCCGCAAGGCTATTTCGGCCTCCTGGTGGTAGACGAGGGGCACGAATACAAAAACGAGGGCTCTGCCCAAGGGCAGGCGATGGGTGTGCTTGCTCGCAAGTGTAAAAAGACGTTACTCCTCACTGGTACATTGATGGGGGGATATGCAGATGATCTTTTCTTTTTGCTGTGGCGGCTCAATCCCAAGGCAATGATTGAAGATGGCTTCAAAGTCAATGCGCGCGGCAGTCTGTCGGCCGCCGCGATGGGATTCATGCGCGAGCATGGCGTGCTGAAGGACATTTACAAGGAGTCCGCCAGTCATTCTCATCGTACGTCCCAGGGCAAGAACGTCACATGCCGCACATCCAAAGGACCAGGTTTCGGTCCCAAGGGCATCATGCGCTATGTGCTGCCTTGCACCGCGTTTTTAAAACTCAAGGACATCGGCGGTAATGTTCTGCCGTCCTATGCGGAAGTCTTCACGGAAGTGGAGATGACTGAAGAACAGGGGAGTGCATATCGAAGTCTGGCGAGAATACTTTCCGACGAATTGCGGCAGGCGCTGCGCACGGGCGACACCACGTTGCTGGGCGTGGTGCTCAATGTCATGCTGGCGTGGCCAGATTGTGCATTTCGCGACGAGCTCGTAAAGCATCCTCGGACAAGGCAGCAACTCGCATTCCAACGCGCGTTGTTTGCCGAAGGCGATGTGATGCCCAAGGAGCAGGCGCTGCTGGACTTGTGCAGGCGTGAGAAAGCGAAAGGCCGGCGCACACTGGTGTATTCAGTGTACACGGGCACGCGCGACACCACGGCACGGCTGAAGGCGCTGCTGGATGCACACGGTTTTAAAACGGCGGTATTGCGCGCCAGCGTGGAGGCGGTCAAACGTGAAGATTGGGTGGCCGAGCATGTCGATCGCGGCATCGATGTATTGATCTGCAATCCGGAGCTGGTCAAGACCGGACTCGATTTGCTGGAATTTCCAACCATCGCATTCATGCAGTCCGGTTTTAACATGTACACGTTGCAGCAGGCGGCACGGCGTTCGTGGCGTATTGGACAGAAGCTCCCGGTGGAAGTGCATTTCTTCGGGTATGCGGGTAGTGCGCAGATGGAATGTCTGCGATTGATGGCCCAAAAGATCGCGGTCTCGCAATCGACATCGGGCGACATGCCAGATTCCGGTTTAGATGTGTTGAATCAGTCCGGCGACAGTATTGAAGTGGCACTTGCCAAGCGTCTCGTGAACTAGCAAGACGCAATTGGATGGAAAGATTCAATCAGGAGACGGCATTGAAGCCGCGCCTGCAAAACGTATCGTCATACACGGGACAGCATCGAGTAAGGGCAGTCTTATTTTTTTATGCAGTAACAAGGTGCCGATTGCATGGGCTGGCACCCATGCAATCGGCTAACCACACCAACTAACAGAGGGTTGATATGGCTAAACGTAATCATACACAAGATATTGCTACACCTGACGGCGTATACAAGGATCGGCTTCTAACCGTGTCGCTTTACCCGGAACCACGGCCTCGCCTGCCCTGGATCAGGCTTTGCGGACTTTGGCTACAACAGGCAGGATTTGAACCGCAGTCGCGCGTTCGCGTAAGAGTAATGCAAGGATGTCTTGTCATTACGGCGGAGTGAAGCGCATCGCAGTGTCAACTAGGCTGCCACTTTTACAAATTTGATGGCTGCAATGGTCGCTTTTATTTTTCAACCTGCGGGTCGTCATGATCCGCAGGGATCTTGGCGTCTCGGATTTTTTGAGTCCACCATGAAATTATTCGATCAACAGATGAAAGCCGCCTTGCTCGGTGGCGATGTAAGTTACGACGCGTTGCGCAAACAAGTTTTTCACAACGCGGCCAAGCGCCTTTTGAAGCGTGTCGCCGGCGAGCTTGGCCTCATCAAGGGGCAATACGATCTACGCTCAAATCTTGCCGGCATTGCGGTAAGCGGCGAAATCACCTTGCATACCGATACGCTCTATCTGCAGCTGAGTCAGGGCGCCTTGATGCAAGGGTGCGCACAGATTCTTTACCGGCGCTGCGACGGTCGAAAAGACTATGTCGGCCATGCGAACAACTTCATTGACGTTGTTCGCATGGTGGATGAACGTGAAGCGGATCGGTTCATTCTTACCTTGAAAAAGATGGGCGGTTTGCTGTCGGACTCTGTCACAGGGTATCGACTGGCGGCGTAACGCGGCCGCGCGTCCATCGCAGTAGCAGACATTTCACTTTGTAACCCAAGGCGGGAACGCATCCCGCTTTGGGATGCTCCGCCTTTTTCAATTGGAGCAATCAAAATGCACATCACGATGTCAGATAGTTGCTGTACAGCAGCACCATGTTGTGATACCGCTATGTATGCGGCGTTCTTCATGGAAGGCCTGCGCGATCAAGACTACGATGCCGTCATTCAGTCGTGGGATCAAGGTTGCATCGAACTGATCTCGGCGGTGGTGGCCTACGCACCATTGCTTAGACGTCTTGTAGATGCCGCTGTGAAAGCACATGACGACTCGGTCAGCTTCCCCGGTGTGTTCGAGTATGAGGTATGTAGTCCGTTTGGACGGTGGATTGGCGGCCAAGTGCTCGAGCGGGCCGACATGCCCACCGAACAGGCATGCCAGGAATGGCTGGCTGCAGCCGTCATCGACTTTTTCATTCAAAGTGGAAATGCCGTTTGTGT
This sequence comes from uncultured Oxalobacteraceae bacterium, assembly GCA_966250375.1. Taxonomy (GTDB): domain Bacteria; phylum Pseudomonadota; class Gammaproteobacteria; order Burkholderiales; family Burkholderiaceae_D; genus CAMLDH01. The sequence continues at coordinate 29,094 of CBINHE010000035.1, forward strand.
CGCGGCGATTCGTGCCGCAGTTGATTTGGCGAAAACGCGCCATCAAGGAGCATGACATGGCAGAGCAAAAACCGGCGTCACCGAACATTCGCATGTATGTTTTGTACATTGATGGCGAAGGCGTAAAAACGATCGAGTTCACCACGGAGAAATCCCGACAAGATTGGCTCCATGAAAAGGATGACACATTCGACGACTTTTATTGTCTGGACATTAAGGGGCAACTGCATAACGTCTACGCGGCCCTTGTTGGACAACAGAGGACATCATGAGTCTTGATCAAGTCACGATTGAAACGGTATCCGAAGCAGGACAGTTGCTCATCCGAGCAGCGGCCGTTCTCGGAACGCTCAGCCCGGCTCAGCAAAAAGCACTCCAGATTGAGACCAATGGCAATTTGCCGGACGCCATCGCATTTACGCTACGCGGCGCCCGCCAGGTTTCCAGAGAGATCGACCAGTGCCTGCTGAACCATCCTCCAATGGGTCTGGTAGACCTGACTTTATAGTTTCAAACTGGCAGTACAAGCCCCTGCCCTTTTCGACAGGGGCCTCTTCAATGCATTCGTGATCGACCAGAGAACCATGGGCCAGTTGGGTCACCCAACTTATCACATACAATACCGGCCATTGAAGCAGCCCTACGGTCAGTCAATGTCGCATGTCGCCAGCCATACCCCGCAGTCCCTACTCCAATTATTCGGAAAATAATGCAAAACGAATCCTCAAAAGTGTTGGCCAAGTCGCCCACGAAGGCGCGCTCACTCATCAGGAGTTCGGCTGCGCAGGCCGTCGAATTGGACTTCGAATGCTCGCCTGAGTTGCTCGCAGAGATTGTCGGCGATTCGCGTAAATATGGGGTGGCCGTCCTATATCGCGGACAGGAGATGATTCTTGTTGAATCTTTCCGCGCTTTGAAGCATGGGCTGTTCGAGCTGAAGGACACGTTCCGCCAGCGGCATTTGGTCTGCTGCTTCGATATTTCGTTAGACCCCCCAGACCAAATAGCGTTGGTCGAGGCCAGGGCGGCAGAGCTTGGCGACTTGATCATTCCAGAGCAGGCTGTCTCTTCGCCATACACCCAGTGGGCAAACTGACCAAGGAAATCGGTACGTTAGCAGATACATTGGCGTTTTGAATCGTCACGCCGGCAGCGCTGCCTTCTCTGTCTGTAACGAAGTGATTGCGAATACTTGCAATACTGCTACAGTCTTAATTATTTATATCGCCTGACGGAATGCAATAGGGCGCATATGCAGAGGATAGGCGTGAAAATGGAATGGTTTGAAGCACAGGCATGGCCATGCTGGCTGCGGTTATGCAAGAAATGGAAGGGCAGATTCACTAGCGATGCCATATTGATCGATCAGGCCGGCCTGACCACGGAATGGCCAATACTGGACACAACGCTTACCGCGCAACGCGGGTGGTTCTGGTCACGTATCACCTTGCAGCGCACACCCGAATCGTTCGAGCTGGGCGGCCTTGCGCATACGAATGCACAGTACGTGGCGCAAGCGTTCGAGCGCCAGCGCACGGAGGCGCTGACCCGGCTGGAGCAGAGCCTGGAGTCGGATCACCGCCTGCTGGAGCCACTGTTGCGTACGCTGCATTCGCAAATAAACGAGCCGAGCTACCTGGCGGCGCGAGATCGCGCACGGATCGGACAAATCCTGCATCCGCACGTCGCGCGGATCGTGACAGCGCTGGCTCGCGCACGGTCGCCCCATGCGGAAGGATTCGTCATCACGTCAGCCTTGCTTCAGATTGCCGAGCCGCTGACGCAATTGGCGCAACATCACGCTGCAATCCTGTCCGAGCGCAACCGGCGCTTTGTCCATAATGAGCTGCAGCGCTGGCGGGTATTTTTCAACCACTGCGAAGAAACTCCACTGACCGACGAGCAGGCGATCGCCGCCATCACTTTCGAAGAAAACACCTTGCTGGTGGCGGCCGCCGGTTCCGGCAAAACCTCCACCGTGGTGGGCAAGGTAGCCTACGCATTGGCCAAGGGCATCGCCGGACCGCAGGATATTTTGTGCCTAGCCTTCAACAGAAAAGCCGCCAAGGAGATCGGTCTGCGCATTACAGCACGCCTTCAGGCGCTGACCCGGCCGCAATGTCCCATTGATGACGATGTCAAACGCGCGTTGTCCGACGTATGCGGCAGCGGCATTGCCATCGAAGCGCGCACCTTTCACTCGCTGGGTCGGGACATCGTCAATCGCGTCGAGCAACGTGACGTGCCGGTCTCCCATGAAGACAGCGAAAATACGCGGCGGCTGGTGCGTGCCGTTGAGCGCTGTCGGCACGATCCGCGTTTCGCAACGAACTGGCTGCTGCTGCAAACCGTCGCCCGTTTCCCTCAGCCGCCTGAAAGCCGGTTCAAAAGCGAGGGGGAGTACCAGGACTACCTGCGGGGCATCTGGCGGCAGCGCAAACGGGGCAAAGGGCAGGACGATGGCATTCTGACGCTGGGCTGCACAAAGCTGGTGAAATCCTTTGAAGAAGTGGCGATCTCCAACTGGCTCTATGTGATGGGGGTGGACTTCGAGTACGAGGCGCCGTTTGCCGCCGGCGCCGCCATGCTATGTCCGGGGCGTCTGTGGACGCCGGATTTCACATACCGCATTGGCGATCTTGGCGAAGAACAGGTAATTGTCCACGAGCACTTCGCGCTCAACGCGCACGGCAAGGCGCCTAAATTCTTTCGCGATCCGGCTGGCTATGCGCGTGAAGCAAGCGACAAACAGTCGGTGCTGGCGGTGCTAGACGGTCGCCACTTCTGGACCTCCAGCGCCGAGTACGCCGATGGTACGCTCTTCGCCAAGCTGGAAGCCAGGCTGCGGACGGCTGGGGTGCGGCTGCAGCCCCGCTCAGCCGACGCTGTGCTGCAACGCCTCAAAGAGATCGGGAACCTGCCAGACTACGAACTGATCGCGCGGGCGGTATCACAGATTCGACAGAACGGCTGGGATCGCGCCACGCTCGAAAGCCGCTTGCATGAACAGGCGGAACCGGCCCGGGCGCGGCTTTTTCTGGAGGTGGTATGGCCCGTCGCCGATGCGGTCAAAGACCTGCTCATCGGGGACAAGAAGCTGGACTACGACGAGATGATCCAACGCGCTTTGGTCTATCGGCGTGAGAAGCGAGATTCGAAGTCTTTCAAGTTCATCCTGGCCGACGAGTTCCAGGACACGGCTCCGGGGCGCGGTGAGCTGGTGCGCCAGATGCTCTGCACGCGCGAGGACAGCTTGTTCTTCGCAGTGGGCGACGACTGGCAGGCGATCAATCGCTTTGCCGGGTCGGATCTGCGCTTTTTCAACGGCTTCGGCGGTGCATTTAATGTCCGAGCGGGTGCGGATCGGCGCTGCGATCTGACGCAGACCTTCCGCAGCAATCAGGGCATTGCCGACATCGCCAAGCACTTCGTACTCAAGAACAAGAGTCAACTGCCCAAGGAAGTGGTGGCGCAGGATAAAACCTGCGAGGGCGTGATCGATGTCTGCACCTACCGCGACGACAGCGAGGTGCTCGAACGCGTCGAGGCAACGTTGCAGCGCTGGGTCGAGCGCCATACGGGCGGCAAGAAGCCATCGGTGTTCCTGCTCGGGCGCTACGGAGAAAAGCGCGTGGCGGGCTTAAGCGCTCAACAGATTGACGACTTGCGCAAGCGCTGGTCGGACAGGCTCGACTTGGATGCTGCGGACGCGAAGGAACCCAAGCCGCTGTACATGACAATGCACAAGTCCAAAGGACTTCAAGCCGACTATGTGCTAATTCTGGGGTTGTTCTGCGTTGAGCACGACTGGTTCTGCTTTCCGAGCGAGCGCGAGGACGATCCCTTGTTGCAAATGATTCTCCCACCGAGGGAAGCCGTGGCCGATGCGGACGAGCGGCGCTTGTTCTACGTGGCGCTCACGCGCGCCAAGCGGCAGGTGGTCTTGCTGGCGCAGGAGCGTCACCCATCGCCCTACGCGCTGGAGCTGCTGCGCGATCATCGCGACGGCAAGGTGTTGTTCAACGGCACGCAAGAACTGCCGCCCTTGTGCCCCGCATGCAAGGCAGGGCTGGTGTTTTCGCGCCACAACCCGAAGGCGGATCGTCTGTTCCATGCCTGCAGCGACCGGCATGGTTGCGGCAAGACATGGTCGCAGTGGCCACCCATCACGCACGTCCCGACGATGCCCAAACTTCCCGCCATAGGGCGTCGCACGATTTACGGTGCGGGAGGCGGCGGGCAACGGAGTGGTGCCAAGGTCACGGCGAAGCGGGTGTCTCCGCGCGCGCGCACATAGCTCGCCGCGCATCATTGCAGATGCCTCAGCGCCCAAGCATCAACACAACTTCCGCTTCTCGCCTGGCGACCAGCCCGGGCAGTACGCGTCCGCCACCGTGAACCCAACGGCGCAGCTCGGCGGCGACGCTCTGCCAGTCCTGCTGATTGATGCGCCGGCGCAGCGTTGACGCCTGCAGCAGCGCAGCGTGACGCGGAGTGCTGAACTCAGGTCGCGTGGCAGATAGACGTCGGCTTCGGACTCCATGATAGGCGAGTGCGTCGGATCGCAGAGATGACCGTAGCCAATCGTCCAGTAGCCCGCCGGGCAGATGTACGGATGCGCACTCCGCTCCGGATCGAACTTCGGTACGTGTTGGAAGCCCTCGAACTGCCTGGCCAAGGCAATCGCGGCGGCCGGAACCTGCATCATGACCGCACCCGGCCAAAAACGCGCCCGAGGAACCAGAAATTCAGCACCCCCGCCCATAGCGCCTGATCCGCTTCCGTCCAAGCATGCTGGATAGCAGTGCCCCAGTCAGCGCCAGCGTTTACGTACGGCCGCCGCGAACGCCGCCGTTTTGGCCGCTTAATAGAGTGCCATGAGCCAGTAGGTGATCACTGGCCGCACGGGCGTTGTTGCATAAATCGGTGATTTGGCAATGGAAATGTACAATCTGTCACGATTCTGTAAATACGCCCAATCCCCAAGAAGCCGATGCCCTACAAATTCAACGAAAGCCGCCGGGAAAAGATCACGAAGGCAAAAGATAAAGTGACGAATTGGGCTGAATATAACAACGCGTTGCGGCAACGAGGCGATTTCACGATGTATTTTACCGAAGAGGCGATAGCCGGCTGGCGTCCGAAAAGGACAGGCAGGCGTGGACGTCCGCAGCAATATTCGGATGTTGCAATAGAAGCGACGCTGCTTATTCGTCAGGTATTTCATCTGCCGTTACGTCAAACAGAAGGTTGCATGACGGCGCTTGCCCGTGTCATGAAAGCCGAAATCGCCATTCCCGACTTCAGCAGCATTTCCAGACGCAGCATGGAATTGCCGCGGCATCTACAGCGCAAAGCGATGGCGCCGGGCAGCATCGTGATTGTCGACAGCACCGGACTGAAGGTGGATGGAAATGACGAATGGCACCAGGAGAAACACGACGTTGCGGCCCGGCGCACATGGCGCAAGCTGCACATGGTGGTCGATGAGAAGCATCAAATTGTGGCATGCGAACTGACCACGCCGGACGTAGGCGACTCCACGGCCGTTCCAGATCTGGCCGGTCAAATCGAGACGCCCTTCGAGACGTTCATGGGTGACGGCGCCTACGATGGCGACCCGGTTTCTCAAGCGGCGCTGGACAAACAGCCCGATGCGAAAGTGGTCGTCCCGCCGCACAAGACCGCCGTGGTGTCCGCCGCTGGCGATACGCAACGGGACGCGCATATCCAGACCATTGCAAACCTGGGGCGTATGGCCTGGCAGAAGATCACCGGCTACAACATGCGCAACGATGTCGAGCTTGCCGTGCAGCACTACAAGCGCATCTTTGGCACCACCATGAAGGCGCGCGCTTTGCCCCAGCAGAAAACTGAGGCAGGGATCAGTGCGTCCGCACTCAACATCATGACCAATCTCGGCATGCCGCGCTCCGTGAAAGTCTGAAAAATAGCCCGGCATCGGGGTATTTTGACTCAATTTCGATTTACGCAACAACGCCATGCGGCATGCCGCGCAGGTGTGCATAGTTACCTTCGGGTACGGCAACGTCGGCAGGCGTGAGTCGGTATGTCCCTTTTTCTGCGCGAGTACGCGCCAGCGTAATGAGTTCACACAGGTTGCCGTACCCTTCCCGGTTCTGCGCCAGTATCACCACGGAAACCGCGACGCTCCCATCGTCATTGATCAGGTCGAATTGACTGCCGATCACCAGGTGCAATCACCGCTTCTTCGCTTCCGTATGCGCGCGCACGACGCCCGCCACGGAACAGGCATCGGTCAGCGCCAGTGCGCTATAGTCCAGTTGCGCGGCACGGGCCACCAGTTCTTCCAGATGGGACGCACCATGCAGAAACGTGAAGTTGGAACAACATTGCAGCTCGGCGTAGGCCGGCAACACATCCGATGGTGGGGAAAACGTGGTCATGGCGCATGTGTCCTGGTGCGTGGATCGTTGGCAGTAAAAAAACGTGCTTGCCTACAAAATTAGGCGCAGCGCTGGTTGGCAAACTCCGCCAGCGCGACGCGTCTGGCCATGAATAAATTACTTGCTCGAAAACCTGTATGGATATACAGTATAATTCAACTATTACACAACGGAACAAGGTACGTTCGAAAGAACTTTGCGGCACCTTCTGGATGTGTTTGCGCAACATACCTGGTGGCTGGTGAAGGGAGCAAAGCAATGGGTCTGCAACTGCCGCGCAACGTGACGGCGCAACGCGTGCCGGTTTCCGATACGGCGTTTTTCTACGTGCTGCGGCACAGCGAACTGGGCATGCTCGGGAAAATCGCGCTGGAACAGGCACCGGAAGGTGGTATGACGATCAAGCCGGTACTATTCGCGCCGGCCGGCAGTGCGCTGACCGAAAGGCGCCGTATCGCCTTCGAGCCGATCGTCCGGTCGCTGCAGACGAAACTGGACGCGACCGGATGACAGAAGGTGCGCGTCGCGCCATGAAATGACTGTGCTATTCCAACGTCGACTGATGATGCATAAGGAGAACGTAGATGGATCAATACATGTGGCATATCGTCGGACTCTGGATCTGTGGCAGGATCACTTGGCCCCGCCTGCAGCGCGCGTTGCGGGAACGGCCGCTGCTGGTCGTTGGCAGAAAGCGTGCTTATGTGGTTGGCGCGGGCGGGCACCGGCAATCGTTCTGCGCATCACTTTTTGGAGTCGCACAATGAATCCCTTACCTGGTACGCCGCTGCCGACCATTCAGGAAAGTGCATTTCTTCAATTGCTTGATGGAGACGGAACGGTGAAGGTCGGTATCCAGCGCTTCGGCCGGTACTTTGTCCCGTTCGTTTATTACATGCCGCCGGATGGCGAGGAGCACGTGCCGTGCGGCGTCATTGTGCGCCAGCGCGGCATGTGGGCCGCCGCGACGCGGGCGGAATTGCTTGACGTCTTGTGCGACATCACAGGACCGGATGCCGGATGGGGTGTCGAGCAAACGGACATGCCGGAAGATTGCGTCGCCCTGCGCGTGCGGTTGCATGCACCGGATGGCGCGGCTCATTGAGGTTGCCCGATGCACCGTTGCATCGGGCAGTCGCCGGAAAGTCAGTTGTCGGCGGCACTGGGATGCCTGGGCTTGGCTTTGACGAGTGGCGGTTTCGTGGCAAGCGGTTTCGGTGCGGGTTCGGCGAACAGGCGTTCAGCGGGATAGCGTTTGAGGAACTGGGTTGCTTCCGCAGGCGACGCATGAAGCCAGTCGTCATACTGTGATGGTTCAAGTAAAACGACCATCCGCTTTTCATCGTCGACCTTGTGAAACTTTTGCATCAGCACATGCCCATCGGCATTGATGGTCAGCATGGAGAACGACACCAGCGGGCCGTCCGGTCCATCGGCGCGCCACTCCCAGATGCCGGCGATCGCCAGCGGCTGGCCAGTCGCGTCTGCGATTTTCCAGCGCACAGGTTTTCCGGATGCGTAACTCGGCTCGTATATCGCGTCGGCCGCGATAATACAGAAGTTTCCTTGCCGCCATGCGGCGCGAAACGACGGCTTGGTCGATATTGTTTCCGTACGGGCATTATAGGTCTGACGCGCGAGCTTGAGATCCGCCCAGTGCGGCACCATGCCGAACATGCCCAGTGTACATGCGCGACCGCCGGGGACGACATCCCCCCCGACGACCGGATGATGGGCGCCAAGTAGCCGGGATAGGTTTCATCCTTGAACGCTGAATCGGGCGGAGCGCCCCCGAAATGTTGCTGCAGTTGCGCCGCACGGGCTGGCAGGTAATTTGCGCATATGATGCAATTGTAGCAGTGCCTCGATCATCTGGCAGATCGCCGGATGCCGGCATAGCCAACCTAGCCGCAGGCACGCTACACGGCAAGCACAGTGATCGCGCTTGCCTGGGTTGCTAAACGCGTGGCGCAGACAACTCATTGCGGGTATTGAGCGTCGACGGCGCAGCCGTAGCGGAAAGGAAAGATGTCAACGCCAAAAATGGTTTTTCCCAGTAGGTGACGACCGGAATTGGAATTAACTCTTCGGGATGCGGTGCATTAACTCGATACCTGCGATCGTGATGGCGGCTGACTGGAACCGTTTGAACCCGAGCATGGGCCCCAACCGCAATTTGATATTACGGTGATCTTGTTCGATCACGTTATTCAAATACTTGGAAGACCGCAGTCTGGCTGTCTTCGGCACCTCGTCCTGCTCTTGCAGCTCCCGTACCGCACGGTGTGAAGCGGCATAGCCGTCCAGGGTAATACTGGTGGGCGCCGTGGCTTGCGAGCGCATCGCCTTGCGCAGGAAAGCCTTGGCTGCCGCTACATTCCGCCTGCGGCTCAAGCGGAAATCCACCGTTTGTCCGTCACGGTCGACCGCCCGATAGAGATAAACCCATTCGCCGCGGACCTTGACGTCGGTCTCATCGACACGCCAGCCAGATCCGGCCGGCACGGCATAACAAAAACAGCCTGGCTGAAATCCTCTACGCCATGGCGATGGCAGATGCACTGATGTTTGCTAGCGCACGCATCAACGATCTGCAGTTGCGGCCGACGGCATACGATGCGAGGTCAATGCGCACGCAATGGTTGTGGCCGCTCATACCGCCGGGAAGCCTAAATCTGCTGACTGATCGCATCAAAAATTGGCCGCAGGATTACGTCAAAACGTGCTGGCCGGAACTCGATAATATTGAACGAATACCAATGCTGCAGCGCAGAAAAAACTTGATCGTGCGGTGTGCGAATCGGGACAATCCGCCTACGCTTCACCATCCATTAGCGAATATTCGTTCAAATTAGCCGATTATTCGTGGGCGGTTTCAAGTTCCAAGTGCAACAGAGTTGAAATTGTTTTCCCAGTAAGTTTTAAAGTCAAAAGCGTCTTCAGGAAGGAAGAGTTCGGCAGGGCATTTCCAGTTTAGCGATTTTCTGGGGCGAGTGTTGAGTGTCCAGGCGATGTCGTCAAGCTCTTGTTGCGAGAAGACGCAGAGGTCCGAGCCTTTGGAAAGATACTGGCGCAGCAAGCCATTGGTGTTTTCGTTTTGTCCGCGCTCCCAGGGGCTGTGCGGATGGGCGAAGTAGACTTTGATGCCGGTGTCTTGCGTCAGTTGCGCATGTCGCGCCATTTCGCGCCCCTGGTCATAGGTGAGGGAGCGGCGCATATCGGCATTGAAGCGCTGCAGGATCGTTCCAAAGCCATTCGCTGTTGCGTGCGCAGTGCCGTCATCGAGCTTCACCAGGGCGACATAGTGCGTCTTGCGTTCGACCAGCGTGCCCACTTGCGAGCGGTTGCCGGCCCCCTTGATGTGATCGCCTTCCCAATGGCTGGGCACAAGCCGTTCTGCAATGTCGGCGGGGCGCAAATCGATGCTGGTCATGTCGGGAATTTGCCCGCGCCGGTCGTTGTCGCGCGAACGGGGCCGGCGCTTGCCGTGCCCAAAGCGCAGCAGCGTAATCGTGTCGGTGCGCAGCTCCCCTTTGGGCATGGCGTAGATCGCCTGGTAGATGGTTTCGTGGCACAAGCGCACAGGTTCGTTCATGCGCCGCAGTGTACCGGCGATCTGTTCGGGTGACAAACCGCGCCGCAGGCCATCGCTGACTTTGCTCCAGAGCGCGTTGCCGACCACCAGCTTGCGCTCGACACGCGGCTTGATGGATAAATCGCGCGCGCGCAACTGGGCGCGGCTGGAAGCGTAACCGCCTGCCATCGGCGGACGTCCAACCGGGCGAACGGCGCGCGGCGCTTTCCAGCCATTGCGGGCAAGTTCCCGGCAGATGCAGGAGCGCGGCCGGTCCAGACTGGCCGCTATCGCCGCAGGCTTGAATCCTTGCTGCAACTGCGTTTGAATCAACGTCCGTTCAGCCAACGTGAGGTGATGGTATTTCTTTGTCATGCAACATTCTTTCATGAAAAATGTTGCACTTGGATTTCGAGCGCGCCGTGCTTCGACATCGGCAATGCGCCGCACAATACCGGGCAGGCCAAAAAAGATATTTCCATAGTCAACAAAAAAGCCCGCAGTGAAAACGGGCTCGTCCA
>CBINHE010000036.1:0-39531 GCA_966250375.1 uncultured Oxalobacteraceae bacterium
ATGTCGACCGATACTGTTCATTAACCCAGTGTTGCACTTGGTATTTGAAACCGCCGAGTCATAAAGAGATAAAACAATAGGTGTTCGAAACCGACTATTTGTTGGGCAATATTTTCCCTTCTTACGAATGATGGCTTCAGAGTTCCAGCTCAAGCGACTGCTTTTGGCCGAAAACAGGAATTGTCTGCCGATTATCCGGTATGCATCGATTGCCAACGTCACGTGTCGCTGGCAAGAAACGGAAAACAGCGCATAACGAAGTGCGTACTGCACTCAGACGACGCCATCACCATCAAACCCCGTCCGATGCCCGAGAGTTGATGACAACGTGCAACCCTTTATCCCTTTTCTTTGTATGCCTTGACTTGCTCAAGCAATTGCTCCGGGCTGAACTGCGTGTAGTCCTTGTTGATCTCCAGGCTCACGGCCGACTCTAGTCTCGGGTCGAGCAGTTTTCGTAACAGGCCAAGAAATTGAGGAGACGCCACTAGGGAGATCTGCTGAAAACGGCCTTCCTGAAACCCATGCAGCAAAAAGCCTGCGATGTCCTTGGCGAACAATTCCGCCTGATGCGCCTCGGGTGTCTGGGCTGGCTCGTACAACTTGTTGGACGTCGCAGCTCCGACGTTATGCGCGCTCTTTGAGGCAGCCATCGGGCCAACTTTGTCTGACTCGATATCGAGCCTGTGCAGGCGCGCGGCCTCATTCACCATGTCATTGATTTCCTCCAGAGAATCAGAGGAATGGGCTTGTGAAAAGAATCTTGCTCGGCTGGCATTTGCGGAAACAATCCACGTTGCTTGCATGTTACCCCCATTAATCTATTGGCAAAGAACTTCGATGTAAAAATCGTCGGAAATGTTCCGCGTTTCGCCGCGAATGGCTGCCTTGCAGAAGGGGAACATGATGGAAGAGGCACATGCTTGATGCCACCCAGTTTTGGTCGAACGTCTGCTTTTTCATTCGCCGATAGGCGGGTTCGGGTCGCTTGTTATCGATCGTTCGCGCAGCCGAATGTCCGTTTTCAGTCTGGATCTAATACCTCCTCGGCAATGGCGGCGCACACACCCTGTCAGAATCGCATTCGCCTGCGCCAGGCGGTTCGCCAAATTGCGGGCGAGTCGTGATATCACGTTGTCTTGGTTCAGCGCGTGCTCCAGCCAACGTCGTGTTTGACGAATGCAGCTCTTGGATAAGATCTTCAATGCCAGGCCGCCATTGCGATAAGGCTGAGAGCGCCCAATGCGTCCCTTCTTTGTGCATCAACAAAGAAGATGAGTAAACCGGATGTGGGCATATTCGGTTTGCGATAAATGCCTAGAGTCGCAATCTGCCTATGATTCCCTGTCTCGCCAATTCGGTCGTCAGACCGATGGTATTGCCGAATGCCCACGGTGATTGATAAACAAACAGCGATGCGAATCGTTGTGAGTTTATCAGAACCCGGCTACACCTTCATCGGCAATATCACCATCTGCAAGCCTTCGAAATGCAAACGCCGCTGAATAGCCAAGGCCGCCTGGTTATGCAGTAAACGCGTGAACCAGTTGTCCTGTTCGAAAACCAGTTTGCTGGTGAAGAAGATTGCATTTGGATAGTCCTGGCTAATGTTTTCGCACAGCTTGGTCACTTCATTGACCACATCAGTTCCGAAACCGAGGTACGCCGAGGAAGCCATGCCGTGGCTATGGCAGAAATCCACGAAAAATTTGAGCGTCGCATTCGCTTCCGCCCGCATTTGCTCGACCGCGCCCTCACCGCCGTACACATGTGAATCGACGGTACGTGCATTGACGAAAATGAAGTTCTTGAAATGTCCCGGAAACATGCGCTGCACCCACAGCAACGCATGCAAGCCGCCGCCGCGTGAGGTGCCGACGATGAACACTGCGGTCTGATTAGCCGGGTCGGGCATGACCGGCCCGACGTGCGGCCCCAAAGGCTGGTTGGCGAATACTTGATCCACCGAGTGAATTGCATTTTTTGTGTCGCGATAGTGGTTGCGAATATAGATACACAAAGCGGCAATCGAGGCGATGATAACTGCGGCCGCCCAGCCGCCTTCGGCAAATTTTTCGACCAGTAATACTGCGAGAATACCGGCGCAAATCACAAAACCAAGAAGAGATAGAAAAAAACGCTTCTTCCAGTATTCAAGCTCCTTGCGATGCTGCCACCAATACAGACACAGGCCAAACAATGAAATCGCAAACGTCAAAAATACCGACACCGAATACAACACCACCAGCAATGTAACGCTGCCGCGTGTCCAGAACAGGATCGCAAGCGACGCGATGCCCAACACGAGAATGCCGTTTTGCGTCACCAACCGGGTAGATAGATAACGGAATTTGTGCGGCACCCAAGAGTCCGATGCCATATTGGACAACACTGCAGGCCCGCCGAGAAACCCCGTATTGGCGGCCACGAACAACAGTCCCGCCTCGAATGTCAGCACCACGATCAACACAAGCTTGTTCGCCCATTCGCCGCCGAATCCAATGCTGTTGATGATGGCTTTGAAAGTCGTTGCATTCAAGGTTTCGCCCTCGACCGGCGTCGCATTCCACAACAGGTACAACAAGATGATGCCGCTGGCGGTGAATGCCAGCGATAGCGCCATATAAATCATCGTCATCTTGCCGGTATGTACGCGCGGCTCGGCCAGGATATTCACATTGTTCGAGACCGCTTCGAGGCCGGTGTAGGTACCGCCACCCTGCGAATACGCAAGCAACAGCATGCCGGACACGCCAATCCAGCCAATATGACTTGCCAGTTCGCTGGTTTCAGCCAGGGTGGTCGGCACCAGTTCTGGTAAATGCGATGCATGCGCGAAAATGCCATACACGATCAGCACGAAATGCGTTAACACGAACCCCAGAAAAATCGGCAGCAACACCTTGATTGCTTCTTTCAGCCCGCGCAAATTCAGGACGATCAAAATACCGATGAAACATACTTCCGCCCATAGCTTGTATTCCTGAAATCCGAGCGGCAGAAGCGACGCCAGCGCCTCGACGCCGGCGGCAATCGAAATCGCAATCGTCAGCACATAGTCGAGCACCAGCGCGCATCCCGCGATCAACCCCATGTAAGGGCCGACCAGCTTGGTAGCGACCCGATAGCCGCCGCCACCGGTCGGAAACAATTCAATCACCTGGTTGTATGCCAGCGCAATGATGAACACCGTTACTGCGGTGGCGATTGCCATGTACAAGCCAAGATGCGTGTGCGTCCCGAGCGCCCGGAAGGTCTCTTCCGGGCCGTAGGCCGACGATGACAATCCATCCGCGCCCAAACCGACCCATGCAAGGAATGCAACCAGCGCCAACGAATGGCGCGTCTCGCTCTTGAGGGGATCAAGCGCCTTGCCGAGTACGATTTCTCGAATTTTCTTGGGTTTCATTGAATTTCGCGGTTTTTTTGCTGCTTGATCAAGCAGAGTAGGCGATGATACCCCCTTAAATTATCGGGTGACAATCTCAGATGCACAAGGGATGTTGCTTGAATGCTGCAAATAAGTGATAATAGTCGCTTGTGTCGCCGAGATGGCGGAATAGGTAGACGCACGGGACTCAAAATCCCGCGGTGGTGACACCGTGCCGGTTCGATTCCGGCTCTCGGCACCAACATGATTACGCACCTTCTGAGGTGCGTTTTTCATTTGGATCACAAGCGCAGTCAAGCAAGTACAAATTCAAGCGTCTATCACCGCATGCAATGGCGTCGAACGCTAAAATCAGCCGAAATACATCCCCCTATGCCCGTCTCCCTCGACAATCTGTTAGTGATTGGCATCTCTTCCCGTGCGCTATTCGACCTTGAGGCGGAAGAGGCAATTTTCCGCACACAAGGCCTGGACGCGTACCGTCGGCACCAGCTCGACAATGAAAACGAAATACTGAAGCTCGGTTCCGGTTTCGCATTGGTGCGGGCATTGCTGAAATTGAATGTGTTGACGCATAACCAGCGTTTCGTCGAAGTTGTCATCATGTCGCGCAATTCTTCCGAGACATCGATGCGAATTTTCAATTCAATCGAACATTATGGTCTCGACATTACGCGCGCCGTGCTGTCCGGTGGCGCTTCGCTGGCGCCGTATCTGCAGGCGTTCAATGTGAGCCTGTTTTTATCGCTGCACGAAGACGATGTGCAAGCGGCGGTCAATTCCGGCGTCGCCTCCGCGCTGCTGTATCAAAAGCCGGAGAGCGCACTGGAGGAATTGAACCAGATTCGGATTGCATTCGATGGCGATGCGGTGATTTTTTCGGATGAGTCGGAACGGATTTTTCAATCGCAAGGGATTGAAGCATTCGAACACCATGAGCGCGAAAATGCAAAGAAGCCGCTGCCGGAGGGTCCGTTCGCGCGCCTGTTGAAGGCGCTGTCCTTCATTCAAAACAATGTGAAAGCAGCCGATGGCCGCGCCACGCCGATCCGCACTGCCTTGGTGACGGCCCGATCGTCGCCCGCGCACGAGCGCGTGATCCGCACGCTGCGTGCATGGGATGTCGCGATCGATGAAACCTTCTTCATGGGCGGGGTCGCGAAATCGGATGTGCTGGCCGCGTTCAAGCCGCATATGTTTTTTGATGATCAGCCCGGCCATTGCGATCGGGCGGCAACGCTGGTGCCGACCGGACGTGTGCCAATTCGGCGGTAACGGCGTCGTGCAAATCAAAAAAGCCGTTCACCTGATTCAGGTGAACGGCTTTTGCACAACCAGGATCGAATATTTTTGTTCTTAGCGGTCCGCCACCGCATCCATCACGCACAACGCCGTCATGTTGACGATCCGGCGCACCGTCGCGGACGGGGTCAGGATATGCACAGGCTTTGCGCAACCAAGCAGCACCGGGCCAATCGCGATGCCATTGCCGGCAGCGGTCTTGAGCAGGTTGTACGAGATGTTGGCCGCGTCGATGTTCGGCAATACCAGCAGGTTGGCATCACCCTTCAGTTTCGAATCCGGCATCATTTTCTTCAGCAATTTGCTGTCGAGCGCGGTGTCGCCGTGCATCTCGCCATCGACTTCCAGTTCCGGCGCATTTTTCTGAATGATGGTCAAGGCAGCGCGCATTTTCTTCGCCGATTCGCTGTTGCTGGAACCGAAGTTTGAATGCGACAGTAGCGCGGCACGCGGCATCAAACCGAAGCGACGCATTTCTTCCGCCGCCAGAATCGTGATCTCGGCCAATTGCTCCGCGCTCGGGTTTTCATTCACATGCGTATCAACCAATACCACTTGGCGATCCGGCAGAATCAAGCCGTTCATCGCTGCGTATACATTCACGCCTTCGCGCTTGCCCAGCACTTGATCGACATAATGCAGATGCAGCGCGGTGGTGCCGAAGATGCCGCAGATCATGCCGTCGGCATCGCCTTTATGGATCATCATCGAACCGATCAGCGTATGGCGGCGGCGCATTTCCAGCTTCGCGTATTGCTCCGTGACGCCTTTGCGGCACGTCATCTCCAGGTAAGTCTGCCAATAGTCGCGATAGCGCTCGTCATACTCCGGGTTGATCGTCAGGAAGTCGACATCGGGCTTCAGGCGCAGGCCGAATTTTTCGATGCGTTGCTGCAAAATAGCCGGGCGGCCGACCAAGATCGGCTTCGCAAGTTTTTCATCGACCACGATCTGCACGGCGCGTAACACGCGCTCTTCCTCGCCCTCGGCAAAGACAATGCGCTTCTTGCCGACAGGTGCATTCTTTGCCACTTGGAAAATCGGCTTCATGAAGGTGCCGCTGTGATAGACGAATTGCTGCAGACGATCACGATATGCCTGCATATCGGGAATCGGCCGCGCGGCGACGCCGGATTCCTCGGCAGCCTTGGCAACGGCCGGTGCGATCTTCATCATCAGGCGCGGATCGAACGGTTTCGGAATGATGTATTCAGGACCGAAGCACAAGTTAGTGATGCCGTACGTGGTGGCGACGATGTCGGATTGCTCGGCTTGTGCCAACTCGGCGATCGCATGCACCGATGCAATCTCCATCTCGCGCGTAATCGTGGTGGCGCCGCAATCAAGTGCGCCACGGAAGATGTACGGGAAGCACAGCACGTTGTTGACTTGATTTGGATAATCGGAACGACCGGTGGCGATGATCGCGTCGTCGCGCACGGCCTCCACTTCTTCCGGCAGGATTTCCGGGGTCGGATTGGCGAGCGCCAGCACCAGCGGCTTGGCGGCCATGACCTTGACCATCTCCGGCTTCAACACACCGCCTGCGGACAAGCCGAGGAAAATGTCGGCGCCGGGGATGACTTCGGCCAGCGAACGTGCATGGGTCTCCTGTGCGAAACGCTCCTTGTCCGGATCCATCAATTCGGCGCGGCCTTTGTACACAACGCCGGCCAGATCGGTGACGTAAATATTTTCAATCGGGAAGCCGAGATCAACGATCAGATCCAAACATGCCAGTGCGGCCGCGCCGGCGCCGGAGACGACCAGTTTGCATTGCCTAATGTCTTTGCCGACGACTTTCAAACCGTTCAAAATTGCTGCGCCGACGATGATCGCGGTGCCGTGCTGATCGTCGTGAAAGACCGGGATTTTCATCCGGTCGCGCAATTTGCGTTCGATGTAGAAGCATTCCGGCGCCTTGATGTCTTCCAGGTTCACACCGCCAAAAGTCGGCTCCAGCGCGGCGATGATGTCGCACAGTTTGTCCGGATCGGACTCATTGATTTCAATATCGAACACATCGATGCCGGCGAACTTCTTGAACAATACGCCCTTGCCTTCCATCACTGGCTTCGATGCCAGCGGGCCGATATTGCCCAGACCGAGCACCGCGGTGCCGTTGGTGATGACCGCGACCAGATTGCCACGCGCAGTGTATTTGAATGCATTGGCAGGATCGGCGACGATCTCTTCGCATGCAGCAGCGACGCCCGGCGAATACGCCAAGGCCAGATCGCGCTGGTTGGTCAGTTGTTTGGTGGGGGTGACGCTGATTTTGCCAGGGGTCGGGAATTCGTGGTATTCAAGGGCCGCTTGCCGCAATTGCTGACGAAGTTCTTCTTTTTGGGTAATGAGCGAATCCATCTGTGCGACCTTCCTTTTTTGCTTACGGAAAGCTTACGATTTTATCAGAGGGCAAATCTAGGCTTATACGTATTTATATGAACTTAATGCGTTTTCGGCATATCATCACATCAGGTAAATTATTTAAAACACAACACTTAAATACAAATACTATCAATTAAATCAATTCAATCAATTTTATTAATTTATTTGTTTTAGCTATCATTCATTCCATACCGATTGCAATAAGTCAATCGGCGCCTTCAACCCACAGGAGTGAATCATGGCAAACCAGAATTCCACTATCAAATCCGTCACCATCGAAAACCTCGAAGCCGCATTCGCCGGTGAATCGATGGCGCACATCAAATATCGTTATTTCGCCAAACTGGCACGCGAAGCCGGCGCCGAAGATGTCGCGAAAATCTTCGAGGAAACCGCCGAGCAGGAAGTCATGCACGCGTTCGGCCATCTCGACTTGCTGTATCCGAAAGCGCAATTGACGCCGACCAAGGCGCTTGAAATCGCAATCGAAGGCGAGACCTATGAATACACCGAGATGTATCCGAAGTTCCGCCATCTCGCCGTCGAAGAAGGCAACCACGCCGCGGTTGCGGAATACGACGAACAGATCGCCGAGTCGAAGGAGCATGCGGCCAACTTCAAGCGCACGCTGGAAATCGCCGCCAAGCGCTTTGCCGCATTGGCCAAGGTGGAAGAACGTCATGCCAACAACTACCGCGCGGCACTGGCGGCGCAAACGTAATCCGGCATCAACATCAACTAACCAACACGAAAGGAACAACCATGAAAACCTATCAATGCATCGTTTGCGGCTTTATCTATGATGAAATGATCGGCATGCCGGAAGACGGCATCGCTGCCGGCACCAAGTGGACCGACATCCCGGCCAACTGGGAATGCCCGGATTGCGGCGTTGCCAAGGCCGATTTCGAGATGATAGAAATTATTTAACCTCACAAGGACACTCATGAAACCGATCATCATCATCGGCACCGGACTCGCTGGCTACACGGTGGCACGCGAATTCCGCAAGCTCGACAAGATCACTCCGCTGATCATCATCACCGCCGATGATGGCGGTTTCTACTCCAAGCCGATGCTGTCCAATGCGTTTGCGCAGCGCAAGCTTGCCGAGCAACTCGTGACGCAAAGCGCAGCGCAAATGGCGCAGCAAATCGGCGCCCATATCATGACCGGTACGCGGGTCAACGGTATCGACACTGCCGGCAGAACAGTCCGCACCAGCGCGGGTGCATTTGACTACGCCAAGCTGGTGATCGCAGTCGGCGCCCAACCGATCCAGCTGGCGATCGGTGGCAATGCGGCCGACCAGGTGCTGTCGGTAAATCACGTAGACGATTATGCAATTTTTCGCGAAAAAATTGCGTCGGTCACGCAAGCGACGGCGCGCATCACGATCCTCGGCGCCGGCCTGATTGGCTGCGAGTTTGCTGACGACTTGGCCGGTGCGGGCCATGCGGTGACGCTGGTCGATCCGAATCCGCTGCCGCTGGCGGCGCTTGCCGCGCCTGCATTGTCACAAGGTTTGCATACGGCATTGCGCGATCGTGGAATCGATTTGCAACTCGGCACGACTGCGGCACGCATCGACCGAAGCGGCGATGCATTGCAAGTGACGCTGGCCAACGGCCATGCATTTGCAACCGATCTGGTGCTGTCGGCAGTCGGCTTGCGCGCCGATGTGACGCTGGCGCAGGCGGCGCAGTTGAACACCGGCCGCGGCATTATTGTCGATGCCAGCGGTCAAGCCAGCGCAGCGGACGTGTACGCATTGGGCGATTGCGCGGAATACACATCGCACACGGATGGCAGCACACGCGTGCTGCCTTACATCGCGCCGCTGATGACTGCAGCGCGCGCCATCGCGCGCACCTTGACCGGACAGATCACGACCATTGATTTGAAACCCGCGCCGGTGATCGTCAAAACGCCCAGCTACCCGCTGGCACTGGTTCCGCCGCCGCTGCAGGCAATTGCCGCTGGTTGCTGGCAAGACGAAACAGATGCGCAGCGGACGATTTGCCGCTTTCATGATGAACAAGGCGTGATGATCGGATTTGGCGTGGCCCCGCAAGAGGCAGGTGTGCGGCAGGCGTTGCTGGCGGAGCTTGGTGCCGCATTGGAGAGCCGGCAAACGACTTTGGTCACTTGACATCAAGTCCTCTGCGCCGCGTCTTCGGTCTTCGGTACAATCGCGGCATGCTCTCCGAATTCAATCTGATCGCACAATATTTCACCCGTTCCTTGCGGCAGGATAGTCGTGCCACACTCGGAGTGGGCGACGACTGCGCGCTACTAACGCCCGCGCCCGGCATGCAGCTGGCGATCTCGTCCGACATGCTGGTGGAGGGCCGTCACTTCTTTCCGGGCGCCGATCCGAAAAAGCTGGGACACAAATGCTTGGCCGTCAATCTGTCAGACTTGGCCGCCATGGGCGCGAGACCGCTCGTCTTTACCCTCGCCTTTTCACTACCCGAGGCGCGCGCCGAATGGCTCGCCCCGTTTTCGGAAGGGCTGTTCGCGCTGGCCGATCAGCACGTTTGCGAATTGATCGGCGGCGACACCACCAAAGGACCACTCAACATCTGCATCACGATCTTCGGCGAGATTCCGGCCGGGCAGGCGCTGCGGCGCGACGCGGCACAGCCGGGCGACGATATCTGGGTGTCCGGCACGCTGGGCGACGCGCGGCTGGCGCTTGCCGCTTATCGCAACGAAATTATGCTGGACGATGCAGCACTCGACGCCGCGTCCGAGCGCATGCACACGCCGACGCCACGTATCGCACTGGGACTGGCATTGCGCGGCATCGCACATGCGGCCATCGATATTTCCGATGGCTTGATCGGTGACCTCGCGCATATCCTGGAGCGCTCCAATCTCGGTGCAACGCTGAACGTTGATGCACTGCCGGCCGGCACCATGTTGAGACAACAGCCACTCGACACGCGCCGCCGGTTTACGCTGGCGGGCGGAGATGATTACGAATTATGTTTCACCGCGCCGGTATCCGAACGCGCTGCTGTTCTCGCAGCAGCGCAAGCCGCCACAATCACCGTCACCCGTGCGGGAAGCATTGACGCTGTGCCGGGCTTGCGGCTGATCGACGCCCACGGCCAGCCATTACATTTGCAAACCTCTTCTTTTGACCATTTCACTTCATCATGACAACACTGGAACCGGGACAGACTGCACACGTGATGAAGCCGAATGCTCGCTTCATGCTGTCGCATCCTGCACACTGGATTGCGCAAGGCTTCGGCAGCGGCTTGTCACGCATCATGCCGGGCACGTCCGGCACTCTATTTGCTTGGTTGTCCTACATCGTGCTATCGGCGCGCTGGCCGGATATTTTCACGCCGTCGAATTGGCTGAGCGTCATTGCAGCGGGCTTTATGATTGGCATCTGGGCATGCGAAAAAACAGGACACGATCTCGGCATTGCCGATCACGGCAGCATGGTGTGGGATGAAATTATTGCGTTCTGGCTGGTGCTGGTATTCGTGATGCCGGCCGGATTGTCGACGCAGATATGGGCCTTCATCTGGTTCCGTTTTTTCGACATGGTGAAGCCGGCGCCGATCGGCTATTTCGATCGCCATTTAAAGGGCGGTTTCGGCGTAATGTGGGACGATATCGTGGCGGCGTTCTATACGCTGCTGGTGTTTGCGGTTTGGCAAGCAATTTGATGTAGTTGGCGACACGGCCATATCCCGTTTGTTACCCACCCAACTCTTGTCAGCTACCTACAAGCATCGCGAATCAAATAATATTTATGCTCAAAGCAGAAAACGAAAACGGTGCCATGGACGACCTCATTGAATTGGCAGCACACGCAGGCCGCGCATTACATGCCAAAGGCTTGCGGCTGGCTACAGCCGAATCCTGCACCGGCGGCGGCATCGCGGCAGCGATCACGGAAATTGCCGGCTCTTCCCAATGGTTCGATTGCGGCTTCATCACCTATTCGGATGCATCCAAGATGAAATTGGTCGGCGCCCCTCCCGCACTGATCGTGCAGTACGGCGCGGTCAGTGAAGAAGTCGCGGCTGCAATGGCGGAGGGTGGACTGGCCAACAGCCATGCACATGTCGCATTATCGACCACCGGCATTGCCGGCCCGGGCGGCGCCGTACCGGGCAAACCGGTCGGCACTGTCTGTTTTGGCTGGGCTGGAAATGGCCGCACGACGCAAACCCAACGGTTGGTATTTGACGGCGACCGGCAAGCGGTGCGCCGGCAAACGGTGGCGCATGCATTGAAGGGTTTACTGGATTTTTTAGAGCAGGCCTGATGTGTTGAAAAATTTCACGCAAGAGCACTGCACGGCTTTCCGCAGAGGCATGTGACTTGACACAATGTCACCAGCGAACTGGCGTAACATTACACGGTGGCGATGCCGGTGTCATTCGCGGCCCGGTCATTCCAGATATGGCGTGAGAAATGATGGCGTGTAGAAAAAATTGATTGCCAGTGTCGCAACTGATTAGCGAAACCGGTTAATCGCATCCCGCGTTTCCAACGCCACCCGCCGCGCCGCTTGTGCAAAATCCTCGTTCGCTTGGCTATCCGCCTTCGCGTACAGAATCGCGCGCGAAGAATTGATCATCATCCCTGCCCCGCTCGCCGTCTTGCCTGCCGCCACCGTTGCTTGAATATCGCCGCCTTGCGCGCCAATCCCCGGTACCAGCAGCGGCATGTTGCCAACGATCTTGCGCACTTGCGCCAACTCATCGGGGAAAGTTGCACCGACCACTAATCCGCATTGGCCATTGGTATTCCATTTCTCGGCCACTAATTGCGCGACATGCTGGTACAAGGGTTTGCCATCGACTGTCATAAATTGCAAATCGGATCCGCCCGGATTCGATGTGCGGCACAGGATGATCGCGCCGCGGTCCTTCCATTCCAGGTAAGGCGCCACTGAATCGAAACCCATATACGGATTGACCGTTACCGCATCGGCGCCGTAGCGCTCATACGCTTCACGCGCATACTGCTCCGCCGTGGCGCCAATGTCACCGCGCTTGGCGTCGAGCACAAGCGGAATATGGGGGTAGGTTTCGCGTAGATAGGCGCAAATGGCTTCGAGTTGATCTTCAGCCCGCAATGCGGCGAAGTACGCGATCTGCGGCTTGAACGCACATGCGGTATCGGCCGTCGCGTCAATGATCGCTTTGCAAAATGTAAAGATCGCGTCAGACCGGCCTTGCAAATGTTGCGGGAATTTCGCAATGTCGGGATCGAGACCCACGCACAACAGGGAATTGTTTGCTGTCCATGCGGCAGATAATTTATTGATAAAGGACATACGATGACCCGATATTTCAAACCTGCGCATTATAACGCGCCGTGCTATCGTTCCGGCATGACCTCGCTTACCCGCAAAGAATGGATTCTCCTGGTGCTCCTCACGCTGTTTTGGGGCATCAACTGGCCAATCATGAAAATCGGCGTGCGCGAATTCCCGCCGTTGACGTTTCGCACCTTGGGCATGCTGCTCGGCTTGCCAGCCATCTGGATCGCCGCCCGCATGCAAAAAGCCTCGCTACGCATTCCGCCGGGCCAGATCAAGACGGTGATCTGGTTGGCGATTCCCAATGTGTTGCTGTGGCATGTATTCCTGATCTTGGGCGTAAGAATGCTGCCGTCTGGACGCGCCGCGATCCTTGGCTACACCATGCCGGTTTGGGCAGTGTTATGCGGCATGCTCTTTTTCGGGGAACGCGTGACACGCATTGCGTGGATCGGTGTCGGCTGTGCGCTGGCTGGCGCGCTACTACTGTTATCGAGCGCTTTTTACACGCTAAGCGGCCAGCCGCTGGGCAGTTTGCTGGTGCTGACTGCGGCAGCCAGCTGGGGTTATGGCACCGTTCTCATGAAACGCACACATATCGATATGCCGACCATTTCGCTTACATTCTGGATGCTTGCATTGACGATGGTGATGATGGCGATTGCATCTATAGTGTTCGAAAGCGCCGCCTGGCGCCTGCCCAATGCGGCTGAATCGGGCGCGATCCTCTATAACGCAGCCATCGTATTCGGTTTCGCGCACGTAGTATGGTTTCATTTGGCACGCACATTGCCGCCGATTGCATCGAGCTTGTCGGTGATGATGATCCCGGTACTCGGCGTATTTTCCGGTGCATGGTTGCTGAATGAAACACCGCATTGGCAAGATTATGGCGCGATGCTGTTGATCCTGGCGGCAATGAGTACCGTGCTGTTGAAACCGGGCGCTTCCGCCCGCAAATAAAGATCAAATAGATACTATTCTATTTTGCGAACCAAATTTCTTTCTTAGGGAAAACAATGAAACAATGGCTGAAATGGATCGCGATCGCGGTCTTTGCATCAAGCTTGAGCGCTTGCGGCTACAACGAGTTCCAGACCAAGGATGAACAAATCAAGGCAGCATGGGGCGAAGTGGTAAACCAGTATCAACGCCGCGCCGACCTCATCCCGAATCTGGTCAATACCGTCAAAGGCTATGCTTCACACGAGAAAGACACACTGGAAGCAGTGACCCGCGCCCGCGCCGCCGCAACCAGTTTTCAAATCACGCCGGAAGTGCTGAACAATCCGGCAGCGTTCCAAAAATTCCAGCAAGTGCAAGGCGAATTATCTTCCGCCCTATCGCGACTGATGGCGGTATCCGAGCGTTATCCCGACCTGAAAGCCAATGCCAATTTCCGCGATCTGCAATCGCAACTCGAAGGCACCGAAAACCGCATCACCGTCGCCCGCCAGCGTTACATTGTAGCGGTGCAAGACTACAACGTATTGGCGCGCAGCTTTCCGACCAATTTGACGGCGAAGATGTTCGACTACGAGGTCAAGCCGTCATTTACCGTCGAGAATGAGAAGGCGATTTCCACTGCGCCTGCCGTCAATTTCGGCAAATGATGTCCCATTTTTCCATATAGAAAATGATCTTCGTCCGCAGCCTATTGGGTTTTGCACTTGCGCTGTTGCTGGCAGTGGCTAACGCGCAGAACTTTGCAGCGATTCCGCCGCTCACCTCGCATGTGACTGACGTGGCGGGCATGTTGAATCCCGGCCAGCGCGCTGCATTGGACAATGTGCTGAAGGAATACGAAACCCGTACCGGCAGCCAGATTGCAATCCTGCTAATCAATAGCACCGAACCGGAAGCGATCGAGCAATACGGTATCCGCGTGGCTGACGCATGGAAACTGGGGCGCAAAGGCGTGGATGACGGCGTGATCCTGATCGTCGCCAAGGACAATCCGAGAGCGTTGCGGCGCCTGCGCATAGAAGCCGGACGCGGCGTGCAGGGCGTACTGACCGATGCGCAGTCCAAGCGCGTTCTGCAGGACGTGATCGCGCCGCATTTCCGCCAGAATGATTTTTATGGCGGACTGGTGGCGGGAGTATCTGCGATTACCAACCTGCTGGATCAGGAGAAGTTTCCAGGTCCGGCCGGCAAGCAAGCGCAACCGGACGAGGTGACCAATCTCGAAAATTTGCTTCCCCTCTTCTTTTTTGCATTGATTGTGATTGGCGCCATCGTATCGCGCGCACGAGGCTCGCGTCGTTCTCTAAGCAGCAATGGCTGGGGCAGAACCGCGGGCATCATCCTGGGTAGCGGGATCGGCAGTAGCATCGGCCGCGGCGGGTTTGGTCACGGCGGTTTTGGTGGCGGTGGGTTTTCAGGGGGTGGTGGCGGCTTTGATGGCGGCGGCGCATCGGGAGATTGGTAATGAACAAATTTTCGCGCGCGTTGCGCCATTTATTCACCACCACCGCTGCTGGCCGACGCACCTTCCCTGCCCCGACACTACATGCAATTCAGGCGACGATTGCGATCGGGGAAAAAATGCACCGCGCTGAGGTGCGCGTAGTTATCGAACCTGCGCTTCCAGTCAATGATGTTCTGGAGGGGACTTCTTCACGCGAGCGAGCGCGTGAGTTGTTCACGCACTACCGCATTTGGGACACTGAAGAAAATTGCGGCATTTTGATTTACATCAATCTGGCGGACCATCATGTCGACATCATCGCGGATCGCACCGTTGGGCGCGTGCTTAGCGCGGCCGATTGGCAAACGGTCTGCAAGACGATGACGCAAGGCTTCGCACGTGGAGAATATCACGACAGCGTTATCGCCGGGCTCAAGCAGTTGAATGATTTGCTCGCGCCCCGTTTTCCATCCAATGGATCGTCGTCCAACGAATTGTCGAACCGTCCGCTGATACTCTGACTAGGCGCAATTGTCTTGCCTGGCAAAACCAGGTGGACCCGAAACAAACGCTACTTGTTATCTGCCGCCCGCAACTTGGCAATACGCTCATCGTCGCTCGGATGCGAGCTGAAATAATCCGGCGGCGCCTCGTGCTTGGCACTGTCCCTGGACGGTGCGTTGCGCGTGTCATTCTGCTGTTGCACGTCATGGCCATCTTCATCTTCGCCCGCCTCGTCGACCGATGCATCGCCCTCTTTTTTAGCGACGCCCTGTTCGGTGCCCATTTTTTTAAACAGGTCGGCCATCGGTGATAACGGCAAACTGTTCGCATGCATCATGTCGATCGCGTACTGATCGGCCTCCCGCTCAAAGTCGCGTGAGTACTTTTGATCAAGAAAAAAGGTCGGTATCGCTGCTAGTGCGCTGGACACATCACCGATCCATAGGTGGAGCACTACGCCGACGCCAAGCGCCTGCAATAAATGGCGCAATGAATGCCGGCGCTGCAAATGTCCCAGCTCATGCGCAAGTACGCCCAGCACCGCCTGATCGTTCCTTGCCAGCAGCACCAATTGGTCGGTCATCACGATCACGCCGTTTGGCAGCGCGAATGCGTTGGGACCCATGCGGCTATTGCGGAATTCAAGGCGATACGTCGTTTTTTCGCCGCGCGGCTGCTTCAATTCCGAAAACAGGCGCGACAAGCGCGCCTTGTCGACCGGGTCGAGCTTCGACGGCGTCATGTAGCGCGCATCCACCATCATCATTTGTTGGTCGCCGATTTTTTTCTCAATTGATGACGGCAGATGCTGCGCAATCCTGTCCGCTGCCCACGGGACGCCCCACTGGTAGCCCGACACTAACAGCGCGAGCAGGCTGATGAGTGCGAGTAGCGACAACGGCCAGTTCTGCTGCCAGCGCACGACCCACGGATCGCGATACCGGTTTTTTGCGAGCATCTTGTCCAGCCTCGCATCACTGACTTCGATAAAGCCGCCATCCGGAAAATGCAGGATGCGCGGCGCATGCTGCAAGCGCTCCGAGATATTGAGTTGCGACAGACGTATCGTGCGATGCACGCCGGGGCCTCGCATCGCGACCACGCGTTTGTGAATGATCACGGTAACCGGTTGCCGGCGCGTGGTTTGACCGTCGAAGTAAGTGGCATCTATCATAGGGCGATATCGATATCGAACAAGTCACCGGCTTCCTGACCGATGGCGCCGGCGTTGTCAGAAGTGTGATCGGCCAGGAATTCTTCCAAATTGGCGTCGGGGATCAATGCCATGCTCTCGATGCGATATTTGATCAGACGTACCACAGCGAAGGGCTTATACAGGCCAAAAGTCAGCGTAATCAGTAGCAGGTTCGAGGCATGAATCCATAGCAGTTTGCGTGCTTGAACCGTGCTTTCAAACTTATGCATGCCCATCTCGGTCTGGTTCCACACCAGATTCTGAATCCGGCTTTCCAGGTATGGACGAACGAACAAGTAAAAAGCGTAAGCGCTCAATACGCCATACAGCAATGCGAACAACCAGCCGAACATGGTTGTTTGCAGAAACGCGAATACCCTTGCGGTCAGAAAACCAAATATCCCGGCCGGAATCGAACCCAGGAAGAAGAAGCCGACCGCCTTGCCATATATCCTGAAAAATTCGCCAGCGCGCGCATGAAAGAAAAAGGGGGTTTGCCCGAAATAGGCATTGTCGTGTTGATAGCGCTTCAACAAAAAATGCGCTAACGGGATGGTCCCGGCCAATGCCAGCAGCGGCAGAATTGCCGTCAGCAGAATGACGCCTAGACTGGGGCGCTGCGCAAACGATGTGGCAAGGCTCCACACAAAAAATCCGGTGACGGCCAGCATGATTGGAAACAGGATCAGCATGCGATAGGCGCCCGCCACCGTCCCGGCAAAATGGAAACGCAAGCCGCGATAACTCGAATTGATCATCTTGAAGCGAAACGAGCGCGCCAGCAGCCAAGGCATGATGCCGGCCAGGATCAACGCGATCGCGATGGTTGCGGTGGCCGATATGTCGTACGAAATCTTGTAGGCGGCCAGCAAGCTCAACGCCAGCAGGCGCCCTTTCAGAATCGATTTCGGGTTGCCGTGATAATCGAAAATCGCGCCGGCGACATGCGTATTGCGATAAAAATACTGCAGTCGCCGCACCTTGGCCCATGCGGAATAAATCCCGAGCGTCAGGATCGTCAACAGCAAATTGACGACCCAGATGCGGAAATATTCGGCACCGGTGCCGGTGAACTCGAAACGATGCAGAACGCTTGCCGGCGTGTCGTCTTGCACCGCAGACCGTGCGTGCGACGCCATCTGCGAAACAACCGGCTCCGTGGCCGCTGGCTCTCGCGGCACCATGACTTCAAGTTCCATCCCTGTGGCATCCGCCATCTTGTGACTCCGAATTATTTTTATTTACGGGATCGTTCAACCGTGTTCGTACACCCACTGCAGCAACACATCCTGCGCATCCTGCCCGCGCGCCGCATTGCGATGGTTGATGATGCATACCACGACATAGCGCTTGCCGGATGCGGCCAATACATAACCGGCCAGCGCGCGGACTTCATCCAGCCGGCCGGTCTTTATGTGCGCGTTGCCGGCCACGCCTTGATCGGTCAGGCGATGACGCATGGTGCCATCATAGCCGACCAAGGGCATCGACGAGATAAACTCCGGCATCAACGGCGACTTGAACGCGGCGATCAGCATGCTCGCCATCGTGCGCGGCGCGATGCGCTCGATGCGTGACAGCCCGGAGCCATTTTCAATGACGAGCTCCGGCGCATCGATGTCTTTGCTGGAGAGCCAGCTCTTGACTACCTGCGCACCGCGCTCGGGATTGGCGGGTATTTTCAACACTTGGGCGGCGATGGTCATCAGTAATTGGCGTGCCATCACGTTGTTGCTGTACTTGTTGATATCGCGAATCACCTCGGGCAGCGTGACCGACTCCCATTCGGTCACGAGGCGCGCAGTAAGCGGTGTAACACCATCCCTGACATTTCCTTTGAATACACCGCCCAGATCGCTCCACATCTGGCGAAACACTGCGGCGAAATACTGGTTATGCGACAGTTGATACGGGTGCATATACCAGGTCTTCTCGCCGCACGAAGCGGCAAAGGTGCCGCCGAAGCTGGCACTACCGCCATCGACCGTGGTGTGCAGCTTGTCCTGCCAGTCGCCGCACTCGTCGTTGGACAACTGCGGCACGGTAACCGGATAGCCGACGACCGGAGGGTCCATCATGACATTGACCACGCCAGTTATTTCATTCGGTACAAAGCGAAAACGGAATGCTTCATAGTTGAGCAATAGTGCATTTGCGCCGGCGTTGTACGACTTTAACGCCTCGCCGTCGAATTTTGCCGCGTCGAAAGCGGCCTCTTCGAATGCGCTGCGGTCAAGCAGCAGATCGCCGCGGATTTCGCGGATGCCGCGCGCACGGATCTGGCGCAGAAATAGCCAGAAATTTTCAGTGACCAGCTTCGGATCGCCGCTGCCTTTGATGATCAAATCGCCTTGCAATACGTCGCCGGTCTGCACTCCATTTGCATAGGCTTGCGTTTTCCAAGTAAAGGCCGGCCCCAACAAGTCCAATGCAGCATTGGTCGTGACCAGTTTCATGGTCGATGCAGGACTGAACGGCACAGTCGGATTCGAGGTCGCAAGAATTTTTTTCCCCGTCACCTCTTGCACCACAACACCAGCCGCAGTTGTCGGGATACCAGCCTGTTTTAGTGCATTGACAACGACCCGTGGCATATTGTGCGCAACGGCGCCGCCGGCTGCCAGACAGCAGGTAAGCAAAAATACAAGGCAGGTCGCTTGAAGCTTCATTGGAATTCGCATAGCCTCGAGAATAATTTTGCAATCGATTATCCCACGCCGCAGCGGAAGTGAAGAGCGAAGCGAAACTCATCAGTGCTCTGATTGCTGCGATTAATGGGTTTCGCTTCGCTCTATCTTCCTACAGGAACCGGCAGCAACAAGATGTTGCATGACTTGGCTAGGCGCTAGCGGGCCGGCGCACCAGATAGCAAGGATTAGAAGATGCACGACGCAGATGTGAAGCAGTTGCAAAAATTGACCAGAACACCGCATTTGAACACCCTACCAGCGATATCCGACCAAGTGCGCTCTTAAACATGGAGAAGCATGTATTGCGGTAGTAAGACAGGCGTCTTAATGAAAGTGGGGTAATAAACTGTTGAAACAATGTCCTCCGAAAGGGCAACAAATGCTTCTTTCTCCTGGACTGGCTCATAGGCACGCGGCTTACTCTCATCTTCAGGCCACCAAAGCCAGCAAATGGCCCCACCCGAGAAAAATTTTGCAGCCTGGCGCAACAATCCAGTGCCTTTTACAAAATAAAGTTGGTGTTCTTGCATCCACCCTCCTCAGTCCGGTGATGAAAAGTGTGTGTATCTTATCGACATATCACGTAGCAACAATCCCGACCCGTATGAACCATTTTTGCTTGACTTGATAATACGGATAATTTTGTGCAAAACATACCTGTTAATTTTGCAGGCACTTCCATCGGCAGGATTTGCGATGCCCACCTCCAGCACCTCGAAATAGAAAGTCGCGCCCTCGTCCAACACGCTATGAAATCCGCTCGCGCCACCCCGGCGTTCGATGGATTGCCTTTGAAATGTTCAACCTCGATCCTGTACCGTGCCCTTCATCTACGTATCTGACGAATCGGCTTGCGCCAATTTCTGAAACTACCTCAAACGCTTGATGGCAATTAACTTGCAACTCAGCAGCAGGGATCATCATCTGGAATTGTTGCGAAGCAGTTTGAATTAATGATTTAGCATGATGTGATGGAAGAAGGAAGATTGGTATCAGGCTTTGTCATCCGTATCCGGCAACAAACACGCATCAACCACTTGCAGGTCGTTGTCTTTTGCGAAGTTCATCACGAAATGATAGGCAAGCGGCTCCAAGGTACGCAGTTCTTCATTTACCACAACGGATTTAACACCCGCCAACACCGTGGGACGCACGTAAGGTGAATACTGAAGATGCGCATGCCGACTGCGCGAACCTTCCGGGCGAAAGTGCGACATCACACCGCATAAGCGTTCAGCCCAATCGCTAGGACGGAATTGCTTGCCGTCCCGAGTAATTCCCTGAATAAAAAACTCACGAGCAGGCGATTTTTTATGAGCGTGATCGGCCATGTGTGCGACTGCTTCTTTCGCGGCTGGATTTACTTGCCGCCATGTGTGTAGCGTCAAGCCTTCAATATTCTTGCATATTATATCTTATAGAAGAGTTGGAGCAAAACAACATCCCATGATAGCCAATATTGAAGGGCAGCCACCCGGAAGTTATTGAATGCACATACGGTGGCACCCGTCACCCTAACCACACTGCCAGCGACAACAGCAACAGCAACAGCATCCACAAAAGCAGCGCACGCCACACCAACCCCACAGCACTTTGCAGCGTTCTCACATTTGATTCTTCGCCGGGCGGCGTCTCGGTTTCAATGCCGACCGAATCCATTGTCGTGACATCCGTGGGTCGCACATTGGCAGCATTTTCCGACGCAGCACCCAATCTCACGCCCATCGCACCGCCACCGGAAGACAGAATGATGCCAATCGCTTCATCCTGCCATCGATCGGCAAAATTGCGCCATGAATAGATGGCATCTTCAAAATTGCCGACCACGGCAAAGGCGATGGCGGTCAAGCGCGCAGGAATCCAGTCGATCCAATAAAATGCTTTGGCGGCGAACTGGCCGAAAGCTTCATTCTTCATGTGTTCCGGTTCATTCCACGCGCGTGCCAGATATTCGGCAACCCGGTACATCACCGCACATGCCGGGCCAAGTGGTATCAAAAACCAGAAAAATACGCCAAACACATTGCGATGCGTTGCTATCAGCGCCTTCTCAACTGCTAGCCGCGAAATCTCGCTGATATCCAACTCCGTTGTGTCCTGTTTGGTCCATTCGGCCAACAGCTTGCGCGCGGTGGTTTCATCACCCGCACTAAGCGCAAGTTGAATTGACGTGAAATAGTGGCTGTAATGCCGAAAACCCAACGTGAGATAAACAATCAGGATATTCCACGCCAGCGCCAGCAAGGGATTAATTTTGATGCATGCCCAATACACTAATGCCGTAGGTAACATCAGCACCGCCAGCATCACAATCCACGCCAACCGGCCATGACGTGCCTGCCCCGCATTAAAGGCTGCCTCCATGCGCGCAGCCAGCGACCGAATCGCGCCATAGACTGGGTTATCCGCGCGCAACGGTTTGAGTTGTTCAATTAATAGTGCACAAAGAATAGAGAGAAATGTCATCAAGCCGCTTTCTTATATCGAGCATTTACCAGCCCATACGATAACGCAGCACAACGCCGGAATCAAACCGATGGTGATATAGGCGCACGCTGTAGACCTCGCACGACAAGTAATACCAAGCTGAGCCGATAATGCAACATGAAATCGCATCTTTTTCCCGTCTGGCTGTTTCGGTGTTCCAGTAGAGCGCCCTCTTCCTTGCAGAGGACTCTCGTGTACGCCCCCAGCCTCACCCTCAATTCCCCCACGAAGTGGAGAGGGAAACTATTTGCACTCTTCTCCCTTCTGGGAGAATGGATGGAGAGTCAAAGCACTGCTTTGACAGAGGGTGCATTGCCAGCCTAAAAATCCACCGATTTCATTTGGCGCCTTATCGGTTCAGATTGGATAACAAGAATCTCGCGCCTGATCTCAGTATGTAAGTTCAGGCGCGCAAAAAATGAAACAAATTGCGCAGCATACCGGCGGTCGCCCCCCAAATGAAAAAACGTTCATACGGCATCGCATAAAAGGTACGACGGCCAATACCATTGGGAAACTCTGCAGTGCGGCGCTGATGGTTCATGCCATCCATCAGAAAGGCCATCGGCACTTCGAATATCTCGGCGACTTCGAATGGATCGGCACGCAGATCGAATGGAGGTTGCACTATCGACACCACCGGCGTCACACGATAACCGGTGCCGGTGAAATAATCCGGCAAGGTGCCGAGCACTTCCACGTGACGCCGATGCAGACCGACCTCTTCTTCGGTCTCGCGCAACGCAGTTTCAATTGCAGAAACATCCTCTGCTTCGACGCGTCCGCCCGGCAAACTGATCTGCCCGCCATGATCGGTCAAATGTGCCGTTCGTTGTGTCAATAACAGCGTAGGACCGTGGCTGCGGACCACGATGGGCAGCAGTACCGCGGCCGGCATGGGCGCCGTGGTGCCTTGGCGCAAAAAATGTTCGTTCGCGACTTCCGGCAACCACTCGGGTGGAGTGGCAAAACGCGTACGCAGCCAATCAACTGCAAGCCTGTCAGAGCTTAGTGCAGTCTCGCCAGCGATGGATTCCACTGGAATCAACTCCGGATCGATGATCAGTTTTGCCAAGATAACTATTCAAAATGTTAAGATTGGAGCAATTCGGCGCGCCACGGCGCCGCGCAAACACTACCATGCAATTTTATAGTGTTTAGGAACCGCGTATCGCATCGTTTCATTCTGCTCCACACAACGCCAAGGAATAAAAAAGGGCACCATCAGGTGCCCTCTTGCTTTCCATGTAAGCGTCAGGTTACTCTGCCGCTTTGGCGCTGGCGCGACGATTCGGTAATTTTTCCTTGATACGTGCCGATTTACCGGAACGCTCACGCAAGTAGTACAGCTTAGCGCGACGCACATCACCGCGGCGCTTGACTTCGATCGATGCGATCAGTGGAGAATACAACTGGAATGTACGCTCGACGCCTTCGCCGGACGAAATCTTGCGAACGATGAAGTTGGAATTCAAACCGCGGTTGCGACGCGAAATCACGACACCTTCATAAGCCTGGGCACGCTTGCGTGTGCCTTCGACCACGTTGACGTTGACGACCACTGTATCGCCAGGGGCGAATTCAGGGATGTTTTTTCCGAGACGGTTAATCTCTTCTTGCTCAAGTGTTTGGATCAAGTCCATTTTCAGCTCCAAAAGCCATCTTGCTGGCGCTTTGTGTTTTCACACTTCTTGCCCAGTAGAGGATGGGGTTATACATGTAGGTAACTCTATAAAGCACCTGCTCGATACTACAAACTGATTAAAAACTTTTCATCGGCCCGCGTCAGCAAACCTGCTTCGCGTGCCTTGACGATCAAATCCGGCCGCTTTTTCGCGGTAGCTTCCAGCGCCCGCTCTCGGCGCCATTTTTCAATTTCGGCATGATGTCCACCTAACAATACTGGCGGCACCGCAACGCCTTCGTAGATTTC
Source organism: uncultured Oxalobacteraceae bacterium (assembly GCA_966250375.1). Lineage (GTDB taxonomy): Bacteria > Pseudomonadota > Gammaproteobacteria > Burkholderiales > Burkholderiaceae_D > CAMLDH01. Next base: position 23,600 of record CBINHE010000036.1, read on the forward strand.
CGGCCGCGTGTAGTGTGGACAATCCAACAAACCGTTGACAAAGCTGTCTTCGACCGCCGAAGCCTCGTCATGCAATACACCCGGCAACTGTCGAATCACTGCATCCATCAATGCCATCGCCGGCAATTCACCGCCCGACAACACGAAATCGCCGAGGCTGATTTCTTCATCGACGCAGCGCTCCAGCAAACGCTGGTCCACTGCTTCATAGCGACCACACAACAACACCAGTCCCGGCTCGGCGGTCAACTGCATGACACGCCGATGCGTCAAGTCCTGTCCCTGCGGCGACAGGTATATGACACGAGGGGCAACCAAGCCCTGCTCCACTTGGCGCGCTTTGGCCGCTTTGATGGCAGCTTCGAGCGGCTTGGCCAGCATCACCATGCCGGGACCGCCGCCATACGGCCGATCATCGATCGTGCGATGATTGTCGCTGGTGAAATCCCTTGGATTCCACAACGACAATGCACATTTATTCTGGTCAAACGCGCGTCGGGTAATACCCGACTGTGTCAGTGCTGCGAACATTTCAGGAAAAAGCGTGACAATATCAAATTGCATCTCGCACGCTCCTCAGTTCCACATACAGAAAGGTCTGCTGTAGAGACTTAATAATCCAGTCCCCAGTCTACCGTAATCTTTTTTGCCTTTTGATCGACCGTCTTGACGAATTGATCGACAAACGGAATCAAGCGTTCTTGCGGCGCTTTTTCAGGGCCCGGAACGGGCGGCACTTCCACCCGTAGAATCGGATGTGCACCATTGTCCATCATGTCCTTGACCAGCCCTAGAGTCTCGCCCTGCAGGTTAATGACTTCCAAGCCCAGCAAATCAACCCAGTAAAACTCATCATCTGACAGTGCCGGGAAATGACTACGCGAAATTTGCACTGACGCGCCCTTGAGCGCTTCTGCCGCATCCCGGCCTGCCACCCCCATCAAGCGAGCAACCACATCCCCGCTGTGATCTTTGGACTGCATCATTTCCACATCATGAAAATCCGGCTTATCCAGCCACCACGTCTTGGCATGCAGCAGCGCATCGGCATCGGCCGAATAAGGCTTGATCCGTACCCAGCCTTGAAGACCATAAGCGCCGGACACATACCCTACAAGCACTAGATCTTCAGGGATTCGCCCCCCCAATGCGGTCTTGCGCGACAAAACTTAAACAGCGGCTTTCTTGCCAGCTTCGCTGACCAGACGTGCAACGGTCGGCGACAATTGTGCGCCCACACCTTGCCAATAAGCCAAACGGTCTTGCACAATGCGGAAGCCTTGCTCTGCACCGGAGGCCACCGGATTGTAAAACCCGATGCGTTCAATAAAGCGACCGTCGCGGCGATTGCGCGAATCAGTGGCAACAATGTTATAAAAAGGGCGCTTTTTTGCACCACCACGAGCTAAACGAATAACGACCATAATATTTCCAAAAAGTGTTCGAACACGGAAAAAGCCGAGAATTATAGCCCAGTTTATCGCCAAACTGCAAGACCCATGACAAGCTGCGCATTCCGCCCTCTGCATCCATCTTTTATTTCCCCCATAGGACTGTGCCAGTTGAGGCAAGCCCTTTACTACAACAAGACTGCTACACTATCGCAGATTCCATCTAGGCAAGCACTGATGTTTGCAGGCTATTGATATATATCCGGTACAGGATATAAATTTATTCAGATAAATTAGCGGAAAACCCGCTATTTTTGCATACTCGATTATTATCAACTTTATACATTGATGCACTATGGCCAGCCCACATAAAAACAAGACCCTTGCAACTTTCCTCGCCAGCGTATTCGGCAGCCTGGGTGTGCATCGATTTTATTTATATGGGAGTAGGGATTTCTGGGCTTGGGCACATTTTCTTACCGTACCGATCTCGATCTTAATGGTTGCATCCGGTACAGGCTACCCCATTATTTTCCTTGCAAGCCTGTTTATTTTCTCGGTACTAGCCAGCTTTATTGAGGCGCTCGTAACTGGGTTAACACCCGATGATAAATGGGACGCATTGCATAACGACAATTCGGGGCAGCAATCCGATTCCGGCTGGCCCCTTGCGCTATTGCTAGTACTTACTGTTGGCGTAGGTGCGGTGGCGTTGATTGCAATGATGGCCCGAACTTTTGACTTGTTGTATACCGGCGGCGCTTACGGCTGAGCTGTTATAGCAGCCGCATCGCGTATGTTTGAGAGATTCAAGGTCAGGCCAAACCAAGAGCATTAAGACAACATAACTTGTTGCTCTAGCGAATAACGTCACGCCCCCTGATGACGCGGACTTTCGATAGGCGGTGTACCTTCCTTGAACAACTGTTGAAGCTGTTGCCGGAGTTCCGGTGTATCTTCGTGCCTGTGTAACGACACCGCATGCTGCACTGCCGCCTCCAGCAACTCTTGATCGGAGTCGGCACATAACGCAACCGTGCAATTCATTTCACTTGGGTATTCGCGGCAATCGATATATTTGCGAGCCATGACAGCCTCCAGAAATAAAACGACAAACATTGTAATGGGATGAAATGCGCACTTATCTGACAACGCGTCGTGACACAACCATCAGATTATTTTATAAACAATAAAATTTGCGAGATCAATGATCTTGAAGTAACAAGCCATACATGTTTTGCGCGCCTAAACTGAAATGCTCGTGGTCTCCAGCAGTTGGCATCCATCTATTTTCCAATTGCCATCCGCATCTTGTTGCATCTTGTAAATGGCAACCCACACGTGGTTATCTTGATCCGTTATCCGGACAATCTGAATGATGTAGCCATCAATGACTTCAGTGTTGGAAAATATGGCGCGCCGATTGCGATAAATAGGTGTGTACTCTTCCTGGATCATGCGCAGGAAATCGTCAGCGCTGCCAATGAGCGACTGCATCTCCGCCGTTGCCAATGCAAAGGCTTTTGCTGCATCATCGTCGGCAAAGGCATTCAATTGTGCCTGCACCACCGCTTGTATGGCTTTTGCGTCGACCTCACCTACTTCCGCCGCCATTGCGCCACTCATCCAGCACGGCATTCCGAGTCGAAACAACAGACTAATTATTATCAACGCTCTGCGTTTCATAATCGTCCCCCGACATGAAGACGTATTGAATCCAGTATAAAGTGGATTGCGAAACGCGCGTGAATATCCCCGGAAGCGGATGACATTTCGCAAGATGGGGGAAGCGATGCAGGCCTCGACAAAAAAAGCAACCCTCAAGTTGCCTTTCATGATGATTCTAAAGTGTCGTCAGGCCGTTAGAATTGATCTTCCGTCAGCGCCAATACACCAGCGCTGCCTTCGACAATCGCCGCGCGGTAGCCGGACGCTTGCGACAGAATATGATCGGCAAAGAAGCGTGCAGTAGCAATCTTTGCCTGATAAAACCTGGGATCGCCTTCCCCTGCTTTCAACTTCTGCTCAGCAACCAGCGCAGCGCGTGCCATTTGCCAACCACCCAATACGATGCCGGCCAGCTTCAGATACAACACGCTACCCGCGAACACGCTCTTGATATCGGACTTGGTATTGATCACAACAAAATTGATAACCTCTTCCAATGCTTTCGAACCGGCTGCGAGCTGGCTGCGAATCACGGCTAGATCCTCTGCCGTACAGAAGGTAAGATCGGCTTCGGTTTTACGCACTTGCACGAGAATGCCTTTTGCAGTCGCGCCGCCGTCGCGCACCGTTTTGCGGCCGACCAGATCGTTTGCCTGGATCGCGGTCGTGCCTTCATAGATCGTCAGAATGCGTGCATCGCGATAGTACTGCGCCGCCCCCGTTTCTTCGATAAAACCCATGCCGCCGTGAACCTGCACGCCAGTCGATGCAACATCAATCGACATCTCGGTCGACCAACCTTTGACAATCGGCACCATGTACTCATAGAACGCTTGGTTCGTCTTGCGCGTTGCCTCGTCCACATGGTGGTGTGCAGCATCAAATGCTGCCGCCGTCACATACGCGAGCGCACGCGCGCCTTCGGTTTGCGCGCGCATCGACATCAGCATGCGGCGCACGTCCGGATGATGAATGATCTCCACTGGGCCGGACGAACCGGCAAGGTCGCGCGATTGCACGCGGTCTTTCGCATATTGCACAGCCTTCTGGTACGCGCGCTCCGCTACGCCCACACCTTGCATGCCGACTGCAAAACGCGCTGCATTCATCATGATGAACATGTATTCGAGGCCGCGATTTTCTTCCCCGACCAGCGTGCCGATAGCGCCGCCGTGATCACCAAATTGCATTACCGCAGTCGGGCTGGCCTTGATACCCAGTTTGTGCTCGATTGATACGCAGTGCACGTCGTTGCGCTCGCCGAGCGAACCATCCGCATTGACCAGAAATTTCGGAACGACAAACAGCGAAATGCCTTTGACGCCTTCCGGCGCGGTCGGCGTGCGGGCCAACACGAGATGGATGATGTTCTCCCCCATGTCGTGTTCGCCGTAGGTGATGAAAATCTTGGTACCGAAAATTTTGTATGTGCCGCCTTGCTGCGGCATCGCACGCGAGCGCACCAGCGCCAAGTCGGAGCCGGCTTGCGGCTCAGTCAGGTTCATCGTGCCGGTCCATTTGCCGGAGATCAGGTTCGGCAGGTAGGTCTGCTTCTGTTCATCGCTACCGGCCGTCATCAATGCCTCGATCGCACCATCAGTCAGCAACGGACACAATGCAAACGACAAGTTGGCGGAATTGAGCATCTCGATGCAGGGTGTCGCTACCAACTTCGACAAGCCCTGCCCACCGAAATCGACCGGATGCTGCACGCCTTGCCACCCCGCTTCGCCGAATGCCTTGAATGCTTCTTTAAAACCTTTGCTGGTGGTGACCTTGCCGTCGTGCCAGTAGCTCGGCTCTTTATCACCGGCAAAGTTGAGGGGGGCGACTACTTCACTGCAAAATTTTGCATTCTCTTCCAGCACCGCGTCCACGGTTTCCGGTGTTGCGTCTTCGCAGCCAGGTAATGCATTCACTTCGGTCAAGCCAGCCAGTTCATTGAGCACAAACAGCATGTCTTTCAGCGGTGCGGTGTAGCCCATTTATACTCTCCAAAAAAATGGACAGGTTTTGCAGCATTGTGTTCGATGACTTTAAAAAACTCTGTCAACTCAACGACAAATCCGCAAACCCTGCCCGTTATTTTTCCAAGTTATTAGAGGCTTCCGAGTCGGTCTCAGTCCAGTTCGGAAACCAGCTGTGGCACCAATTCAAACAGATCGCCCACGATGCCGTAATCAGCTACTGAAAAAATCGGCGCTTCCGGATCCTTGTTGACTGCGACAATCACCTTGGAATCCTTCATGCCGGCCAGATGCTGGATCGCGCCGGAAATACCAACCGCAATGTACAACTGCGGCGCCACGATCTTGCCGGTCTGGCCGACTTGCCAGTCGTTCGGCACGAAACCGGCATCGACTGCCGCGCGCGATGCACCCATTGCTGCACCGAGTTTGTCGGCCAGCGGTTCTAGAATTTTGAAGTTGTCGCCTGAACCCATGCCGCGGCCACCGGACACGACCACTTTGGCAGCGGTCAATTCCGGACGGTCGGATTTCGCCAACTCACGTGACACGAATACCGACTTACCGGAGTCAGCCGTGGCCGAAACCGTTTCGACTGCAGCAGAACCGCCAATGGCGGCAGCATCGAAGCCGGTGGTACGCACGGTGATGACCTTAACCGCATCGACCGATTGCACGGTGGCGATTGCATTGCCGGCATAGATCGGTCGCTCAAATGTATCGGGCGCATCGACCTTGGTGATTTCAGAGATTTGGGCCACGTCCAGTTTGGCAGCGACGCGCGGTGCGATGTTTTTGCCGTATGCAGTTGCGGGAGCCAGGATATGCGAATAACTGCCAGCCAGCGCGAGTACCTGTTCGGCGACGTTTTCTGCCAGACCATCCGCAAATTGTGCGGCGTCGGCCACCAGTACCTTGGCGACGCCGGCGGTTTTCGCTGCAGCTTCTGCAGCAGCGCCGCAGTTGTGACCGGCGACGAAGATGTGGACTTCACCACCGCATTGCGCGGCAGCGGTAACGGTATTTAATGTGCTTCCTTTTAACGAAACATTGTCGTGTTCAGCAATGACGAGTGCGGCCATGGTGGAAGAATCCTTTGGATTACGGGACAGAGGGGGGCGCCAAGGCTTTATGAGACGTCGCAGCGCACCGAATTGCGCTGCTGGCGAGGCTCTGCCCTCAACAAATTAATAAAAAAGTTTTAGATGACTTTTGCTTCGTTGCGCAGCTTCGCAACTAACGTCGCGACATCCGACACCTTGATGCCGGCGGAGCGCTTGGGCGGCTCGGTCACTTTCAATGTCTTCAGGCGCGGCGTCACATCGACATCGAGGTCAGCAGGCTTGAACACGTCGAGTTGTTTTTTCTTGGCCTTCATGATGTTAGGCAATGTCACATAACGTGGTTCGTTCAGGCGCAAGTCGGTCGTAATAATCGCCGGCAAGGTCAGCGCAATCGTTTCCAGACCCCCATCGACTTCACGCGTGACAGTCGCCTTGCCATCTTCCAGTACGACTTTGGAGGCGAAAGTGGCTTGCGGCCAGCCCAATAATGCAGCGAGCATCTGGCCGGTCTGATTGCAGTCGTCATCGATCGCTTGCTTGCCGAGAATGATCAGTTGCGGTTGCTCCTTGTCAGCCAATGCTTTGAGCAACTTGGCGACCGCCAAAGGTTGCAGGTCTGCATCGGTTTCAACCAGGATACCGCGATCAGCACCGATGGCCATTGCGGTGCGCAAGGTTTCCTGGCATTGCGTGACGCCACAGGAAACGGCGATCACTTCGGTGACTTTGCCGGCCTCTTTCAGACGCATGGCTTCTTCGATGGCGATTTCATCGAAGGGGTTCATCGACATTTTGACGTTGGCGATATCGACGCCAGAACCATCGGATTTCACGCGGACCTTGACGTTGAAATCCACCACGCGTTTGACTGGGACCAATACTTTCATAACTCTGTCCTTGGAAAATAACGAATTGACGTAAACGTAAACTAAACAAGATTATAAAAGAGAATTTGCCGCCACGCAGGAATTCAGCACGATCGTTCCATTTAAAGCCTAGAGCTTATGCACTAAGCAACCTTTATGGAAGATCCAAACCGGGAATTTCGGACCAAACTTGGTCGGCAGAGCGCTACGCCAGTCACTAGTCTAGCCGTGCAGCAAAACGCGCTTGAATTGGAGAAGGTATATCGCTTGAAATTCAGAAAATTACGCTAATTTTGCCGAATTTATTTAAAAAATAAGCTTATTTTCGTTTCATGAAGAATATGAATTCACGATTTTCTTGCGTATGCAACAGCAGCTCATTACCCGTTTGTTTTGAAAAAGCCTGGAAATCGCGCACCGCGCCGGGATCGGTTGCCACCACACGCAAAACTTGGCCGCTGGTCATGTCGGCCAGCGCCTTTTTTGTCTTTAAGATCGGCAATGGACAATTCAGACCGCGGGCGTCCAGCTCTTTATGAAAATCCATGGTCGTATTCTCGAATGAGAGGTGATTTGATCAGATTAAGACGATTCTACCGCAAACCCATGCCTTTGGTGCGCCGCAACAAATTATATTTAAAATGCAACACTATTGGGACTTTGATTGAGTGGCACCTGGCCATTCCATGAATTCGAACGCCAAGCCGCGTGCACGCATCCAGTCCGCCATTGCATAACCGGTGCCAGCGCGCCAAGGGCGCAGTTTTTCCGGAGCGATGAGGCGATATTCGACCAGTTCTTCGGACAATTGAATGTCGCCGGATGCTTTCACATGGTAGGCAAGGATCAATTCATTCTTGCGGATAAACTCATACACGCCGATCAGCGCAATCTCACTCGCATCGAGATTGGTCTCCTCCTTCAATTCGCGTGCCACGCCCTGCTCTGGCGTTTCACCGCGCTCCATGAAGCCGGTGATCAGCGCAAAGGTCTTTTCCGGCCATGCAGCGTTGCGCGCCAGCAGGATCCTACCCTCGACTTCGACCAGCGCTGCTACCACCGGCAACGGATTGTCCCAATGCGTCCAATGGCCGGAAGGACAAGCGGCGCGATTGAGCCCCCCCTCGATTTTCAGGATGAGCGCCGAGGCGCAGATCGGACAGTATTTGTACTCGCTCAAGTTAGCACGCTCGAATCAGACGCGCTCGCCGACCCATTTCATGACGTCTTGCAACGCCTTCGGCAAGCCGCTCGGGTCGGTGCCGCCAGCTTGCGCCATATCGGGACGGCCGCCGCCTTTGCCGCCGACTTGCTGCGCGACGAAATTGACCAGTTCGCCCGCCTTGACTTTGGAAGTCGCGTCCGCCGTCACACCGGCGATCAGGCTGACTTTGCCGTCGTTGACGGCGGCCAGCACGATGGCGGCGGTCTTGAGCTTGTCCTTCAACTTGTCCATCGTCTCGCGTAGCGTAGCGACATCGGCGCCTTCCAGCGTTGCTGCCAATACCTTGATGCCTTTGATGTCGACTGCTTTGGTGACTAGTTCATCGCCTTGATTGGCAGCGAGTTTAGACTTCAATGCAGCGATTTCTTTCTCCAGCGCCTTCACATGGTCCTGCACCTGGACTATGCGTTGGGTCAGCTCTTCCGGCTGCGCTTTCAATACGGCAGCCGCCTCGTTGATGCGACTGGACAGCACTTGCACCAGTGCCAAAGCGTTTTCACCGGTGACGGCTTCGACGCGGCGAATGCCGGCAGCGACGCCGCCTTCGGACACGATTTTGAACAGGCCGATATCACCGGTGCGCGCCACGTGGGTGCCGCCGCACAATTCGCGCGAGGAACCGATGCTCAGCATGCGCACTTCATCACCGTATTTTTCGCCGAACAGCGCCATCGCGCCATGCTTGATTGCGTCGTCGTATGCCATCACGTTGGCAGAAGCCGCCTCGTTGATGAGGATTTCACGATTGACGATGGCTTCGACACGACGGATTTCATTGGGCGTCAGCGGTGCGTTGTGACTGAAGTCGAAGCGGGTTTTATCGGCATCGACCAGCGAGCCTTTTTGCGACACGTGGCTGCCGAGCACTTCGCGCAGCGCCTTGTGCATCAAGTGCGTGGCCGAGTGGTTACGCATGGTCCGCGCGCGCATCTCGGCATCTACTTGGGCACTGACCTTGTCGCCTACCGCGAGCGTGCCCTTGACGAGCGTGCCGTGATGGCCGAATACGTCGGCCTGGATTTTTTGCGTATCCACCACTTCGAACGCGGTTGTGGCCGACCCAATAACGCCGGCGTCGCCGGCCTGGCCGCCGGATTCGGCATAAAACGGTGTGGTGTCGAGCACGACAATCGCATTCTGCCCCGCTTCGACTTTCTGCACGGCGCTACCGTCCACGTATAGCGCAACGACCTTGCCATCCTGCGCCAGTGTGTCGTAGCCGACAAATCTGGTCTTGTCGCCGCTGTATTCGACAGCCGCGGCCATCTTGAACTTGCCGGCGGCGCGCGCTTGCTGCTTCTGACGCTCCATTGCGGCAGTGAAACCCATTTCATCAATCGATACGCCGCGTTCACGGCAAATGTCGGCAGTTAAATCAAAAGGAAAACCGTAAGTGTCGTAAAGTGCAAATGCCGTCTCGCCATCCAGGCTCATTTCATCAAATGATCCAAGCCATACATGCAGGCTTGATCCTGCTTGATGCGCAATCGTATTCATGTAGGCATCAAGGCTTCTTTGGATGCTGGCATCGGGCTTTTTGGGTACCAATAAAATAACCCGCAAGCTTGACTTTGACGGCTCTCGATCGACACTCTTCAACTGATGGAGAACATCGGGCAGAAACGACTTCAGCTTCGCTACAACATCATCCTCATTCTGGAAAACTCTGACCAGCAAAGCGCCCTCTTCTTCTTCGCCGCGAACAAACCAGAAATTCCCTTTACTGCCGGAAAGGGCAACGGAAGGTGGCAAATTGATTGAAATCGCCGCATCAAATTCCCGCTTGAAACGGGTTGCAGCCAACTGCTCCACGGCAAGCGCGTTTTCCAGTATCTTCATGCCGTGTTCCAGCGTTTCGCCAAAGCGTTCTTCTTCATGCTTCAACACTTGCTCAACGCGCGCGGCGGCTTCCGGTAATTCGGGATAAGCGCTGCCCATCTCAAGAACCAGGTCTTTGACCAGCTTGTAGAAGAATGGCTGCGTCTGGCCCAGTTTGTGGCCATGACGCAGAGCGCGGCGAATAATGCGGCGCAACACATAACCGCGCCCTTCGCTGGCAGGAATCACGCCATCTACAATCAAAAACGAGCAAGCGCGGATATGGTCTGCGATCACGCGCAAGGAATTGTTGCTCAAGTCATCGGTGCCGGTCTCGCGTGCCGCCGCCTTGATCAGGCGCGCGAACAGGTCGATTTCGTAATTACTGTGCACATGCTGCAACACCGCAGCCAGACGCTCCAACCCCATGCCGGTATCGACACAAGGTTTCGGCAACGGCGTTAGCGTCGCCTCGCCGGTTTTGGCATCGATTTGGCGATCGAATTGCATGAACACGTTGTTCCAGATTTCAATATAGCGGTCGCCGTCCTGCTCGGCGCTGCCAGGAGGACCACCCCACACGTCTGGACCGTGATCGTAGAAGATTTCCGAACACGGGCCGCACGGGCCGGTATCCGCCATCTGCCAGAAATTGTCCGATGCATATGGTGCACCTTTGTTGTCGCCGATGCGCACCACGCGCTCTTTCGGCAAACCAATCACATTGACCCAGATGTTGTACGCTTCGTCATCAGTTTCATACACCGTCGCCCATAATTTTTCGGCCGGCAAGCCATACACCTTTGTCAGCAATTCCCAAGCCCACACCAGCGAGTCGTGCTTGAAATAGTCGCCGAACGACCAGTTGCCCAGCATTTCGAAAAACGTGTGGTGACGCGCGGTGTAGCCGACGTTCTCCAGATCGTTATGCTTGCCGCCAGCGCGCAGGCAGCGCTGCACGGAGGTTGCGCGCATGTAATTGCGCTTGTCGCTACCGAGGAACACATCCTTGAACTGCACCATGCCGGAGTTGGTGAATAGCAGCGTCGGATCGTTGCTAGGCACCAGGCTCGACGAGCGCACGATCATGTGACCTTTGGATTCGAAAAACTTGAGGAATTTATCGCGGATTTCAGACGAGTTCATGTTGGTTGGCGGAAAAGTGAAATGCGTTGCAAACCATTGATTATACGTGATAACCCTCTCAATTTAAGGCCCGTACCGGCACAAGAAAAAGCCCGCCGATGGCACCGGCGGGCTTTTTGGGGCATTAGAACCAACGGATCTACGCAATATCAAAATCAGCCGGAAGGTTGTTGATCATGCTTTTCAATGCGTTGAGAGTGGTATCAGGAAAAATTCGGGCCAATCAAATCGATGCGGTCGGTGCAGAATGCGTCCACGCCCCAGCTTAGAATTTCCCGCACACGCGCCGGATCGTTGACGGTGTAGCAAAACAGGCCGAAACCCGCTTGCTTGATCGCCTGCACTTGGGCTGGCGACAAATTCCGGTGATTGGTATGGAGCGCGACGGCACCGATCTTGTTCAGTCGGTTATGCCAATCCGTTGGGATCGTCTCGACCAAATAAGCGCGTGGCACTTGCGGTGCAGCAGCCTTGGCCGCCAGCAATGCATCAAACGAGAACGACGACAACAAGGGGAGTGATGCATCCGCGGTCCCGGCCGCCACCGTCAAGATTTCAGAGGAAAAAAATTGCGCGGTCGATTCCGCCACCGCGCGACCGGTTTGCTTATCAAATCCTGATGCAGGTTTGATTTCGACATTCATCCAGATCCGGTTGGCTTTGCAAAAAGTCATTGCCTGCGCAAAAGTCGGCACCGTCTCGCCCGCAAATTCCGCCCCGAACCACGTGCCGGCATCCATCGCCGCCAATTCTTGTGCAGATGTATCTGAAACATTCCCGATACCTGTCACCGTGCGCCCGAAACTTGGGTCATGCATCAACACCGGAATACCGTCCTTGGAAAGCATCACGTCGAACTCAACCGCATGAAATCCATACGACAAGCCGCAACGCATCGCAGCCAGGGTGTTCTCGGGAGCAAGTTTTCCAGCGCCGCGATGCGCAACAATTTTTGGGTAAGGCCACATGGAGTGATATCGGTCATGGACGAGTAGGTAAATAGTGTAACGCTGGATGAATTCCCGCATGACATCTTTACCTTTTCCTTCGGGAATGATTTCCGCGTCAATTGCATACATCCCACAACACAACAAAAGAAGCGAGAAGAGTTACCAAAAAGAAATGCGCTGTTACAATGCAATTCGACCAAAACAGAAGATATCCGCAAGTCTTCGCGGCAATCGCCGCCATGGTCGAAAAAAAATCGCGACACTGCTTTCACCTGTTTGATAAAAATAATATTGACCAGAAAAGAGGAGCAAGAATGGATATACCTCGCAGTTCCAAACTGTCGCATCGCTTTGCCCTACTGATAAGCGTATTTGCGCTTGGTTTTGCGGTATACGGCGCGTGGTCTTTCAAGACGCTCAACGAACTCAAGGTGAACGGCCCGATCTATCAACGCATCGTTCAGGGCAAGGATCTGATCGCCGACATATTGCCGCCGCCCGAGTACATCATCGAATCCTACCTGGTCTCTTTGCAGATCGCCGGCACCACCGACACGACGGAGCAGAATGCCTTGATTGAACGCCTCAAGGCATTGCAAGGCGAATACGATACGCGCCACGAATTCTGGCTGAAGGAAGGACTGGAAAACGAGCTCAGCGATATTTTCCTGAAGCAGGCGCATGTGCCGGCGACGACGTTCTACGCGACCGCATTCAAGGAATTCATCCCCGCGATTCAAAGACAGGATCACGAAGCAAGCGCGGCCGCAATGGCGCATATGAAGCAGTCCTACGAAGCACACCGCAAAGCAATCGATCAGGTCGTGCAGCTTACCAACAAGCGCAATGAAATCGGCGAGCAGCAGGCCAAAGATCGCATTCAGTCGGCCAGTGCGTCGTTACTGGCGATCCTCGCAACTTCACTCGGCGCTGGTATCGCGGTAGCGGTCATGATTATGCGCACGCTGCTCGCAAGGCTCGGCGGCGAACCCGATTATGCCGCAGAGATCACGCGCAGAATCGCGTCCGGCGACCTGACGATGAAGATAGCCACCAAGGATGGCGACAAAAGCAGCCTGCTGTTCTCCATGAAAACCATGCAGGAGGCACTCGCAAAAACGGTACAGGATATCAAGGGCGCGGTAGAGTCCGTGACCACCGGGTCGCATCAGATCTCGTCGGGCAACCTCGATCTGTCGTCGCGTACTGAACAGCAGGCCAGCTCGCTGGAAGAAACCGCGTCGTCGATGGAAGAGCTGACCAGTACCGTCAAGCAGAACGCCGACAATGCACGGCAAGCAAACCAGTTGGCAGTATCGGCATCCGATGTAGCGGTCAAAGGCGGCGCGGTGGTGTCGCAGGTGGTCGATACGATGGGCTCGATCAACGAGTCGTCCAGGAAGATCGTCGATATCATCGGCGTCATCGACGGCATCGCGTTCCAGACCAATATCCTGGCGCTGAACGCTGCAGTGGAAGCGGCGCGCGCCGGCGAACAGGGGCGCGGCTTTGCGGTGGTAGCCTCCGAAGTGCGCAACCTGGCGCAACGCTCGGCAGCCGCAGCGAAGGAAATCAAAACACTGATTGGCGATTCGGTCGAGAAAGTCGATGCCGGCGCCAAGCTGGTTGATCAAGCCGGGACCACGATGGATGAGATTGTGGAAAGCGTCAAGCGCGTTACCGACATCATGGGCGAGATTACCGCGGCCAGCCAGGAGCAAACCTCCGGCATCGAACAGATCAACCAGGCCATCACGCAAATGGATGATGTCACGCAGCAAAATGCCGCGCTGGTGGAAGAAGCCGCCGCCGCCACTGCATCCCTGCAAAATCAGGCTAGCAACCTGGCGCACCTTGTCAGCGCGTTCAAAGTGGATGGCATGCACTCGATATCGGAGGTACCTGCCGCCAAGCCGCACGCAGCACACCGGATAGCCGCGCCGGCCAGCAAAGCGAGGGCTCAAAAGGTGGCAAACGCGCATGCCGGCATTGGCGAGGAATGGGAAACGTTCTAGCAAGTGGCCAAAAATATTTTTGACATGAAGCGCGGCTTGGCTCCTTCTCCCGCTTGCGGGAGAAGGCCAGGACCCAAAGCACTGCTTTCGGGGTGTTTGTAAGGCCGCTTCTCTTGCGATCACCCCAGCCCTCCCGCTTGCGGGAGAGGGGGCCAAACAGCGCGCTGGCGTCGACCGCTGGTCGTTTTATCCCTTCTATGGATCAGCTACTACCTCATCAGCCGCTGTAACGCAAACCCCACCAGCGGCATCAGCAACCTCGCCGGGAAATACGCCAATCGCATCGACGCCAACGGTCTCGCCGCTGAAAGCATTGTTCACATCTTCGTAACACGATCGCTTGGCTCGTCAGACCGGTTGGAATGTGGCAGACCAGGTGCCCGGTATCGAGCCACTTTTCAAGGGCTCCATCATTGATTTATCACGTAAAATCATGAGCCCGCAGATTCTCATCCTGAGTGGAACGGCTTTTTCAGCTCGAATTTTGTTCTCGATTGACTGGCACAGAGCGAGGAACCGGCCATCCATTTCAACAACTTGATATAAAAACCATGACTGCCGCCATGCGTCACCAAAGCACTAACGCGTATCTGACAAAACCTGCGGAATACTTTCAGAATCCGCGAACGGACATATTGCCGTTATTACCAAATTTTAGCGAAAATGTGCTCGAACTCGGTTGCGGTACCGGAGCGACATTGGCTTGGCTGAAGTCCACGCATCGCTGTGAGAATACCTATGGCATCGAGTTATTCTCAGAAGCGGCAGAGATCGCGGCGCGACATTATACGAATGCAGGCATCCTCGACAAGACGCATCTACGATTTTTCACGCGTCAAAGCGCGATTGAACTGGTGGAAGGGCAGCGGGGCTTCACATCACGCAGGTAAAACGCCTACCTTTGGATTCGACGACCAAGGGAAAAATTGCCAATGCAGCCACGCTGACATTGTTGAAAGAATTTCTGACGCTACAATATTTGATTGCGGCCAAAAAGCAATGAATGAATCCATGGTCGGCGCGCCGTGTAGGTCCCTTTCATTTTTCAAACGTTGTGGAAAGCAGTCGTGACTTCATTCAATCAACTATCATCCAGCATCGCAATCAAACCATTCATTCGCAATATCGGATGGAATTTGATTGGACAGGCTGCGCCGCTGGCGGTCGCCTTGGTGTCCATCCCCCTCTTGATCAAGGCGATAGGAATGGACCGTTTCGGGATTTTGTCGATTGGCTGGATGTTGATTGGTTACTTTAGCTTATTTGACTTCGGACTTGGTCGCGCAATGACGCAGATCCTCTCGGAGAAGCTGGCAACGAAAAATGACGAGCAGGTACCCGCCCTGATGTGGACCGGTTTAACACTGATGTTTGCGCTTGGACTGGGGGCAAGCGCAGCACTTTTTGCAATGAGTGACTGGATCATTTATTCGGCATTAAAAATTCCCGAACATCTTCAGGCAGAAGCCAAGAAAAGCTTTCTCATGCTCGCGCCATCGATTCCATTTGTTGTGCTTGCGACTGGATTGCGAGGTGTGCTGGAGGCAAAGCAGGCATTCAAATTGCTCAATTTGGTTCGCACGCCGCTGGGTGTATTGACCTTTGCCGGACCGGTACTGGCGCTACCGTTTTCCAATAGCCTGGTGCCGATATTTTTCATATTGATGGTGGTGCGCTTGCTGACTGCGCTGTTCTTTGTGATTGCCTGCGATAGGGCCGTCGACAATTTCTGGCGGTTTGAATTTTCCAAAAATGTGATCCCCGCGTTATTACGGTTTGGCGGTTGGATAACCGTCAGCAATATAGTCGGACCGATCATGGT
>CBINHE010000037.1:0-39463 GCA_966250375.1 uncultured Oxalobacteraceae bacterium
CATGCCCTCTCTTGCATATAAACTCGCCTGTTCCAAATTAACGCGACAGAACCTTCCAGGTTGCATGATGAAGCAGGGAGGGGACGTGCAGCATGCTGCATGCCTGTGTAACAGTATTGCCCTGCAAGGCGATACTTCTCCAGCCTGCTTGTGAGCACCAACGCTTCTGGAAATGGGGGGGCACAAAAACAAAAGACACGAGAATTTTCATTCCGTGTCTTTTTTTATGGACCAACTTGAGGTGGTTTTGGTGAATCAGCCCGAAGCAATGCTGTTGCCGCTGCCAATACCGCCCATGTGTTTGCCATCCGGGCCGTATAGCGGCTGGCCATTGGCGCGCAGGAAATTGATTGAATCCCTGGTGAAATCAAGATGGGTATGCACCAGCACGCCATTGCGGTGATTGCGTTCCTGAGCTTGTGCCGCGCATTCCATCAGCGCATGCCAAGCTTGCTGCAGTTTTTGACCGCCAGCAGCAGCGGCGGCATCGGCGCCACTGCGGTCGGTCGGCCAGCCGAGCGTCATCTGGCACTGCTCACGCTTGTGGTCAAGCGCCACGATACGATCGACAAGTTCCTCCTTGTGCTTCGTTATCGCAGGCAAGGCGGTAAAGTCGCCGTTGATCAGCGCTTGCGCTTCTTGGTCCAGTAATGCAATGAAGGCTTCGATCGCGGAGCATTCCTCGATCAGATGGGGCGTCAGCAGCTTGCTCATGGTAGGTTATTTGTGCAGTAGTTCGCGCACCGAGTCGATCAGGCCATCGGCAATCTTCCCGGGGTTGATTTGATAGCGCTCTTCACTGATCGCGCGCCGGATTTCGGCGACACGAGCAACATCGAAATCGTCGCTGCCGGGTTGTGTCAACTGAACCTGCAACTGATGCGCTTCGGCTGTCATCGGCGTCAGATCGACCGGTGCCTTGTCGTCGACGGCAGTTGCGGCGGCGCGCGCTGCGCCATCCTTGGCGGGCAGTGCACCAGCTTTACTGGGCGCTTTACTTAACGGAGTGATGGTTGGATCGATTTTCAAGATATTTCCCCAAGAGGCTTATCCCGTATAACGGCAGTTTGCCACAGAACTTTAGCGTTCAACTGAAAACAGGCGCGAAAAAACGGCGCAGGAATGCTGAAAAGATGTCAATTCAGCACTTCGACCGAGCCATCTCCCTGGACAGTTCCGCTTACCAGTTGGCCGCCTTGGGTCTTGACCTGAATGACGGCGCCAATCACTCCCTGGGTCATTGCCTTTCCTTCGGTGCCGGCCATAAATCCATCTCCGCGCGTCACGACTTTAACAATTTGCCCCTGTTGCATCACGATGGCGCCGCGTAGCGCTTCCAACCGCAACGGCGCGCCGGAAGCGATGCGATTGCGCGCGACCATCCCATTTAGTTGCGCGGGATTGGTGACGACGCTGCGCGGCAGTGCGGCAAGGTCGCCTTCGCGCTGCGCGAAATCCGTGGGCGCCAGCGCCTCACCCGCGTTGATCGTGCGGGTCGCAGCATAGTAATTTGCAAATACCGCGACATAAGCAGGAACATAGCGCGTCCAGGGCTGCTCCGCGTTGCAGCGTATCCCGACCGACAGTCGGCCCCAGGCACGCGCGCCGTTCGGCAAAAAAGGTTTGGGCGTGTCGCAGGACGGTAGTGGGCCCGACATCGGCGTATTGATAGTGATCACGACCTTTCCCGGCAGGCCGGCAGTCTCGTTCAGCAAAAAGCGTTCGATTATCGGCTGTGCGGGGCCGGTCAGCGGGGCCGGCGATGCAGCGTTGGCGGTCATTGCCATGGCTGTCAGAGACGTTAGGAACGCGCGCAAAATAATTTCCCGATTTGTCTCGTGTCTGGCGGGCGCATTGCTGCGTTGCCCCTCGCTTGTGTGGCTCGCCACACGGCGCTCGGGTGCGCCTTGCACTGCATCCCGCCAGACTCGTCCAAATCGGGAAATTATTTTGCGCGCGTTCCTTAGCAACGCCGGTGAGGCGCACTGGCGCCAATTTCGCGATGCGAGTATCTTCATGGGGGAGTTGTCTCGAAAAAAGCGTCGGCCGACACGTTGCCGTCATTCTAGACCATCGGGCGCGGCCGTCAATGTGGCGACAAGGGCTGAATAGCGTGGAAAATCCCTGCCTATTCATGCGATTGGGGCTTGCGGTGCCTGCCTATAATTAATTCGATTAGAGGTCTTGGGTAACTTGGTCGCTTACTTTTATGGTGGGTCAATTATGATTGATAAGCTCAACGCCGCTCTCCAGTTTCATCAGGAGGCGCTTAACCTGCGCGGGCGGCGGCAGGAAGTCTTGGCGGCCAATATTGCTCACGCCGATACGCCAAATTACAAGGCGCGCGATTTTGATTTCAGCAGCAGTTTGACTGAGGCCATGGAGCGTGGCCGGTATTCGCAATCACTCGCGCTGCGCACCACGTCGCAGCGCCATCTTCCAGGCGAAGTCACGCTAAGCACCAATGAAGATCTGCTGTACCGCATACCAACCCAGTCCAGCATCGACGGCAATACAGTCGAAATGGACGCCGAACGGGTCCAGTTTGCCGACAATACGGTGCGGCAAGAAGCCGACTTGACGGTGCTTACCGCGCAGATCAAGACGTTACTGTCAGCGATTCAGCAATAAATAAATAGCGAATAAGAGGTCAAGTCTATGCCGTCTCCCAATGTTTCGCTGAATATCTTCGATGTTGCCGGTTCTGCAATGACTGCGCAGTCGCAGCGCCTCAACGTCACCGCCAGCAACTTGGCGAATGCCGATAGTGTTACCGGTCCCGACGGCCAGCCGTACCGCGCCCGGCATGTGGTGTTCGCGATGGCGCCGCAGGCCGAGCAGGCAATTGGCGGTGTGCGGGTGGCAGGTGTGGTCGAGGATCAGTCGCCGATGCGCATGGTACACGATCCGAAGAATCCCCTCGCTGATGCCAACGGTTATGTCACCATGCCGAACGTTAACGTGGTCGAGGAAATGGTTAACATGATTTCCGCTTCACGTTCTTATCAGGCCAATGTCGAGGTGCTCAATACAGCCAAGACCATGATGCTGAAAACCCTTACGGTTGGTCAATAATCGTTGATTGACGGCTGGCCTTTTACTTCAGGAAAGACAAATTATGGCAATCTCCGCAGCCCCCGCGCTCGATAGTAAATCTACATTGGCGCCAGCGTCGAGCACGCCTTCAATTGCTGAGACCGAACAGCGTTTCCTCAAGCTGCTGACCACGCAATTGAACAACCAGGACCCAACAAATCCGCTCGACAATGCCCAACTGACGTCGCAACTGGCGCAGATGAGTACGGTCAGCGGTATCGAAAAATTAAATGCCGCATTCCAGTCGCTGGTTACGCAAAGCTCGTCCACGCAGGTGCTCCAGGCCGCATCGATGATCGGGCACGGCGTACTGGTGCCGGGCAACGAGCTTGCGCTTAGCAACGGCGAGCAAACCTTGTTCGGCATCGACATGCAAGGGGCGGCGCAAGCTGTCGACGTGACGATTGCCGACGGCGGTGGGAATACTGTCCGTACGTATAAGCTGGGCGCACTGCCGGAAGGTACCAAGACCTTGATGTGGGATGGCAAGGGCGACAATGGTGTACCGGTCGCGGATGGCAAATACAGCATCAGCGTTACCGCTACGGCTGGCGACAAGGCCGTGGCTGCGAATTCGTTGAATTATTCGCAAGTGGTCAGCGTGGCGCAAAATGTTTCCGGTGTTTCGCTCGATCTGAGCAACGGAGGGAAGGCCAATCTGAGTAGTGTCAAACAGATTCTTTGAGTTCGTACGATAAACAGGCTGCGGAGCGCCTATAGTCTCTGATCGTTTCAATAAAATTAACGGAAAAGGGGAGCGCAATGAGTTTTTCGCAAGGCGTAAGCGGGCTGAATGCCGCCGCTAGCAATCTCGACGTAATCGGCAACAATATTGCTAACTCGGGCACCGTCGGCTTCAAGAGTGGCGCCGCAGTTTTTGCCGATGTGTATGCGGGGTCGCGCGTCGGCCTTGGTACCAAGGTCGCGGCCGTTTCTCAGAATTTCAGCCAGGGTTCGCTGCAGAGCAGTACCAGGCCACTGGATGTGGGTATTGCCAACGGCGACGGCTTTTTTCGTATGTCCAGCGCCAGCGGTGAGGTCAGCTACTCGCGCAACGGCCAGTTCACCAAGGACAAGGATGGTTTTCTGGTCAATTCCGCAGGCTTGATGGTGACCGGCTACCAAGTTTCGGCCAACGGCACGATCGCCGGCGGCAGCCCGACCGCACTGCAGTTGCCAAACACCGCCATGGCGCCGAATGCAACCACCGCCATCGCTTCCTCGTACACCATCGATTCGCGCAGCACGGTGCCAACCACGGCGCCATTCGATGAGACGAATCCCGATACGTACAATTACGCGAATGCCGTTACGATCTACGACTCCCTGGGCAATCCGCATGAATTAACAACATTCTTCGTCAAGACCGGTTCCAATGCCTGGGATGCCTATGCAACCGCCGACGGCTGGCCGCTCACCGCAACCGGCGCCATGGTGCCGGACGCCAACGTCGATGGCATCCCGGATGCAGGTGCGTCGGCACTCAGTGGCCTCACGTTCAACACTGTCGGCGCACTGACTGCGCCCGCGAACGGCACGGTGAATTTTGCCCTCCTTGATTTCAATAATGGTTCGGCGCTTATGAACTTTGACATGGACTTCACGGGCACTACCCAGGTCGCCAACAACAACAGTGTGAATACGTTGACCCAGGATGGCTATACCGCAGGCTCATTGATCGGATTTGAAATCGGTCAGGACGGCATCATCACCGGGAAATACTCCAACGAACAGATCAACACCTTGGGACAAATCGTGCTGTCCTCGTTTCCCAATCCGAATGGCCTGCTGCCGAAGGGCGACAATGTGTGGGGTGAAACGGCAGCATCCGGCCAGCCGTTGACGGGCACGCCGGGCAGCGGCACGAAAGTCGGCGCGCTGGAGTCCGGCACGTTGGAAAGCTCCAACGTCGACTTGACTGGCGAGCTGGTCAATCTGATCGTCGCGCAGCGCACCTATCAGGCCAACGCGCAGACCGTGCAGGCGCAGAGCCAGGTAATGCAAACGCTGGTGAACATGCGTTGATGAAATGAAAATGAAAAAGGAGCGCGCATGGATCGGATGATTTATATTGCCGCGGCCGGCGCCAAGCAGGCGCTGGAGCAGCAAGCGTCGGTGGCGAACAACATGGCGAACGTGTCGACCACGGGTTTTCGCGCGCAACTTAACAACTACCGTGCGGTACCGGTGGTCGGTGCAGAAGCGCCCACCCGCGCCTTCGTGGTGGCATCCACCCCTGGCGCCGACATGGGAGCCGGTCCGATCATGGAAACCGGACGACCGCTGGATGTTGCGATACGCGGTGACGGCTGGCTGGCGGTACAGATGCCCGATGGCAGCGAAGCTTATACCCGTGCCGGAAACTTGCAGATAGGCGCCGATGGCCAGTTGCTCACCATGGACAACCGTCCAGTCATGGGTGATGCCGGTCCGATAGTGGTGCCGCCGGGTTCTTCCGTGGCCATTGCCACGAATGGACTGGTGAGCGCACGGGGGGAGGGCAATCCTGCTGTCGGCAGGGAAGAGGTAGGGCGCCTGAAACTGGTCAATCCGGACACTGCCAATCTTGAACGCGGCGGTGACGGCCTGTTCCGTATGCGCGCCGGTGCGGACGAGGCTCAGGCAGATCCGAATGTCATGCTGGTCACAGGCGCACTGGAAGGCAGCAATGTCAATCCGGTGGAGGCAATGGTGGACATGATTGCCAATGCTCGCCGCTATGAGATGCACATGAAGGCAGTGCAGACCGCCGACGGCGATGAACAGCATGCGAACAGATTGCTGGGCTTGAGTTAAGGTGATTTCCGTGAATAAATATCCCATTTTCGCGGCGCATACGGGCGCGCTGCTGCGTTGTTCCTCGTTTGTGTGGCCCGCCACACGGCACTCGTCACGCCTTGCATCGCATCCCGTCTGCACCACGACCATGGGATAGTCATTCACGGAAATCACCTAATTGAATTTAAACATGGCTACGGCCATCTCGCAGGAGTCTTTCTTACCATGATTCGTTCCCTTTGGATCGCCAAAACCGGCCTTGATGCGCAGCAGACGCAGCTTGATGTTATTTCCAACAATCTTGCCAACGTCGGCACCACCGGCTTCAAACGCAGCCGTGCCGTGTTCGAGGATCTGATGTATCAAAACCTGCGGCAGCCAGGCAGCCAAAGCTCCGATCAGACCCGTTTGCCGTCCGGTCTGCAAGTCGGTACCGGGGTACAGATCGTCGCCTCGGAACGGATTCATACGCAAGGCAATCCAACCAAGACCGATAATTCAAAGGACGTTGCGATCATTGGTGGCGGCTTCTTCCAGGTTCTGATGCCGGACGGTACGACTGCCTATACCCGTGACGGATCATTCCAGTCCGATCAGAATGGGCAACTGGTGACTGCCAGCGGCTTTCCGGTACAGCCGGCGATCACACTGCCGCAAAACACGACGAGCCTGACGATTGGACGCGACGGCATTGTTTCGGTGACGGTGGCCGGTAGCAGCGCCACCGTGCAGATCGGCCAGATGCAACTGGCGACATTCCTGAATCCGGCCGGATTGGAAAGCAAGGGCGAGAATCTGTACGCGGAAACCGACGCTTCCGGCGGGCCCAACCAGACCGTGCCCGGCCAGAATGGCGGGGGAAATCTCAGCCAAGGCTATGTCGAAGCATCCAACGTCAACGTGGTCGAAGAGCTGGTCAACATGATCCAGGCACAGCGTGCCTACGAGATCAACAGCAAGGCCGTGTCGACCTCGGATCAGATGCTGGCTCGTCTGTCGCAGCTCTGATCCAATGCGTGAGCCGACCGTGAGCAGCCTGATAGTGCGGCTTGTGCTGCCCCTCTTGTTGGGCAGCGTGATGCTGTTGAGCGGGTGCGCGCAATTGCCGCGTGAACCACTCGTGCAGCAGCCGATGACGGCGACTGCCGATGTGCGGCCAGCGACGCCGGTCAATGGCGCAATTTATCAAGCGAGCTACGGCGCACAAGCGCTGTTTGAAGACCGGCGACCGCGCAATGTAGGCGATATTCTGACTATCGTAGTCAGTGAAAACGTCAACGCCAGCAAAAATTCCGCCACCAATGCGAGTCGTGATGGCAGCGCCGGCGCCACGCTCACCACGATCCCGAGATTTCTGGGGGGCTTGTTCGACGATCAGAACGCCGAGGCTAACGGCAGCAACAAGCTGAACGCGAAAGGTGGCGCCAACGCTGCCAATACTTTCAACGGCACCATTACGGTGACGGTCATCAAAGTGCTCGGCAATGGCAATCTGGTCGTCAGCGGCGAGAAACAGATGCTGATCAATCAGGGAACTGAATTCATCCGCTTTTCCGGTGTTGTCAATCCGCATACGGTTAGCGGCCAGAATACCGTATTCTCGACCCAGGTTGCGGATGCGCGGATCGAATACAGTGCCAAGGGCTACATCGACGAAGCACAGACCATGGGCTGGCTGCAGCGCTTCTTCCTCAACGTGCTGCCATTCTGATCATACTAATTAATGTCATTCATTCGTTTTTTACCCAAATTGAAAAATATCCGCCGGCTATTCGCATGCGTTTTGCTGCTCGCCGCCGGCACCATGCCTGCACAAGCGGAGCGATTGAAGGAACTGATCAGCATCCAGGGCGTACGCGACAATCCGTTGATCGGCTACGGCCTGATGGTTGGTCTCGACGGCAGCGGCGACCAGACCCAGCAGACACCGTTTACGACGCAGAGCCTGAACAACATGCTGTCGCAGCTCGGGGTCTCGGTGGCGCCAGGCACCAGCATGCAGCTCAAGAATGTCGCGGCGGTCATGGTCACCGCGACCCTGCCGCCGTTCGCGCGTCCCGGTCAAAACATCGACGTCACCGTGTCGTCAATGGGTAATGCCAAGAGTCTGCGCGGCGGCACCTTGCTGATGACGCCGTTGAAGGGCGCCGATGGGATGGTATATGCGGTCGCACAGGGCAATATGGTGGTCGGCGGTGCCGGTGCTTCGGCCAATGGTACCAAGGTACAAGTCAATCAACTCAGCTCCGGGCGCATTCCGAACGGTGCGATCGTCGAGCGTGCGGTGCCATCGCCGCTGGCTGAGGACGGCACCTTTGTGCTGGAATTGAATACTTCCGATTTCAGCACCGTGCAACGGGCAGTGGAGGCGATCAATCGGAGCTTCGGGCGAGATATTGCCAGCGCTATTGATGCACGCATGATCAAGGTGACTGCGCCGGCCCAGCCGGAGGAACGCGTCGGCTTTCTGGCGCGAATCGAAAATCTCGACGTGATACCGGCACAGGCGGTCGCCAAAGTGATTATCAACGCGCGCACCGGCTCCGTGGTGATGAATCAGGTCGTCAGGGTGCAGGATTGCGCGATAGCGCACGGTAATCTGAGCGTGGTGATCAATACGCAACCGACGGTTAGCCAGCCGAACCCTTTTTCCGGCGGCAGTACCGTTGTCGCTCCGGTTTCGCAGATCCAAATGAGTCAAGCCGGCAGTGCGCTGCAAATGGTGCGCAGCGGCGCTTCGCTGGCGGAAGTGGTAAAGGGATTGAACACGCTCGGCGCCAATCCGCAGGACTTGGTGTCGATTCTGCAGGCAATGAAAGCTGCCGGTGCGTTGCGCGCCGAGCTTGAAGTTATCTGAGGTAGCGCATGAGCGTCCCAGGCCCAGCCAATCTCGCCGCCAGTACCGTCAATAGCGCCGGTGCCGGCACGCTCGATCAGCGCTTTGCGCTCGATGTGCAAGGGGTCGATGCACTGCGTCGGGTCGCGCGCACAGCGCCGGAACAAGCCTTGAAGCAAGTGTCGCGGCAGTTCGAGGCGGTATTCATGCAGATGGTCTTGAAAAGCATGCGTGAAGCCACGCCTTCCGACGGGCTGCTCGACAGCCAGCAGACCAAAATGTACACGTCGATGCTGGACCAGCAACTGACGCAGAGCCTGTCCGGCAAAGGACTCGGTTTGGCCGAGGCGATGTATGCCCAGTTGAGCCGTAATATCGCTGCCAGCCAGCCGCAAGGGCAGGATGCGTCTGCCGCCGATAACATGAAAATGCCGGAGGCGCCTCTCTCGGCACCGATCGCGGCGCCGGTGCCCAATCTTTCTTTCTACGAGGCCGCCGCCGACCGGCCGACACGCAGTCTCGGTCCAACCGCGCCTGCGCATATCGAACAATTTGTCGCCCGCATGGCAGGGCCGGCGCAAGCCGCGAGCCGAGCTGCCGGCGTGCCGGCGCAACTGATTCTGGCGCAGGCGGCGCTGGAATCGGGCTGGGGGCGGCGTGAGATTCGCGGCGGAGATGGCAGCCAGAGCTACAACCTGTTCGGCATCAAGGCAGACCGGAACTGGAAAGGACCGGTAGTCGAAGCCACCACCACCGAATATATCGATGGCGTGCCGCACCGCACGGTGGCCGCGTTCCGCGCTTATGGTTCGTATGAGGAGGCATTCACCGATTACGTGCGCTTTTTGGCCACCAACCCGCGCTATGCGCAAGTGCTGACCGCGCGCGACCCGGCCGAAGCCGCATACGGATTGCAGCGTGCCGGCTATGCGACCGATCCGGAATACGGCGGCAAGCTGGTGCGCATCATGAAGCAGATGACCTAAGCAACTGGTCAAAAGTAAGGTAGGGTGCGCCCCGCGCACCAAGTGCTCTTGCGACGGTATCGGTGCGCGGGGCGCACCCTACAGTGATTTGCAATTCGCTCTAAAAAGGCCACGCGCCGCCAAATCCCCTCAGTTATTACTGGGCGAAATAAATTCGGTACACGCACTCAAGTTTTTGGCAACACAGCCGTTATTTGTAAAGTGGGCGCTCAAACCGGGTGCCGGACGTGATTCCAGCGGTTGTTTTTTTTAAGGAACGAGGTTTATGTCAAACTCGATGTTTTATACGGGCCTCAGCGGCTTGAATGTTGCGCAGGGCGCGCTAGTGACCACCGGACACAACACGGCAAATGTGAATACGCCAGGTTACCGGCGTCAGACCGCAAATATTTCATCGAGCGGCGGGCTTTTGCAACCAAACGTCGGTTTTTTTGGAAACGGCTCGCATGTCGACTCGGTGACACGCAACTACAACGGTTTTTTGGCCACCCAATTGAACCAGGCGCAATCCTTGAATGAAGCGCTGACCAGTTACTCTTCCCAGATCACTCAGGTCGACGACATGCTGGCCAGCCAGACCTCCGGCTTGGCGCCGCTGATGCAAAATTTCTTTGCCGACGTCCAAGGTGTTGCGAATGTGCCGGCGGATTCGGCTGCGCGTCAGCAAATGATCAACGCGGCACAGTCGATGACCAATCAGTTCCGCTCGATGAGCCAGCATCTGACCGACCTCAACTCCGGCGTCAATCAGCAGATCGAAACCAATGCAGAGCATATTAATGTGTTTTCGGACCAGATCGCCAACCTGAACAAGCAGATTGCATTGCTGAGCGGCGCCGGCGATGGGCAGCCACCCAACGACCTGCTTGATCAGCGTGATCAACTTGTAAACGATCTTAGCAAGCTGATCGGCACCAAGGTCGTGGTGCAGGATGGCGGACAGTACAACGTATTTATCGGTAACGGCCAAACGCTGGTGCTTGGCAACGTAGCTTACCAATTGCAGGCGGTCACGTCTGCCGTCGATCCGAGCCGTAAGTCGATAGCGGTGGTTGGCGCCAGCGGCACTTCTATCGAGCTCAAGGACAGCGCACTGACCGGTGGTACGCTTGGTGGGCTGCTTCAATTCCGCACCGAGACACTGGTGGCTGCGCAAAACTCGATCGGACGCATTGCGATCGCGCTGTCCGATAGTTTTAACGCGCAGCATAATTTGGGCATCGATTTGAACGGTGCGCTCGGACAGGATTTCTTTTCGCAAGCCAGTCCCAGCACCCTTCCGAACGCCAGGAATAAAGGCACTTTACTGCTGGATGCGACCTTTTCCGACACTGCGCAACTGACCATCAGCGATTACACGGTTGAGGTCAACGCTGGCGGAAATTATGTGTTGACGCGTCTGTCCGATAAACAGGTGCTCAGCCCTGTGGGCGGCTACACCAATGCCGATTTCCCCCTCACTTTCGACGGCATTACGCTGGCGCAAGTGGTACCTGTAGGCGCCGCGCAGCCCGGCGATTCATTTCTGGTTCAGCCGACCGGCAGCGGTGCACGCGATTTCGACGTGCTTATCACCGATGTCGCTCAAGTGGCAGCCGCTGCACCTATCGTCACCGGCAACGTTGCCAGCAACAAAGGTAGCGGCGTGATCAATGCCGGTTCGGTGGATGCTGCCTATCTGGCCGCGCCGCTTGCTGCTCCCGTGACGCTCAGCTATGCATCCGCCACCACTGACTTGTCCGGCTTTCCGGCTCTCTCCCCTGTCACGGTAACGCTGCCTAACGGTACCGCGACCACCTATGCTGCCGGCGCCTCAGTGCCGTACACGTCAGGCGCGACGATCAGTTTCGACGGCATCACCGTCACCCTCAGCGGTGCCCCGGCGAACGGGGACACCTTCACTATCGGGCCGAACACAGGGGGTGTATCCGATGGTCGCAATGCATTGCTGCTGGGCGCATTGCCATTACAAAAAACCATAGGCGGCAGTACCGCGACCTTCAACGACGCTTATGCCCAACTGATCAGCAACGTCGGCAACAAGGCGCAGCAGATCAATATCTCCAGTAGTGCGCAGACTAGCTTGGTTGCGCAAATCCGTTTTGCCGACCAGTCGGCAACGGGTGTCAACCAGGACGAAGAAACCGCGAACCTGCTGATGTTCCAGCAGATGTATCAAGCCAATGCCAAGGTGATTCAGACCGCATCGACGATATTCGACGCGGTGCTGGCCCTCCGTTAAAGTTTCAAGCGTATCGCCCAGGAGATAATGATGCGTATCAGTACTCAGTCGTTTTACGAAACAAACCTGTCCGGCATGAATTCGCAGGCGGTCAAGCTGTTGCGCGTACAGCAGCAGATCAGTTCGGGCAGCAAGATTCTGGTGCCGTCCGATGATCCTGTCGGCTCCACCCGTGCGCTTGCCGTTTCCCAATCGATTGCGCAGGGCGATCAGTATGCGGGCAGCCGTGCGCAAGCCAAGCATATGTTGTCGCTCACCGAAAACGCAATGAAGAGCGCGACCTCATTGCTGCAGGACGTCAAGGAGCAGATAGTGGCAGCCGGCAATGGCACGCTATCGGATGCCGATCGGACGACGCTTGCCACTACGCTGCAAAGCAGGTTCGACCAGTTGCTCAGCCTCGCCAATGCCGACGATGGCAACGGCCAGTTCCTGTTTGCCGGTTTCAAGAGCAGCACACCGCCGTTCGTCCAGCAGGCCAATGGCAGCGTCCTGTATATCGGCGACGAGGGGCAGCGCATGATGCAGGTTGATGTATCACGGCAAATGGCCGGTACCGACACTGGCCGCAGTATTTTCCAAGAAGTGCGGGGCGGCACCAGCTACGTCACTTCGTCCAACAGCGCCAATACCGGTACCGGCGTGTTCGGCCCGGTAGCGACGGTTGACGGCACCGATCCGAATTACGGGAATGATTTCGTAATCAGCTTTGCCGGCGGCAATTATTCTGTCACGGATGCCAATACGCTGGCCGTTATCGTCCCGCCAACTGCGTATTCGTCGGGTGTGCCGATTACATTCGGCGGTGTGCAACTCACGATTACCGGTACGCCGGCAAACGGCGACAGCTTCAACGTGACAACCACTCAGAATGCCGGGACCGACATGTTCCAGGCACTTGGCGATATCATTACGGCGCTGAAAAATCCAGTCTACAGCGGCGGCACTCCTGCCGACCAGGCGCAGTTGTTGAATGGACTCAGTACCGGTAACCGAAAAATGTCGAATGCGCTCAACAATGTATTGACGGTACGTGCGTCGGTCGGCTCCCGTCTGGGTGAACTGGATGCGCTGGATGCGAGCGGACAAAGCCGCACGTTGTTCGACAAGGCTTACCTGTCGAATTTGCAGGATTTGGATTATGCGACTGCGATCTCGGAGTTCTCGCAGCGTCAGACTGCATTGCAGGCGACTCAGCAAACCTTTGTGAAAATCCAGAATATCTCGCTGCTCCAGTATTTGCGATAGCAGGTAGCACTAGCAGATAGCACTAGCAGATAGTAAGAAAGGGGCGGAGAGTCATTTCTCCGCCCCTCTTTTTTAATCTGCCACCCGCGTAAATTTATTGCAATCTGGTCGCTATTTTCTTGTGGGGGCGGGCCATCCTTGCAGGACGCGCACTGGCTTGCAAGCCGTGCAGTTCCACGGGCAACCGTAAAGTCTAGTTGACGCACCAGCCATGCTTACGGACGCAAAGCTTGCAGTACATTCTGCATCGTCGTCAGACCAACCGCGAATTGACGCTCCAGAAATGGGGCCAAGTGGTACATCTGTAGTTGCATCAGGATGATGCCGGCCAGCAGGGTCAGCGGAAAGCCGACTGCAAAAATGCTGAGCTGCGGGGAGGCGCGATTGAGCAGGCCCATCGCCAAGTTGATTATCAGCAGCGCGGTCACCAATGGTAGAGCGAGCATCAGACCGGCGGTAAAGACCGCGGAACCGGCTCCTACCAGCACGCGCCAGCCGGTAGCCGATAGGGGCGCATCGGCAATCGGCAGTGCATGGAAACTCTCTGCCAGAGTCGCGATCATCATCAGATGCATATCCAGCGCAAGATAAATCATCATCGCCATTGCATTGAGCAGCCGCGCTATGACCATGGTATTGCCGCCTGCAGTCGGGTCAAAAAAGGAGGCGAAGGACAGGCCCATCTGCAAACCTGTAAATTCGCCCGCCGCCTGCACTGCAGCGAACACCAGGCGCATTGCAAATCCCATTGCGGCGCCGATCAGTATTTGTTGAATCAGTATCCAGAGGCTTGCTACGGAGACCAAGGGGATGGTGGGCATGGGGTCAAGAGTCGGGCTGATTGCGATTGCCAGCAGCGCCGCCAATCCGATCTTGAGTTGTCGCTGTACCACGCCTTCGCTGAATACCGGCGCGGTGCCAATCAGCGCCAGCATGCGCACGAATGGCCATAGAAATGCCACTATCCAGGCGCTGAGTTGCGCCGACGTGACGGAAAAATGCGGGGTCATCAGCCAACCAGATGAGGAATGCCCGAAAACAGTTGGCGCATGTAATCGAGAATCACGCTTAACATCCATGGGCCGGCAATCACCAGCGTCGCCATTACTGCAAGCAGCTTTGGAATGAACGAGAGCGTCATTTCATTGATCTGGGTCGCCGCCTGAAAAATACTGATCAGCAAGCCAGTGATTAGCGCTGCCAGCAATAGTGGCGCGGCCAGCATCAAAGAGACTTTCATCGCCTGGTAACCGAGCGACATTACCGCTTCCGGAGTCATTTTTCAGTTCCTGGGTAGTTACGTAAAACACTAAAAATTTTGTCGCTTTTGCGGGTAAGTACTCACGCAAAAGGAATATGCTTTTGTAGGAGCGTGCCATGCCCGCGACCGTCTGTACGCGCTAACGCCGGTCGCGGGCATGGCCCGCTCTTACAACAAATATCGCACAGACATCACAATGAATTTTGTCCGGTTACTTGGTGCTACTGCGTCATCAACATGTCTATCTTCCCCTTCAAGGGGATGGGACGATCCTTGCGACACAAGTCGCCTCAGGTATAAAAGCTTTCCGCCAGCGCTCCAACCAGCAGTTGCCAACCATCGACCAGCACGAACAGCATCAGCTTGAACGGTAGCGCGATTGTGGCCGGCGGCACCATCATCATACCCATCGACATCAGCACGCTGGCGACCACCAGGTCGATGATCAG
Source organism: uncultured Oxalobacteraceae bacterium (assembly GCA_966250375.1). Lineage (GTDB taxonomy): Bacteria > Pseudomonadota > Gammaproteobacteria > Burkholderiales > Burkholderiaceae_D > CAMLDH01. The sequence continues at coordinate 14,897 of CBINHE010000037.1, forward strand.
GAACGGGATAAAGATCGTGAAGCCAATCTGGAACGCGGTTTTCAATTCACTGATGATAAACGCCGGTACGAGTATTCGCAGTGAAACGTCTTCTGGCCCCTGCATCGGCGGTGTGTGCGCCAAGCGGGCAAACAACGCCAAATCGTTTTCACGGGTCTGTTTCAGCATGAACTGTTTGAATGGCTGGACCCCGCGCTCGATTGCTTGTTCGCCAGTGATTTTATTGTCGGAAAAGGGCCGATAGGCATCGCTGTACACTTTGTCGAGTACGGGCGACATGACAAAGAAGGTGAGAAACAGCGCCAGTCCGACCAAAACCTGATTCGGCGGCGTGGATTGGGCGCCAATGGCATTGCGCAGCAGCCCCAGCACGATAACGATGCGCGTGAAACCAGTCATCGTTAGCAGTATCGTTGGCAGGAACGACAGCGAGGTCAGCAGCAGCATGGTCTGGATGCTGAGCGACCATGTCTGGCCACCGCCGGGTGTCGGGGTGCTGGTGATACCCGGCAGACCTTGCGCTGTTGCCAATAGCGGTAGCGCCATTGTCAACAGCACAAGCAGCCGCGCCAAGCGGCATCTTGAAAGAGCAGGGAATAAACACATTAGTCTGGACGTCGTACTTTACTGAGCGACTCACGCAGTTTTTGAGAAAAGGCGCTGGCTGCCGAAGCGGCATTGCCGGCCATCGCAGATAGCTGGATTGTCTCCACCGGCGGCAGATCCTGCGCCGGCATCGAATGCAGCGACCGGACCTGCCCCGGCGTGACGCCGAGCACCAGCCATGCGTCGCCAACTTCGACCACCACGACGCGTTCGCGCTGCCCGACCATTGTACTGGCGACCACTTTGATCACTTGTCCCGTGCCCTGCCGCTGCAGCCCCACTCGGCGCATGACCCAGGCGCACAAAAAAACCAGCGCCAGCACGACTACCAGTCCAAAGCCGGCCTGCAGCAGGCCGGCAGCACCATATGACGGCGCCGCTTGAGTCACCGGCGTGGGTACGGTCGGCAGCGTAGCGCTGGCCGGTAAGGCTATCGATGCCAGCAGCGGCAGTAACGATTTACAGATTGAGATTGGCTTCATCGATTCAGTTTGTGGATACGCTCGGATGGGGTAATGATATCGGTCAGCCGCACGCCGAACTTGTCGTTCACCACGACCACCTCGCCTTGGGCGATCAGGTAGCCGTTGATCAGTACATCCATCGGTGCGCCCGCCAAGGCATCCAGTTCGACCACCGATCCTTGCGCTAGTTGCAGCAAACTCTTGATGGTGATGCGAGTGTGCCCAAGTTCGGCCGTCAAGTGCACCGGGATATCCATGATCATGTCGATATCGGTTTTGATGGCGCCGGTACCTCCGCCGCTGAGCGGCTGAAACACGCTGGCGCCACTCATCACTTGAGGCGTCTCAGGGAATGCCGGTTGCGATGCAGCCGTTTGAGCAGCAAGCGCGCTGGCCCAGTCGTCGGCGTCATCGCTGGCTTGGTCTTGTTTGTTGTCGTTGTCACTCATTGTCTGATTCCTTGCTTAAATCGCCATCCTGATAATTGATCATTTGCTTTACCCGCAACGCATATCGTCCATTGGACGTACCGTAGGTGCATTCCATTACCGGTACACCATCGACCTTGGCGGTGATCGTTTCCGGCATCTCGATCGGCAGTACGTCACCGGCTTTTAATTTAAGCAACTGCCCGATAGTCGATTGAATCGTTACCAATTCAGCATTCAACTGGACATCGGCGCTTTGCACTTGTCGCGACAACTGTTTGACCCAGCGCTTATCGATTTCGACTTCCGTCTGGATCGGGTTGGACAGCAGATCGCGGATCGGCTCGAGCATCGAATACGGAATGCAGACATGAAGTGAACCGCCGACTGGACCGAACTCGATATGGAAAGTAGTCGTGATCACGACTTCGTTGGCTGTGGCGATATTGGCGAGCTTGGCATGCATTTCGGACCGGACGTATTCGAATTCGATCGGATACAGGTCGGCCCATGCTTCGCCGTAGCAGCCCAGTGTCAGGTTCAGCAACCGCTTGATGATGCGCTGCTCGGTTTCCGTGAAATCACGGCCTTCGATACGAATCCGATAGCGGCCATCACCCCCGAACAGGTTGTCGACCACCAGAAACACCAGACTGGGATCGAACACGAACAACGACGTGCCGCGCAACGGTTTCATGTGCATCAGGTTGATGTTGGCCGGTACCGGGAGGTGGCGAATGAAGTCGTCATACTTCTGGATTTGCACGGTCCCGACCGAAATATCGGCGTTGCGGCGCACAAAGCTGAATAGTGCCACGCGTAATTGCCGGGCAAAGCGTTCGTTAATGGCCTCCAGCGTCGACATGCGACCGCGGACGATGCGTTCCTGGGAGCGAAAATTGTAAGTCTGTATGCCATCGGTTGAAACGGCTTGCTCCACAGGCGCTTCTTCGGTCTCGCCCGTTACGCCTTGCAGTAGTGCGTCTACTTCGTCCTGTGACAGTATCTGTTCATAAGCCATTGATGCGTCCGATTAAGCGTGTCACTGCAATACGAAGGCGGTAAATACCACGCCGGAAATTTGCTGCGGCGGCTGGTTGGGTACGAACGGCTTGTTCAATGCAACCAGAACCTCTTCGGCCAGCTTGGCCTTGTCACTCGGCGAAACCAGTGTTTCGGACGAGCGGTCCGACAATAGCATCAAAACGCGGTTGCGCACTTCCGGCATGTACAGGTTGATCTGCGCTTGCGATTTTGCGTCGCGCACCTTCAGCGTCACGCCGACATGCAGGAAGCGGCCTTGGCCGCCCGGACGCAGGTTGACTGTAAACGGCTCCATCGCAAGGAAGATCGGTGCTGCAGGCGCCTCTACTGTTGCAGGCGCCGCAGCATTGGCAGGCTTCATCACGTACTTGCTGACGACGTAGTACATCACTGTGGCGCCTATGGTAAGCGACGCCAGAAGCCCCAGCGCAATACCGGCGCCGAACTTGACGCCTTTAAGGGCGTCCATCTTGATGATATTGGTCTTGGTACTGGTGTTGGTACCGGTGTTAGTACTGGTATTGGTGCTGGTCGCCATAATATATTCCGCCTAAAGTGCTTATAGATTATTTGCTAAAAGGGCTTCGAGCCAATCGATCGATGAAACGGGATAAACCTGTTCAAATCCGGGGTTTGCTAAAACGCATGCGATGCCTGCTTAGACAAAGGTATCGATCGCGCCTCCATTGCTGCGGATGATAGCCGGACCGGCAGGCGCATCGATACTCGCTGCGGCTTGTGCGACACTTGTATCATCGTCCTGATAGCTGCGCTTTCCCGATTGACCTGACTGGTCCTGCGCCAGCATGCCTTGCTGCTGTTGGCTTTCCGGACTGACAGAGGTATTGCCCAGGTTGATGCCGCTTTCCGCCAGCGTTGTGCGCAATTGTGGCAGGGCTGCTTCGACCGCCGCCAGAACCGGTTGATGCGACGATGTGAACATGACTTGTGCGTGATTGTCGTTCATGATCAGCGTCACTTTCAGCGGACCGAGATCCTGTGGATTGAGATGGAGCTCCGCGACCTGCTGATTGGCATGGGCCATCCATACCATTTGTTTGCCGAGTGCATTGTTCCATTCTTCGCTGGCGACGCGAGGCGCCAGCGTCAGGCTCGCCGGCGTCGGCGCATTTGTATTGAAGGTTGCTTGCACCGGTTCAGAGGGCGTAACGCCGAAGGTTGCGGTCGCAGGCTTGAAATTCCCGGTCTCCGACGCAGTAGCCGTCTTGCCCTCGCTGTCTTGGCTGGCGCGCTGCGTCAAGGCTGCGCTGCCGGCATGGCGCAGCGCCGATTCTGGAGTAGGGCGGTTCACTGGCCCGTTTTGCGATATGCCGTCGAGCTTTTTTGTCAAACCATCAGGGCGCTCGCTGGCGTCTGCCTGCGCAGCCACTTGTGCGTTGCCGCGTTTTATCTGCGGATCGGCAGCGTGGGCTTCATCCTGGCTTGCTGTCCGGCCTATGGCAGTCTCAGCGGCCTTTCCAGCGGCATAATTTGTTGTCTGAAGTGTCATGCGGCCGTGCTCCGAATGAGCGGGTGTAGCCTGTGCTACCTCCAAGGTATCGCCGGCAGTCGCGTCTTCATTTACGCTCGCGGTGTCTGGCGCATCGGCGGTTGCTGCTGCGGTTGCTGCGGTGGCTACTGCGGCTGCTGCGGCTGCAGCTCTGGTGGCCGCGGTATTGTTTTTTGCTCCAGCGTCTTTCACGCTCGCCGTCCCGGTGGGTGCCTTCAGTCCCGCTTCGCTTGCCGAGCGGGCTGCAACCATGTCGTCGAGCACACTCGAAATCTGCGGTGATGCCACTGCCACTGCCGTTGCCGTTGCCGTTGCCGTTGCCGGATTTTCCTCGCTACCGTCTTTATGGGCGTGCGCTTTTATTCGATGCGCCTCACCTTTCGCGGATTTGCCGGCGGTCTTTGTGCTTGCTTTTTCAGGCGTGCCTTCGGCAGTTGTCAGCGTCTGATTCAGCATCTCGCCAAAGCTGGCGGAGTTATGCTGGTTTTGCTTGCTGTCGCGTGCAGCCTTGCCCGAGACTGGGGAGGCTTGTTGGCTCGGCGCGACGATGAATGAACTGATTGAAGCCATGGCATTCCTCGATAGGGTTGATCTGCTTATTCTTCCGATGCGGCCGCGCGTAACTGGAACTGCCTGGTTACGCGTTCGTCATTGTCGCGTTGTTCGCGTTTATCCAGCACTTGCGCCTCCTGCCGACGTGCCCGGTCGGCCAGCGTATTGAACGAGTTCTGGCGGCGCTTGTTTTGCTGCCAGTCGGTGCGCCCCTGTGCAAGCTTGGCGTCGGCCTGCTCCATCAGTGCGCGCTGCTGCTCGATGGCGCCTTCCAGTGTGGCGATGAAATGCTGAAAATTTCGCAGCCAGGAGGATGACACGCCTTCCTGCATCTGCGCTTGCATCATCTCGTGATATTCCTGATTGTATTGCAGCAGGAGTTCCATTTTTTTTGCGGCGTCGATTTGTGCACTTTGCAATTGGCCCAGGCGGCGCGTCGCCTCTTGCGTCTTGTTTTGGGCCAGTTCCAACAGCGTGGCCAGTGGCAGTGTAGTAGACATGGCATCCTCTCACAAACGGCGCGCAAAATAGCGCGTCATGACCCACGGTTGTCGCCGAACAATGCATGCAAGCGTTCGCTTGCCGCCTCATAATCGGTGCGTTCGTGCATTTCCTGCTGCAGAAACGCTTCCAGCTTCGGATAAAGCGTGATTGCTTGATCCAGTTGCAAATCGTGACCCGGAACGTAGGCGCCGACGCTGATCAAGTCGCGGTTGCGCTGATAACGCGACAGCATCTGCTTGAAGCGGCGCACCGTATCGAATTGCGCAGCATCGATCAGGACCGGCATCGCGCGGCTGATCGACGCCTCGATATCGATTGCCGGGTAATGTCCCGCTTCGGCCAAGGTGCGCGACAGCACCAGATGACCGTCCAGGATGGCGCGAGCAGCATCGGCGATTGGGTCCTGCTGGTCGTCGCCTTCAGCCAGCACTGTGTAGAAAGCGGTGATGGAGCCACCCTTGCCCTGCGCATCGCGTTGGCCGTTGCCGGCACGTTCCACCAGTGTCGGCAGTTTGGCGAATACCGATGGCGGATAGCCTTTGGTCGCGGGCGGCTCGCCTACCGCCAATGCGATTTCGCGCTGCGCCATCGCGAAGCGGGTTAGCGAGTCCATTAACAGCAGGACGTTCTTGCCCTGGTCTCGGAAATATTCGGCCAGGCTGGTCGCATAAGCGGCTCCTTGCAGTCGCAGTAACGGCGATGTATCTGCTGGCGCCGCCACTACCACAGCGCGCGCCAAACCTTCTGGTCCTAGTGTGTGCTCGATGAACTCCTTGACTTCGCGTCCGCGTTCACCGATCAACCCGACCACGATGACTTCGGCGCTGGTATAGCGGGCCATCATGCCCAGCAACACACTTTTGCCGACGCCCGAACCGGCGAACAGACCCATGCGCTGGCCGCGTCCAACAGTCAGCAAGGCATTGATTGCGCGCACGCCCACGTCCAGCACCGAATCGATCGGCGCGCGCGTCAGCGGATTGATTGGTGGCACGGTGAGCGGCGCTTCACGCGAGAAATCAAGCGGCCCCAGACCATCGAGCGGATGGCCGGATGCATCGACCACGCGCCCCAGCATGCCTTCGCCGACCGGAAGCCGCTTGCTGCCCGGCTCGGCACTTTTGCCACCGCCACTGGAGAAGAGGGCGGGAGGGGCTGCATATTTTGGAAAGACGCGGGCGCCAGGCACCAGACCCGCGACTTCGCTCTTGGGCATCAGGAACAGACGGTCGTTCGCAAAGCCGACTACCTCGGCTTCGGTAGTGCGCTGCGCATATCCGGCCGGTAGTTCAATCAGGCAGTCGCTGCCGACAGGCAAGCGCAGTCCGACCGCTTCCAGCACCAGTCCGACGGCGCGGGTCAGTCGTCCGTAAGCGCCGATCGGGGCGCAGTGTTCAACGCTATTGCGTGCATTGCCCAGCATGTTTTGCCATGAGCGCAGATGCGGGTTGTTAGCAGGCAAAGCGGTTTTAATCATGCGGTGGTTCGCCTAGAGCAATCGGCGCAATTCCGCTGCGGCCTAGCGCCGCAGCGACCCTTTCCCAGCGAGTTTCCAATGTCGCGTCAAGTTCGCCGCTGGCGGCCTGTACGCGGCAACCGCCGCGCGTAATGGTGGCGTCGGATAACAACGCCCAGCCAGCCGTCTGCAAGTCGTCGCCCAAGTATTTTCGTACCAGCGCCACGTCGTCCGCGTGCAACAGCAAGCGCGGCGCGCCGGACAGTGCCGGTTCGGCGCGCAGCAGTTCGCGCACCACCACCAGAATTGCCTCTGGATCGGCGGCCAGCGATTGTCGCAGCACTTGGCCGGCGATATCGAGCGCGAGCGACAACAGGTCCTCGGCGATGTCGCGTTCCGCGCCGCGTAGCGCATTCGGCAGCGCGCTCACCAGCCCCCGCAGGCGTTCCGTTTCATTTTGCGCAGCCGCGCGCCCGGCGCTACAACCTTCAGCATGTCCTTGCGTATAGCCTAGTTGTCGTCCTTCGATCTCGCCGGCGCGTTGTGCCTCGAGCCGCAGGCGTTCCAGTTCGGCTTCATCGATTAGCAGTACCGGTTCGATCTGCTGTAGCACCGGCTCTACCGGTTCTGGTTCTGGTTCTGGCTCGGCGATGGTGGAGCCCGGTTCCGAAAATGCCGCCATTTCCCAGCGCTGCCATGCGGTTATCCGCTCCTGGGGCGCGCTTTTGCGCGACACGGCCTCATAAACCGCCGCAGGTGCGTTGTCGCTGGCCGGAGACAGGCTGGATAGTTGGTTAGACATACGAATCGTCGCCGACGTTGATTACGATCTCGCCGGCATCCACCAGCCGTCGCACGGTCTGCAGAATGTTCTTTTGTTCGCTCTCGGCTTGCGAAACCCGTACCGGCGCGTGCAGCTCGAGTTCTTCACGCAGCATCTCGGCGGCGCGTTGCGACATATTGCGCAGGAATTTTTCGCGCAGTTCTTGCGGCGAACCCTTGAGGGCCAGAATCAACGACTCCGATTCGACTTCCTTCAACAGCAACTGGATCGCACGATCCTCGAGTTCCAGCAAATCTTCGAACAGGAACATTTCGTCGACGATCCGTTGCGCCAGCGTGTCGTCGTGTTCGCGTACATGTTGGATCACGTTTTCTTCCAGCGTGGAGCTCAGCAGGTTGATAATCTCTGCTGCGGCCCTGACGCCACCCAAGCCTTGGCGCTTGACCCCTTTTCCCGATTGCAATCCTGACAGCACGTCGGTCAGTTCCTGCAGGGCGGCCGGCTGTACGCCACCGAAGGTCGCTACGCGCAGAACCACGTCGTTGCGCAGGCGTTCGGTAAACAATTCGAGCACTTCCGATGCCCGCCTGCGGTCCAGGTGAACCAGCAACGTCGCAATGATTTGCGGGTGTTCGTTCTTGATCATTTCGACCACTTCGCCCGGCTCCAGCCAGTTCAGCGCGTCGATGCCGCCGTGCGTCTCTCTTGACTCGAAGATGTCTTCGAGCAGGCTGGCGGCACGATCGCCGCCAAGCGCCTTGCCCAGCACGGAGCGGATGTAGGTGCTTGAATCCAGATTCAGCGTAGTGAACTGCTCGGACTCGAGACGGAGCTCTTCCAGAGCCTCCATGATCTCGGACCGATCCACATGCCGCAGTTGCGTCATCGTGACGCCGAGCTTTTGGATTTCCGACGGTGCAAGATGCTGGAATACGCCGGCTGCGCCATCCTCGCCCAGCGACATCAGGATAATGGCCCCTCTACGTAATCCTGCTCCTGTTTCACTTGTTTTCATGCGGATCATCCATCCAGTTCTTGACTACCATTGCTACCAGGCGCGGCTCTTTCTGCGCGATAGCGCGCGCAAATTCCAGGTTTTCGTTATAACGGTCGAGCATGCGTTTTTCGGCTTCAGCCGTCAGTTTGGCCTGTTCTTCAGCCTCTGCATCCATCTTGGCGGCCGCGACTTCCGGATCCTCGGTTTCAGTGGGGGCCACCGCCGGCGGCTGCAAGTGCTTGCGCAACAATGGGCGTGCTGTGCCAAACCAAAGCACCAGCGCCAGTATCAGCACCAGCAGGTAGTTGGCGGCGGTCTTGGCCAGCGAGATGTTCTCCGTCTCACGCCACCACGGCAATGGCGGAGTCGCCACTGGATTGCTCGAGAACGCGCTATTTACCACGTTTAGCGAATCGCCGCGCTCGGCCTTGTAGCCAATCGCCTCGCGCGCCAGGTTGGTGACTTTTTCCAGTTCAGCCGCCGTGAGGGCCTGATACACCGGCTTGCCTTGCGCATTCACCACCGAGCGATGGTTGACGAGCACTGCCGCAGTCAGGCGCTTGATGGTGCCGGCACCTTGCTGCACGTGACGGATGGAACGGTCCACTTCATAGTTGATGGTCACGTCCTTGCGCGCCGTGCTGGAGCCGGTGCGGGGGGCAGGCGGGACGCCATCCTTGCTGGTAGTGATCGGCGCAACCGGCGGCGGAGGAGGCTGGTTCGATAGCGCACCCGGTACACCGATCGCCGGCGTAGCGTTCTGTTGATCCGATTCGCTGGACTGCTGACTGCGAACTGCGGCGCTGCCGGGCTCTTGGTTCGGGCGGTATTTTTCGTCGGTGTTTTCGATTACTGAAAAATCGATTTCCGCCGCCACCTGGGCGCGCACATTGCCTTCGCCGAAGATCGGCTGCAGAATCGCCTCGATGCGCCGCGTATAGGTTTGCTCGATCTCTTGCGTATATTTCAGTTGAGTGGCATCGAGCCCGCGCGCGGCATTCGGTGCTGACAGCAGATTGCCGTTCTGATCGACTATGGTGACGTTTTTCGCAGCCAGTTCCGGTACGCTGCTGGAAATCAGATGCGTCATCGCACCCACTTGCGCTTCGTCGATGGTCCGTCCGGGACGCAGCTTCAGCACTACTGAAGCGCTTGGCTTCTGCTGGTCGCGTACGAATAGCGACTGCTTGGGCAGAGCCAGATGGATACGCGCCGATTCTACTGCGGAAATCGATTCAATCGAGCGTGCCAGCTCGCCTTCCAGCGCGCGCTGATAGTTGACCTGTTCGGCAAACTGAGTGGTGCCGAACTTCTGGTTGTCCATTAGTTCGAAGCCAACTGCGCCGCCCTTGGGCAGGCCGTTCGACGCCAGCCGCAGCCGCGCCTCATGCACATGGTTGGCAGCCACCAGCACCACGCCGCCTTCGCCCAGCTTGTACGGAATATTCATCTGCTGCAGCGATGCAACGATCGCGCCGCCATCGCGGTCGGACAGATTGCTGTACAGAACCCGATATTCCGGCCCGCTACTCCACAACAGCGCGGCGGCGATCAGCGCCACCAAGGCAGCAGCGCCACCAAGGATCAGAGGCAGGCGTGGATTGGCACGCAATTGCTGCAGCATGGGCAGCTTGGTGGCGGAAGCCGCGTTAGCGGCAGTCATCGGCACCGAACTCATGCATGCGCCTTAAATGACGGCAGTCGGTAATGGATATCGGCTTTCACTTTGCGCTTCTGCTTTCTAGAAATGTCGGGCAGACATTCTTCTTTTCATGGTGGAACAAACGGCAGGCATGCACAGATACCACCAGCGTAGCCTGAACCGATGCTGGTGATTGTCGATGGCATGTATGCATTTCAATCACTTGAATAGCCGGGGTTTTTGCCGTTACTTGCTGTTATGCAGCATATAGGCAGAGTGCTACGCTGAATGCCTTGTAAAGTAGAAATTTCACATGGTCCTCCTTGTTTTTACATCAACGCAATTGGTGGAAAATGTGATGCCCCGTGGAAACATCATAGCAGGTCAAGAGGTAAATAAATATGTCAATATCGGCGATTGAATCAGTACTGCAACAATTGCGCACGACAGCGGTTGCGGCGGGTGGCGAAGTGGCTTCTTCCGCTGGGGTGGTCGAGGGCGGCTTTGCCGGCGAGTTGAAGAAATCATTGCAACGGGTCAGTGCCGCGCAACAGCATGCATACGGCCAGGCTCAGGATTTCGAACTGGGAAAGTCGAATGTGACGCTGAATGATGTGATGGTGGATTTGCAAAAAGCCAACATTGGATTTCAGATGAGTTTGCAGGTGCGCAATCGCCTGGTTGCCGCTTATCAGGAAGTGATGAATATGCCGGTGTAAAGAAGCGCCGCGGAACACTGATCGCGCCGCCAGCGTCGCTTAGCCGCAGCGCGTTCTCACGGTTTTGGCCATATCAATCGCCAGGCATTCCTTAAGAATTTCACTGAATACCATGCCTGATATTACTACCTCGCAACTGTCCGCTACCACCGAGCAGACGCTGGCTCTGCAAAAAATGCTGCAACAGGCGATCGATCATCATCAGTCCGGCAACCTCGAAGATGCCGAAACCTTGTACCGCAATATTCTTGAAGTCAATCCGGATCACGCCGAGGCCAACCACAACCTGGGTGCGCTGGCAGTGCAAGTGGAACAGGCCCAAGCCGCATTGCCTTACCTGACGGCCGCGTTGCAGGCCGACCCGGCGCAACAGCGGTACTGGCTCAGTTATATCCAAGCGCTGGTGCTGGCCGGCGAGATGGAGGGGGCGTCGCAGGCGCTGGAGTTGGGGCGGCAGCATGGCGTACTGCAAGGGGAGGCTGTCGACAGGCTCGCCAAACGCATAGCGGTGCCAGACCAGCCGGCGAAATTGGTGCTGGAAGCGGGTGTCGTCACGGTGACGCCGCCCCTGTGCTTTCAAGACGAAGAAACAACGCAGACGCCATCGGAGGCGCAACAGCCTGCAAAACCGGCGGGAAGGGCGTCTAGCGAAAATAAAAGAAAACCTTCCACGAAGGAGTGCCAGGCATTGTTGAACTGCGTCGGGCAACGCAAGTTCGGCAAAGCGGAAACGATGGCCCGAACGCTCACTCTGCGCTGTCCGAATGATGGCTTCGGCTGGAAGATGCTGGCGTTGGCGTTGCTGGGGCAGCAGCGGACAGAGGAGGCGGAAGCGCCGATGCGAAGAGCTGCGAATCTGCTGCCGAACGATCCCGACGTCCATAGTCTTCTGGGCCTCATCAACAATGTTCAGAAGCAGCCCTCCCAGGCTGAACCCAGCTTGCGCCGGGCAGTACAGCTTCAGCCGAATTCGGCCGTCGCGCATTATGAGCTGGGATATTTCCTCTTCGTGCAGCACCGTTTCACGGAATCGGCGGTTAGCTTGCGCCGCGCGATCGAGATCGGGCCTGATACCGGTGACATGCATTATTACTTGGGCACGATTTTCCGTTACCAAAATCGGCTGACCGAGGCGGAGGCTAGTTTGCGCCGGGCAGTGCAGCTCGATCCGGATTTGGACGGTGCACACAGAGAACTCGCGGGGGTGTGTCAAGAGCAGGGCCGCTACGCCGAAGCGGAAGTGCATTGGCGTCGAATGCTGGAGCTCGCTCCAGACAATGTCGATGCATATCGAGGTCTTGTTTCGGTTCTAGTGGATCAGGGGCGGCTCAGCGAAGCGGAAGCCTGCACGCGGCGCGGGATCGCGCTTGAGGCTGACTCGCCGTCGCTTCAAACGGCTCTGCTTTTCACGCTGAACTACGATCCCGACAAGTCTGCAGAGGAAATCTTTGCGGCGTACCGCGACTACAACGAGCTTCTCGGTTTGCCGCACCACAGCGCCTGGCGGGACCACGAAAACTGTCGGAGCACGGCGCGGCGGCTGAAGGTGGGGTACGTATCCCCGGATTTTCGCCGGCACTCCATGTCAACTTTTCTGGAACCCTTGCTGGCGCATCACGACAAGCAAGTGGTGGAAGTGTATCTCTACGCCGAATTGAGCAAAACGAGCAAGGAAGATGCCGTATTCCAGCTTGAAAGCAAATCAGAGGATGCGGAGACCCAGCGTTACCGGACGTATGCGGATCACTGGATTCCCACGGTGGGATTGTCCGACGAGGCACTGGCGGAGCGTATCCGGGCCGACGGCATCGATATTCTGGTGGATCTGGCCGGCCATACGATGGGGAATCGCTTGAAAGTGTTCGCGCGCAAGCCGGCACCGGTGTCGCTGTCGTGGCTGGGATATGGCTACACTACCGGGCTGACGGCAATCGATTATTTTCTGACCGACAGCGTGAACAGCCCTGAGGGCAGTGAGAGCTTGTTTTCGGAAGCCCCGTGGCGGTTGGCAACACCAGGCTTTGTCTATCGGCGGCGGGAAGGAATGGGGGCGGTATCGCCTTTGCCAGCGGCGCGGCATGGGAAAGTCACTTTTGGCACATTGACGCGCGCGATCCGCATCAACCACCGCACGATCCGGGTGTGGTCTGAAATACTCAAACGCGTGGACAATGCGCAACTGCTCATAGACAGCCTCAATTTCCAGGCGCCAGAGACACAGGCATTGCTGACGGAGCGCTTCGCCGCGCACGGAATTGGTCCGGAACGGCTCGTGGTCGGCTTCCATAGTCCGCCGTGGGACCTGCTGCGCGAGATGGACATAGGGCTGGACTGCTTTCCGCACAATTCGGGGACAACCTTGTTTGAAACCCTGTACATGGGCGTGCCCTACATCACCTTGGCGGGGCGACCCAGCGTCGGGCGGCTGGGAAGCAGTATCCTGGAAGGCGTCGGCCATCCGGAATGGATCGCCCGCAGCGAAGAAGAATATATAGAAAAGGCGGTGGCGCTGGCGTCCGACTTGCCGGCGCTGGCGGCGATACGCGCCGGACTGCGGAGCGAGATGGAAGCCGGGCCGCTGATGGACGAGCCGGGATTTGCTCGCAAGGTGGAGGCCGCATATCGGGAAATGTGGATCAAGTGGAGTTCGGGCGATGTCAATTGCTGAACCTTCTCCGATAACTTCCCCGGAAGGTATGGCCAATACTGCTACCTCGCAACCGTCCGCCGTTACCGAGCAGGCGCTGGCGCTGCAAAAAATACTGCAACAGGCGATCGAATATCACCAGTCCGGCAATATCGAAGATGCCGAAACCTTGTATCGCAACATTCTGGAAGTAGATCCGAATCACCCCGAAACCAACCACAACCTGGGTGTGCTGGCAGTGCAAGTGGAGCAGGTCCAGGCGGCGTTGCCTTACCTGACGGCTGCGTTGCAGGCCGACCCGGCGCAGCAGCGTTACTGGCTCAGTTATATCCAGGCGCTGGTGCTGGCCGGCGAGATGGAGGGCGCGTCGCAGGCGCTGGAGTTGGGGCGGCAGCATGGCGTATTGCAGGGGGAGTCTGTCGATGCATTGGTGCATCGCATGGCAGAGCCCGCACAGGCTTCCGGGAAGTTGGTAATGGAGCCTGGCGTCGTCAAGGTCACGTCGTCGGCAAACCATCAAAGCGAAAAAACGCAGACGGCACCGAAGGCGCTGCGGCCCGGGAAATCCGCTGCATCGAAAGCGCCTCGTAGCGGAGGCGGAGAAGAAAGCGTCAAGGAACGTCAGGCAGTATTGAACTGTTGGAAACAACGCAGGTTCGGCGAAGCGGAAACGATGGCGCGCTCGCTCACAGCGCGTTTCCCAAGACGGGGATTCGGCTGGAAGATGCTGGCGATGGCGCTGCTGGCGCAGCAGCGAATAATGGACGCGCTGGCGCCGGCGCAAAGAGCGGCTGAGCTGTCGCCGGACGATCCCGCAGTGCATATCGATCTGGGCGTCATTTTTCGAGCACATGGCCGATTCATGGAGGCGGAAGCTTCTCTGCGCCGGGCAGTGCAGCTCGATCCGGATTTGGCCGACGCGCATAGAAATTTGGGGGCCGTGCTTACCGAGCAGATGCGTTTCGCAGAAGCGGAAGCCAGCCAGCGCCGCGCGCTTGCGCTTGAGCCAGATCGTGTGCGCGCGCACCAAGCCCTGCTTTTTCTGTTGAATTACGATGCCGACAAGTCCGCAGAGGAAATCTTTGCGGCGTACGGCAACTACAACGAGCGCATTGGCTTGCCGCATCGCAGCGCCTGGCGGGACCATACGAACAGCCGGGACGCGATGCGGCGGCTGAAAGTCGGCTATGTATCGCCGGATTTTCGCAACCACTCGGTACGGTTTTTTTTGGAACCTTTGCTGGCGCATCATGACAAGCAAGCGGTGGAAGTGTATCTCTACGCCGAACTGCGCCAGGAAGATGCGCAGACCCAGCGTTACCGGACATATGCGGATCACTGGATTCCCACGGTGGGATTGTCCGACGATGCACTGGCAGAGCGTATCCGGGCTGACGGCATCGATATTCTGGTGGACCTGGCCGGCCATACAGAGGGAAATCGCTTGCAGGTGTTCGCACGCAAGCCGGTGCCGGTGTCGCTGTCGTGGCTGGGATATGGCTACACCACCGGGCTGATGGCAATCGACTATCTTCTGACCGACAGCGTGAGCAGCCCTGAGGGCAGTGAGAGCTTGTTTTCGGAAGCCCCGTGGCGGTTGGCAACACCAGGCTTTGTCTATCGACCGGCGGAAGGGATGGGGCCGGTATCGCCTTTGCCGGCGGCGCGGCACGGGAAAGTCACTTTTGGCACATTGACGCGCGCGATCCGCATCAACCACCGGACGATCCGGGTGTGGTCTGAAATACTCAAACGCGTGGACAATGCGCAACTGGTCATAGACAGCCTCAATTTCCAAACGCCAGAGACACAGGCATTGCTGACGGAGCGCTTCGCCGCGCACGGAATCGGTCCGGAACGGCTCATGATCGGCTTCCATAGTCCGCCGTGGGACCTGCTGCGCGAGATGGACATAGGGCTGGACTGCTTTCCGCACAATTCGGGGACAACCTTGTTTGAAACCCTGTACATGGGCGTGCCCTACATCACCTTGGCGGGGCGACCCAGCGTCGGGCGGCTGGGAAGCAGTATCCTGGAAGGCGTCGGCCATCCGGAATGGATCGCCCGCAGCGAAGAAGAATATATAGAAAAGGCGGTGGCGCTGGCGTCCGACTTGCCGGCGCTGGCGGCGATACGCGCCGGACTGCGGAGCGAGATGGAAGCCGGGCCGCTGATGGACGAGCCGGGCTTCGCCCGCAAGGTGGAGGCCGCATATCGGGAAATGTGGATCAAGTGGAGCGAGAAAAAAACATGAAAGCCGTCATTCTTGCCGGCGGCCTGGGAACCCGCATCAGCGAAGAAACCCATCTCAAACCAAAACCGATGATCGAGATCGGCGGCAAGCCCATCCTTTGGCACATCATGAAGATGTATTCCGCGCACGGCGTGAATGACTTCGTGATTTGCTGCGGTTACAAGGGCTACCTCATCAAGGAATATTTCGCCAATTATTTTCTCCACATGTCCGATGTCACGTTCGACATGGAGAACAATCGCATGGAAGTTCACCACCACAAGGCCGAACCTTGGCGGGTGACGCTGGTCGATACCGGCGAAGATACGATGACAGGCGGGCGGTTGAAGCGGGTGGCGGAGCATGTGAATGACGAGGATGCCTTTTTCTTCACCTACGGCGACGGTGTGGCGGACCTGGATATTTCCGCGTCCCTGGCATTCCACTTGGAACACGGAAAGCAAGCTACCGTGACGGCGGTACTGCCGCCGGGGCGCTACGGCGCGCTGAATATGGAAGGCGACGTGGTGCAAGGCTTCACCGAGAAACCGAGAGGCGAGGGCGGACTCATCAACGGCGGTTTTTTCGTCCTCTCGCCGGGCTGTCTGACGCGCATCGATGGCGACGCGACAAGCTGGGAGCAGGAGCCGCTGTCGGGTCTCGCCGCCGCCGGCGAACTGATGGCGTTCCAGCACGATGGCTTCTGGCAGCCGATGGATACCTTGCGCGAGAAAAACCTGCTGGAACAGTTGTGGCAGTCGGGTAGCGCGCCATGGAAGGTATGGTGATGGCTGTATCGCCACAGACCTGGCAGGACACTTCTGTTTTTCTCACCGGTCACACCGGGTTCAAGGGTGGCTGGCTGGCTTTGTGGCTGCATGCATTGGGGGCGCGGGTGCATGGCTATGCGCTGAACCCGCCTACTTCGCCCAGTCTGTTCGAGGCAGCCGGCGTGTCGGCAGCGCTTGCTTCCGATATTCGGGCGGATCTAGCGGATCTTGCCGCTCTCAAGTCCGCGCTGGCCGCGGCTCGGCCGCGCGTGGTGTTCCACCTGGCGGCGCAACCCTTGGTCCGGGCCGGCTATGCCGACCCTGTCGCTACCTTTGCTACCAACGTCATGGGTACGGCCCATGTGCTGGAAGCGATACGCGCAACCGACAGTGTGGAAGCGGTGGTGATCGTCACCACCGACAAGGTGTACGACAACCTCGAATCGATGCGCCCCTATTGCGAAACCGATCCGCTGGGCGGGCATGACCCCTATAGCGCCAGCAAGGGCGCAGCCGAAATCGTCACCGCCAGCTATCGGGCCAGCTTTTATGCCTGTCCTAACGGACATCCGGCGCGTATCGCCACGGCGCGGGCCGGGAATGTGATCGGCGGCGGAGATTGGGCGCAGGATCGACTGGTGCCCGATTGCCTGAAGGCTTTTGCGGCAGGCGGTGCCGTGAACCTGCGTTATCCGGGCGCAGTGCGCCCTTGGCAGCATGTGCTGGAACCCCTTTCCGGTTATTTGCAACTGACGCAGGCGCTGCTGGAGGTGGACGGTGCCCGTTTTGCCAATGCCTGGAATTTCGGACCCGATGCGAGCGGCGATGCCACGGTAGGCGAGGTGGCCGAGGCCGTGGCCGGGTTGTGGGGCGACGCGGCGCGAATCGACTTTCCTCACGGCGGCCAGCATCCGCATGAGGCAGGATTGCTGCGGCTGGACATCGCTCGCGCCCGGAATGAACTAGGCTGGCAACCGCGCTGGACGCTCCAGACCGCGCTGCGCAACACGGTGAGTTGGCATAAATCCTGGCTGCTCGGCGCTGACATGGCAGCCGTCACGCTGGCGCAGATCGAGGAATACGCATGAGTATCGTCTCGACCGCTCGCTTCGAATTTCGCCCGACCACGCTGCAAGGCGTGTGGCGCGTATCGCGCAAGCCGATTGGCGATGATCGCGGGTTCTTTTCGCGCCTTTATTGCGCGCAAGAGTTCGCTGCCATCGGTCTTGCCAAACCGCTTGCCCAGATCAACCATTCGTTTTCCAGACAGCGCGGTACGATCCGGGGATTGCATTTTCAGTACCCGCCGCATGCCGAAAGCAAGGTAGTGACGTGCGTGGCCGGGCGCATTTTTGACGTTGCCGTGGACTTGCGGCGCGGTTCTCCAAGCTTTCTGCACTGGTTCGGCACGGAGCTTTCCGCAGATAACCAGGAAAGCCTTGTCATTCCTCCCGGCTTTGCACACGGATTTCAGACACTGTCCGACGATGCAGAGATTGTGTATCTGGTAACCGCTGCTTACTCTGCGCAGGCGGAGAGCGGGGTCAATCCTTTCGATCCGGCAGTGGGCATCCAGTGGCCGGAGACGGTGAGCGAGATATCGCAACGAGATGCGCAACGGGAAATGCTGAATCCAACGGAATATGCCGGCGTGAGCGATGCTGCACCGGAGGCGCCACATGACTGAGACCGGTATTACCGTGCTGGGTAGCGGTGGTTTCATCGGAAGCCATCTGGCGCGCTACCTGCAGCACCGAGGCTACTGCTGCAATTTGCCGGGGAGGGGGGATGAATCCTTCTATACCCGTCCTCTCGGCCATGTCATTTACGCGATTGGTCTGACGGCGGATTTCCGGTCCAGACCGCTCGATACGGTGGAGGCGCATGTTTGCGTGCTGCGACGCCTGATCCAGACTGGAAATTTCACCTCTCTGACCTATCTCTCCAGCACCCGGGTCTATGCCGGTTTGGAAAATACTGCCGAAACCGCATCGCTTCTGGTGAACCCGAACAACCCAGGCGACCTTTACAATATTTCCAAGCTCATGGGAGAGTCGCTGTGCCTGCACGGCGGCAAACCGAATATGAAAGTGGCGCGGCTGTCGAACGTGGTTGGTTTGCGCCCGGACCCGGACATCTTCATCGATCAGCTCCTGAAAGAAGGATGTCGTACTGGCAAGGTGATATTCCGGACCTCCCTGGCCTCCAGGAAGGATTATCTTTTCATCGACGATGCGGTGGAATTGCTGACCCGCATCGCGCTGTCCCCGGAAACCGGGATTTACAACGTTGCCAGCGGCGAAGCAACCGAAAATGGAGAAATCGCCGATGCGCTGGCAAAGGAGATGGGATTCGAGATTGCCGTCGCCCCCAATGCATCCACTTGGGGTTTTACCGCGATCGATATTACAAAAGCCCAAACCCGTTTTCAGTTCTCGCCCCGGCGTTTCTCCGATTATTTTCCTGCTTTTCTCCAAAGCTATCGTCTGCAAAAAGGACTTTGAATGACTTACCTCGAAACGACACCCGACGCCCATCCAGATTATCGCGAGGAGAAACAGAAGCGCATTGCCTCATTCTCCAAGGATGAAGAATTCCGCGCGCTATCCAATGCATGGCGGGCGATGGCGCTGGAAAAAAAGTACATGAACACCTTTTCCTGGCTGGGCCGCCCGATGATTCAACTGCCGATGGATGCCATGGCGATGCAGGAGATCATTTGGGCCGTCAAGCCGGATTTGATTATCGAAACCGGCGTTGCGCACGGCGGCTCCTTGATGCTGTCCGCATCGATGCTGGAAATGATAGGTCACGGGGAGGTGCTGGGCGTGGATATCGAAATCCGTTCGCATAACCGCCAGGCGATTGAACAGCATCCGCTGGCCAAGCGCATTTCCCTGATAGAAGGCTCCAGCATCGATCCAGAAGTGATTCGCCAGGTACAGTCATGCGCAGCTGGCAAAAAGAAAGTGCTGGTCTGCCTCGATTCCAATCACACCCACGACCATGTCCTGGCCGAACTCAACGCCTATGCGGGCCTGGTCAGCGTAGGCAGCTATTGCGTGGTGTTTGATACCTTCGTGGAAGATATGCCTGCCGATTATGTCTGGACGGACCGTCCTTGGGGCAAAGGCAATAATCCGAAGACAGCAATCTGGGCATGGATGAAGGAGCATCCTGAGTTCGAGATCGACCGTTCGGTGGAAGACCGCCTGCTTATTACGTCGGCGCCGGACGGCTTTCTACGCCGCATTGCCGCATAAGGAGGGGTAATGAACCTTCTCTCCACCGTTTTTTTTGGCATCAAAAATCCTGACTTCATTCAAGGCATTCAACAGGCGGTGAATAGCACTTCGCCCGACGGCATTTATGCCGGCGACAACCTCTTCACCATCGGGCGCAATCTCGGATTCCTGGAAAACAAAGCTTTCGTTGATGCTTGGAAGGCTCATGCCGAAACCGAAATCGAGCAGGCCATCGCCTGGCGATATCATGTATTGGCTTGGGCTGCCAAGAGCGTCATTACCCGAAAAATACCCGGTGATTTTGTCGAGTGTGCGTGCTACAAGGGTACCTCTGCCAGAATCATCTGCGACTATGTGGATTTTGCTAATTCGGGTAAGAACTACTATCTCTACGACCTTTTCGAGCACGACGATTCGATGGTTCACCACGCCATGCCCGAGCACGGCGCAACGCTCTTCGATAACGTCAAAAAGCGTTTTTTGGCGTTCCCAAATGTGAAAATAACCAAGGGTTCCGTGCCGCAGGTGCTCGACGAGATTTCACCGGAAACCATTTCCTTTTTGCATATCGACCTAAACAATGTGCCAGCCGAAATCGGCGCGTTGGATCGCCTGTTTGATCGGATCTCCCCGGGCGGTATTCTGGTGCTCGATGATTACGGCTGGCTGGCGTACCGGGGGCAAAAACTAGCTGAAGACCCATGGCTGGCGGAGCGCGGCTATGAGGTGCTGGAATTGCCCACGGGGCAGGGATTGGTATTCAAGTGATCATGGACGCACCGAAAATCAGCCGCTTGCAGTCCTTCTACGAGCAAATGTGCTTGATAAAGGCAACCGAAGAGACCTTGCTTTCGCTTTTTTCGGAAGGATTCCTACGGGGGACAGTGCATACCTGCCTTGGTCAAGAGGCAACGGCTGTCGGCGTGATCTCGGCGCTCGACAAATCCCGCGATATCGTTTGTTCCAATCACCGGGGGCACGGCCATTTTCTGGCGCACTGCGGAGATGTGCGCGGACTGCTGGCGGAAATCATGGGACTGCCATCGGGTATCTGCGAAGGCATTGGGGGCAGCCAGCACATCCACGCGAAAAACTTTTATACCAACGGCGTGCTGGGGGGAATGCCTCCTGTCGCGGTGGGAATGGCCTTCGCGGAGAAGGCAAAAGGCAACAATGCCATCGCCACGGTATTCCTGGGCGATGGCGCGATGGCTGAAGGTGCCCTGTATGAGGCGTTAAACATTGCGGCAGTGTGGAAACTTCCGGTGCTGTTCGCGGTGGAACATAACTGCTACGCGCAGACAACCCATTGGAGCACGCAGCATGCCGGCGATCTGGCGAGCAGGGCGCCGGCATTCGGGGTGCCGGTAACGGATATCGATGGTAATGACGTGCTGCTCGTCGCGGACACGGCCGCCCGCCTGGTGAATGAAATTCGCACGATGTGCGAGCCGAGGATGCTGTTCTTGCGCACCTATCGTCTCGGACCGCATAGCAAGGGAGATGATTTGCGCGATGCGGAAGAAATCCGGTATCACCTGTCCCGCGCTCCGTTGATTCGGGCCAGAGAACAACTCGATCCAGATTGGTGTGAGCAAATTGAAAGCAAAATCAGGGCATCGATTTCCGCATTGGCTTCCGAATTGAAGCGGGAGATTACACAATGACGACCTATCTCTCGGACTTGCAGTCGTCACTGCATGCCATGTTTGGCGAAGACGAGCGTGTCTTCATGCTGGGTGAAGACTTGGTCGATCCTTACGGCGGCGCGTTCAAGGTCAGCAAAGGCTTGTCAATCAAGTATCCCGGTCGCGTGCTGAGTACGCCGATCAGTGAAGCGGGCATCACGGGGACAGCAGCCGGCATGGCGATTCGTGGACTGCGTCCGATTGTCGAGATCATGTTCGGCGATTTCCTGACCTTGTGCGCAGATCAGATTGTCAACCACATCTGCAAATTCTCCGGCATGTACCCCGGCGTCACTGTGCCCGTGGTGATTCGGACTCCGATGGGGGGAGGACGCGGTTATGGGGCCACCCATAGCCAGACTATCGAGAAAATGTTTCTCGGGATACCGAACCTGCATGTGGTCGCACCCAGCCATGCACATTCTCCCGGACGTCTTTTGCACCATGCAGTACTGAACGATGAAAGTCCGGTTTTGTTTATCGAAAACAAGGCACTGTATCCACTGCCGTTGATTGCCGGCAGCGGCAAGCTGCGCGTAACGACTGTGGACGAGATTGACGGTTATCCGACAGTCATCGTCAGCAACTTTTCGAGTGGTCTCCCGGATGCTACCTTGATTGCTTATGGCGGGCTTAGCCGTCTGATTCTTCCCATCATGGAGCGTTTTGCCGATGAGGAGATCAACATGACCTGTGTCATGCCTTCCAGTCTCAGGCCCGTTCCGATCAACACACTGGTTGAAGCAATCCACCCAGCGTCCAGAGTGATTGTGGTGGAGGAGGGCACCGCCGGTTTTAATTGGGGCAGCGAAATCGCATCCCTTCTGTATGAGAAAGCATTCGCGAAGCTTGCGCATCCGATACGGCGGTTGGCCTCCGATGACCGAGTCATTCCCAGTGCGGCAAAATTAGAGGATGAAGTACTGATTACCGAGTCCAAGATTGAGAAGACTATTTTAGAGGTGCTTGCTTGAGTCTGATTATCAGAATGCCCGTGCTCAATAGTAATGAAGATAGCGCGGAAATCATCAAATGGTTTTTCGAACCGGGTCAACAGATCGTTGCGGGGCAAACTGTAGCCGCTGTCGAATCGACCAAAACCGCAATGGATATCGAGTCGGAGGACGGCGGTTTTTTCATGCCGCTATTTCCGGTTGGCGCCAGAGTAAAAACCGGTGAACCGCTGGCTGTCTTGCTGGATAAGGCGAATGACTCGGTAGAAAAAGTGCTGCAGGCGCAAGCGAGCCCCACTAGGGTACCTCCGGTACGCCGATGGACCAAGAAGGCGGAACTGGTCGCAACCAAACTGGGGATCGATATCGAGGCGCTGGCCAAGCGCTTGGGCGACCGCCAAGTGACGGAAGCGGATGTCATGGCGGCAAATCAACCTGAACGTGAGTTGCGCGATCTGGCCGATGACCGCTACCCGGCAGCACGGCGAGAGAGAGTGTTGCTGATCGGCGGCGGCGGTGGCGGCGGCAGCATTACCATTGATGCCATTAATCGCACCACCCACCAGCGCGCGGTCGGTATCCTTGATAACAACACCGCCTTGCACGGCAAAACCATGCTGGGTGTTCCTGTTCTGGGCGCCAATGCCATGGTGGACGAATTATGGCAACAGGACCTGTTCGACGCCGCCATCATTGTGGTCACCGCAAGTATCGAAGAGCGAGCCTCCTTGTTCGAGTCGATGCGTGCCAAAGGCATCAAATTCACCAATGTGATCGATCCCGCCACGGTGATGAGAACAAACGTCCAGCTCGGCGTCGGCAATCTGATCATGGCAAACGGTTTTCTCGGCGCATGCGTGATCATGGGGGACAACAACTTCCTGGCCAGCCACGTCTGTATAGAACACCATAGCGTGGTCGGCAGCCATTGCACGTTCGGCCCGCGCTCTGTCACGTCCGGCGCGGTGACAATCGGGGATCGGGTGAAATTCGGAATGAACGTGATGCTGGAGCCCTACCTCAACATAGGCAACGGCTCGCTCATTCCATCCGGCCTGATCGTCACCGGTGATGTACCTGCCGATAGTGTTTTGAAAACCCAGGCGCAGTATGTAATACGGCCGCGCAATCGTACATGACGGAGACGCCAATGATGCCCAAGGACCCTTCACGCTTCAGGGCTGAAACCAGAAGCACCGTACGCGAGGTCGACTATCGCCGCGACATGGAGCAATACATCGACGACAGCAGTGGCACGCTGGTCGAAAAAATGGAGAACTTCCCCAAGTACACCTCCCGCCAGTCGATGGCGCGCTACATGGCGCTGTACGAGATCTTCAAGCTGGTATTGCCGGTTCAGGGCAGCATCATTGAATGCGGCGTCAATTGGGGAGGCGGATTGATGATGTTCGCGCAATTGAGCTCGATTCTCGAACCCGTGAATCTGCAGCGGCGCATTATCGGATTCGATACGTTTTCCGGTTTCGCAAGCCTGGACCAAGCTGACCTGCAAGGTGCCAGTACCAATGCCGAACTCAAGGCCGGCGGCTATGCCGCGGACAGTTGGGATGATTTGCATCGATGCATCTCCCTCTATGACGCGAACCGATTTATCGGCCACGTACCGAAAGTTACCCTTGTCAGGGGAGATGCCTGCGAGGAAATCCCGCGCTTTCTCGAAGAACATCCGTACACGATCGTGTCGATGCTGCATTTGGATTTCGATGTTTACGAACCAACCAAAGCCGCCATTGAGCACTTCTTGCCGCGCATGCCAAAGGGGGCGGTCATTATTTTCGACGAACTGAATAACACCTTGTGGCCAGGAGAAACACGAGCGGTGCTGGATTCATTGAATCTGGCCTCCTTGCGCATCCAGCGATTCAGCTTTGAGCCCCATGTTTCCTATGCCATTCTCGAATAAGTTGTTCACTGGGGGGCCGCAGGCAATGACCGACGTGGATGTTCCTCGAATGCATTGAGTCTACTTCCGGCAGTTGAAATTGCTGGAAGGGGCGAAGTCCAATACTGACGCGGCGTTGCGCGGACTGTCACACTCACCTGATGGGTGAATCAAAAAATAAACTGATGTTCGCCAACGTCTTTTGAATGCTCTCGGAACTATCCCTTGAATATGGCATGGATCAGTTGCAGGTGTAAATTGTTGGTTTCTGGAAACCATAGTAGGATGTAAAAGTTGGTTTCAGGAAACTGAATTCGGCGCGATAGTGTGAAAGCTTTCATTAAGGTAAAGCCATTTCACGCATTAAGGAAACGCGGATTTATTCCCGTGATGTGGCCAACCGATGCTAAGGCACAAACGTT
>CBINHE010000038.1:0-38715 GCA_966250375.1 uncultured Oxalobacteraceae bacterium
AAATCCGCACTACGCCGCTGAGCCTGCGAAACTTGATTTGTTCTGCGCTTCCTTAATTCTAAAAACACCGAAAGGACAATCTATATGACGTTTTTCAGCAAGAAATTCGCATGGCTGCTCCATGCTGTACTCATGAGCGTTTGTATTGTCAGCGCGAGTCATGCGACTCCCATGTTCATTGATGGTTTCGAAAATGGGTTGGCACAATGGACAGGGAGGAGCGGAGGAGCACACCATGGAGTAGTGGTAAACGATCCTCTGAATGCAGGGAATCACGTGCTCGCGTTTACGAAGTTGATCTCCGGCGGAGATATCTACAGCCAGCAGCTGTTCAACCTTACCCCGGGGACGGTCTACCGGGCTTCATTCGATTATCTGGGGCTTGCTGTAAATGGTTCAATCTTGGGAGATCTCGGTGGCTATGCCGGGTTCTCCAGTGGTTTTGGGGGGAATGTCAAGTGGTATTACGCAACTGGTACAGCCGGTGGTGCTACTGCAACTCTCGTCGATGATGGAAAATGGCATAACTATATATACGATTTCGTGGCGCCTATTGTCTGGTTTGGGGGCGCGCACGGGAATTCCGTACATTTGATGTTTGAGGACTTCCTAGGTGGTGTGCCGGGAGATGCCTATTTCGACAACATCCGATTCTCGCTAGCTTCTTCAATACCCGAACCTTCTCCAATACCCGAGCCGTCCTCCGCATTGTTCTTGGGGGTCGGGCTCTTGTTTCTGCTGACGAAGCGAGGCATACGATCACCACTCAAATTATTTGAGAGCTTAAAGCAGCGCGGCATGAGGCAATCGCTCTCAATTTGATTTTTCCTTGGCAGTGCATATTTGAGTGCCACTGGCATGTTCGACGACTGGGTGCAAGCGTGTTCACTGGAATGCAAGAGCGGCAATGCCCCCTCCCCGACAAACGGAACGCGCTGAGCACACTGGTGTTGACGATTCCGGTCAGGTGCGGGGCTACGCGCACATGACGTCCTTGTGCCGTGATGGGGTAGCCACTCAAGCTTTTGGGATGGTGTTGTGAATATGGCATGACGACCCTCAGGAATGATAGTAGATAGAGGGGCAATGGCGAAGGAGAATCTTGATTCAAAGAAATTATTTTTATAACTGCCCTAAATATTTCGAAGATGCTTGCCGATAATTAAATCAACGATGGCTCGTCTTTCACTGGAAGGTGGGATCAACGTTATAGCGTCATTTATTGTCTTTTACAGGAGCCCCAATCATGCCCCAAATCATCAATACCAATACTATGTCGCTGCTTGCGCAGAACAACCTGAACACATCGCAGTTGTCGCTCAATTCGGCGATCCAGCGTTTGTCTTCAGGCATGCGTATCAATAGCGCCAAGGACGATGCAGCCGGTCAAGCGATTGCCAACCGCTTCACCGCCAACATCCGCGGCCTGAGTCAGGCGCAACGCAACGCCAACGACGGTATCTCGCTGTCGCAGACCGCTGAAGGTGCGTTGAAGGAAATCAACGCCAACATTCAGCGTATTCGCGAGTTGAGCGTACAGGCCAAGAACGGCACCAACTCGACCGCCGACGTCGCCTCCATTCAGGCTGAAGCAGATCAGCGCTTGGCTGAAATCGACCGTGTGGCAGCGCAAACCGACTTCAACGGCACCAAAGTGCTGAACGCGGCCCTGGCCATGGACATCCAGGTCGGCGCCAACGATGGCGAGACCATCACCATCACGACTACTGGTGCTTCCGACACGACGACCTTGGGTATCAACGCGTTTGACGTCAGCACGGGCAACCTGTCCACACTGGATGCGGCGTTGGCCACGGTGGATACGACACGCGGCGCGCTGGGCGCACTGCAGAACCGTTTCGAGTCGACTGTTTCCAACCTCGGCACGACAATCATCAACCTGTCGGCTTCGCGTTCGCGCATCGAAGATGCTGATTATGCAACTGAGGTGTCGAACATGACCCGCGCGCAGATCCTGCAGCAAGCCGGCACCTCGGTGCTGTCGCAGGCTAACCAGTCAACCCAAGGCGTGTTGTCACTGCTGCGTTAATTATCGGCGCAGACTCGTCAATGCCCAGCCGTGCAATTTCGTGGCTGGGCATTGACGGTTCACCTCTTGTTGAGGTTGTATGAAACAGTCAGCGCAAGGACTTGCTTGCGTGCGCTGTCCGGTTTTGCTTGGCGTGTTCTGCAGGCATGAGCGGACAGCGTTTTGATAGGGAGCATATGATGACGATTTCTCCAATCAATTCATCTACTGTTGACGATGTGTGGCAGATGAACGTGGCCACACGGCAGCAAACGACTGTCCAGCAAACAGTCGCGGTTGTCGCGCCCGGTGGCGCGGACAAGATGGCGGGGAGCGATGATACTTCCAACGCCGATCAAGGAAAGCAGGTGCGGCATGTGCTGCAGAGTATCAATCACACCTTCGATACTCTTGCAATTGGCGTGCAGTTTGAAATCGACCCTGATTATAAGGACGTGATCGTCAAGGTGATCGACAAGGAAAGCGGCAAGCTGATTCGCCAGATACCCTCCGAGGATGTTGTGCGGATCGCGAAGGCGCTCGACAAGTTGCAGGGACTGCTGGTCGAGCAGACTGCATGACCGGTTTGCGGCTCGTTCAGATGAATGTAGGTTGATGGTGAGTGTGGCACCCCTCAACGATTAACTGCTGACGTTGGGTTTCGGTGCTAAACCTAATCTGCGAAATTTGACAGGAACTAATATGACTACTATTTCTTCGCTGGGCATCGGATCGGGACTCGATTTGAGTTCTTTGCTGCAAAACCTGCAAAGCGCCGAAAACGCGCCGCTTCAGGCGATTCAACAACAGCAATCCAGTTATAGCGCAAAGCTGTCCGCCTATGGCCAACTGCAATCGGCTTTGAGTGCGCTGCAAACAGCAGCCAGCAATCTGTCGGCGTCGACGCTGTTTCAGGGGGTCACGGCATCTTCGTCGGCGACCGGCGTGCTTGGGGTGAGCTCGACCTCGACTGCGGTGGCCGGTTCCTATGCGGTCAACGTCACGCAACTGGCGCAGGCGCAAACGATAGTGGCGGCCGGCGTTGCCAGCAGCAGCGCCGCAATCGGCAGTGGCACGGTGACCATCCAGTTCGGGACGATTTCCGGTGGTACGCTCGATGGCAACGGCCAGTACAGCGGCGCTACTTTCACCGCGGATGCCAGCCGCAGCGCACAAATGCTGACGATCGATGCTTCCAATAATACGCTGACCGGCATTCGCGATGCCATCAACGCCGACTCGGCGCTTGGCGTCACTGCGACTATCGTCAACGATGGCAGCGGCACGCCGTACCGGCTGGTACTGGCTTCGACAACCACCGGCGAGACTTCCAGCATGAACATCACGGTCGCAGGCGATGCCGCGCTGTCGAACCTGCTGGCGTATGATCCGGCGGGAACCCAGAATCTGCAGCAAACGATGGTCGCGCAGAATGCTTCGTTGACGGTCAACGGCATTGCTGTCACGTCTGCTACCAACAGCGTGCAGGACGCGATCCAAGGCGTGACGATGACGCTAGCCAGCGCCGGCAACAGCACGGTGGCGGTGACCAAGGATACCGCTTCGATGACCACCGCGATCAACGCGTTTGTCAGTGCGTATAACAGCCTGCATAGCACTGCCAGCAAATTGAGCGCGTATGATGCCACTAACAAGAGCGGCTCGATACTGCTCGGCGATTCGACGCTGCAAAGTATTGAGTCGCGCATCCGCAATTTGCTGAACACGCCGCAGACCAGCGGGACACTGACGGTTCTGTCGCAAGTCGGCGTGTCTATCGCCTTGGATGGCACTATGACGGTCGATTCGACCAAGCTCAGCGCGGCACTCGACAGCGATCTCGATGGCGTGGCGAGCCTGTTTTCCGGCGTGAATGGCAGCGGCGGCTACGGCCGGCAAATGGATGATCTGATAGACGGCTTTACCTCTACCGACGGTTTGTTGAAAGCGGCCCAGGATGGCGTGAATAACACCCTCAAATCGCTCGACAAGGACTACTCGAAAAAGCAAGACCAGATCGACGCAAGGATGGCGTTCTATAAGCTCCAATTCACGCAGCTCGATAGGCTGGTAAGTCAGATGAATCAGACCAGTTCCTATCTGACTCAGCAGTTTGCGTCGCTGTCCAGCAAAAAATAGAAATAAAGGGGCTTTCATGTACCCACCGCAAGCGGCCGCCAGAAATATGGCCAATGCCTATGCCAAGATCGGTCTCGAAACCGCAGTCGAGAACGCGTCTCCGCTCCAGTTGATCACGATGCTGTTCGACGGCGCCAGGGCGGCTATTGCCTTGGCACGCTGTCATATGGAGAGCCAGAATATCCAGGGCAAGGGCAATGCGATTTCGAAGGCAATCAACATTGTTGACAACGGCTTGAAGGCTGCCCTTGATGCTGAAGCGGGTGGTCCAGAGGGAGCTGAACTGGTAAACAATCTGACCGGGCTGTACGACTACATCAACCAGCGCCTGCTGTATGCAAACCTGCGCAACGATTCGGGATTGCTGGATGAAGCGGACCGGCTGCTGGAAAGCCTTGGTTCCGCATGGCGAGAAATCGATACGCTCAACAGGCAAAGTGCAACGCCGGCTGCGCCAGCGGCGTCAACCCATCCATAAAAGAGGGTGATATGGGATCTCAGGATCTGGTTATGCAATGCTACGAGCGAATCGCCGTATTGACCGCATCCATGCTGCAATTTGCACGCGCCGGCAATTGGGAGGCGATGGCGATGGAGGAGGTTGCGTTTTGCGCCTGCGTCGAGCGCCTGAAGGAGACCGAACCGGCGCAAGTGCTCAATGCAGCCCAAGTCGAGCAAAAATACCAGCTGTTGTGCAAGATAATCGCCGACGATGCCGCGATCCGCGATCTCGTTATGCCGGAACTGGCGCGATTGGGTAAATTAATGGGTTCCATGCAACGCCAGCAAAGTCTTCATCAAGCCTACGGTCGATAGTCGTCCCTCATGAGTGGTGTTACGCCTCTAGTCGATACGCTGCTGCCAACCACCCTGGCGCAGCGCACCGATCTGATCCCATTGAAGCCGGAGGTAACCATCGGTGGCCCGGAACCGGTTCCCGATTCCGAGAAAAATGCCAATGACCCCAGGCTGCCGTCGCGTGCCGCGATCGACCGGAAACTGGGTACAGAATTAGCCGGTGAGTCCGGCGCCAACGGCACAGACCGACGGTTGCCGGGTGACGGCACGCCTACGCTAAGCAGCACTGCGCGCGCCATCAGCGCTATTCTACGTTCACAAGGCGATGCCGCTATCGCTGCCGTTCGAGGCAGCGCGCCACTATGGCGTTTGCCGGTGGCGCCGGCAGCACATTTACTGGCGCCCATGCTGGTACGTACAGTAGCTGGCAGCGGCCTGTTTTATGAATCCCATTTGTCGCGCTATGCCAGCGGCAAGTTCACACTGGAGCAATTGGCGCAGGAACCTCAAGCCCGCTTGGGGCCACTGGCGAAAAGCAACCCGGAACTAATCGAGGGACGGGCAGTAGCGCAAAATAACCTGCTGGATGCGTTAATGTTTGCCGCCATAAAGCCGGCGCCGTCGCTCAATGTTCAACCGGCTCAGTCTATACCGCAGCCGGCACCGGCGGCCGGCGCCAATCAGCCTAATGCGGATCAGTCAAATGCTAATCAAGGCCACCTCAATCAAGGCAGCTTCAATCAAGGTAGCCTTATTGATGCCAACCTTAATCAGGTTAACTTCGACCAGCCCGGTCCCGATCAGGCTGGTATAAATCGTTCCACCGCCAACACGTCCGTTCCTGATCAATCTGCGCCAGCGCCGGTTGTTGTCGCTGCAGCCGGTGCTCGCCTGACTCCGGCCAGCGTTGCCGCCGCTTATCACACGACGAGTTTGGGAGCGGGACTGGCGTCAAGCGAAAACGGCACAGGCGCAGTAAACACACTGCCGTCATCTACGGAAACTGTGCGCGGGAGCGGCGGCCATGCCACTGCTGCTGCAATCCATCCTGAGGCGGTTGCGCTGGTGCGCCAGCAGCTTGAGCTGTTAGCTGTTCCCGTGTTCCGCTGGAGCGGCGAAGCATGGGCAGGGGCGAAGATGGACTGGGAGATACACGAGCAGCGGGAGGAGTCGCAGGACACCCCCCAAACCACGCCGCGGGTCTGGAATACCAGGCTGAATGTGACGTTGCCGACATTGGGTACGGTCGAGATGCGCATCAGCCTGGCCGACAATGTGCTGCAGGCCCATATGGCAGCGAATCAGGATGCGAGCGTGGCCTTGCTGCGCGACGATAGCAAAGCACTAAGGGAGCGCTTGGCAGTCGCCGGACTAAAATTGACTGCATTGCAGGTGGTGCCGCTGCCGGCGCAGCCGTCAACGCAAAACGTTGTCACGGGCGATGCGCTGCCTAGGGCAGATATTGTGCCAAGTCAGTCGGAGTATTGATGACGACTCGCCCTCCGGATCGTCGAAGCGCAGTGGCGCTATCGTATGCAGACAAGAGCAGCGCGCCAACGGTGGTGGCCAAGGGATATGGCGTAGTCGCGGAATCGATTTTGCGTTGCGCACACGAACACGGCCTGTATGTGCACGAATCGCCGGAACTGCTCAATCTGTTGATGCATGTTGATCTGGATGAGCAAATACCACCGCAGCTCTATGTTGCTGTAGCGGAATTATTAGCGTGGCTGTATCATCTGGAGGCCGAGGTGCCGGTTCAGACACCACGTCCGGTATCGAGAAAATGAAGCCGCAGAAGTTGAATCCGAGGCGGGTTTCCTTCCCTTTTAGGTCATCATTCGAAATTGATCCTATGCCTCATAAAAAATCGCCGCCGCAACCGATTGAAACTACGTCCCAACAACGTCAGGTCGATCGGTCGCGAGAGTTTTATTCTGTCCAGCATTCTGGACGTAGATATAGGCGAAGGCATTTTTTTTACGATTGCGGCGGCAACCGAGTCCTGAATCAGCTTTTGCTGGCCTCACATCCGAGAATTTTGTTTCCGCGCTGCCGAATGGCGAACCCTTTATTTGTGCCGCGAAGCTGACAGGGAGGAGGGGGAATAGATTTCGATATTTCCGGCCTGTCGTTGATTGGCGCAGGCTTGCGTTCGGCTAATTCCGGACAAAGTATAAAGACTGAACATTTGGAATATACCTGATGGATAACAAAGAAGATTCGCAGCAGCCGGTTGTACCAACAACTCCAGAGTCAGAACCGATGAGGCCCGGCACTTCGATTCTCGAAATGGATGAATTCCGCATATCGAACCCGAAGGAAGTCGGTGTCATATTGAAGCAACTGATGCTGAATAAGGATTTTCTCGTTATTGCATCCAATAACAGCCAGAATATCGTTGTCTCCAATATCCTGAATGTGAATGTGGCCGAATCCCTATTCTTTTACGATTGGGGCGGCAATCAGAAGCAGAACCAGGTTTTGCTTAAGTCTCCTAAAAACTACTTCTCTGCTACACAGAATGGCGCTTCCGTGGAATTCGTATGCGGCGCACCAGAGCAAGATAGCATTGAAGGAATGCCGGTATTCCGCTCGGCATTCCCGCAATTTCTTTTTCGCATGCAACGCCGCCGTTTTTTTCGGGCGGAGACGCCGATCGCCAATCCATACCACTGCACAGTGAATCTGCCGAGCCGTGGGCAAGTGCGCTTTAATATCGCCGATTTGTCGATAACCGGCGTGGGTTTGCGTTCAAAGGATGCGTGGTTGGCCGATGTGGCGATTGGAACAATGCTGAAGGGAGCTGTGCTGGATTTTCGGGAGCAGGGGAGGCTCGTGCTCGACTTGGAAGTCGCATCCCTGCGGGATAAACGAACAGGTGAAAGTTCGCACTACCATGTTGGTTGTCGCTTGCCGAATTTGCCGGGAGCGCAAGAAGCTGCACTGCAGCGGATCATTACCTATCTCGAATTTGCCCGGAACAAACCCGCTTGAGCCGATGGCAAGGTTTTGCTGATAAATCATCCCACCTGTTTGGCCTTGTATTTTTCGGAACAAAATCGTAGAGGATGAGAGGGACGGAAATGAATGATTCATCTCTGATTCGGGTATTGATTGCCGACGACCTTCGGATTGTTCGCAGCGGTTTGGTGCATATTCTGAACGCCAGCCTCTACATCACGGTGACAGGCGAAGCAGCTGATTACAACGACATTATCCAGGCATTGTGCAAGTCTCCGTGCGATGTCCTGCTGGTCGATATCTCGATAACCGGCAAGGACGGTCTCGAAATTCTCCACATGTTGAAAAAGCGCGAGCCTATGCTTAAGATCATCGTCCTTAGCAATCACGAGGTGAATCAGTTGGCCGTGCGTGCTCTAAAAGCTGGTGCAGCCTGCTTTTTAACAAAAAACTCAACCCCCGATGAACTGATTCAAGCGATTCGAGCTGTTGCGGCCGGCAATAAATACATTACCGAAGAGGTCGCGGCGTCGCTTGCCGACCATGTGGTCCAGGAGAATGGAGCAGCGCCTCATTTTCAGTTAACCGACCGCGAATTTCAAACGGTACGCATGATTGCAGCCGGCAAGACGCGCACAGAAATTGCCGAAAGTTTGTCGCTCAGCCCGAAAACGGTCAGCGTGTACCGCTCGCGCGCGTTTGAAAAACTGCGTGTGCGTACCAATGCGGAGTTGGCCCATTACGCAATCAAACATAGCCTGCTTGAATAATCTGCTGCCCTGGCGGTCCTCTCTAGTAGCTCGTCATTCTTCAATTTTCGGGTAGAAATATTTCAATTTAATCCGTGCGTCTTCGGTGCGGAATTGTCCATCGATGCCGGCTTGCCGCCTCGGCCATGTTCAGCCACCTGCCATGTTTGGGCGTATGCGCCCCATTCCAGCTTGTGCACGTCACGTAATCAATATATTCGACTGCTGAATGTGTTGCAGAAATGCACAACAGTTGACACCATGCAATATGTAGCCTATGTTACTGTTGTCTGTTGGCAAGAATGTTGTGAAGAAATACGATTAAGTATTATGATTGATAGGCAAAATTCCTCTTGTTTTGTCAGCTCTTTCTTATTTATTTCCTTGTGGTAATGCTAAATAATAGTTCCCTATGGGCAATAAATCGTTACGGCCAAATAAAAATATTCAGCAAGGTAATTACCTTGGGGGACAAATGAACAAGAATGAAATTGTGAGTGAAGTCGCTGATCTCAACCTGGCTTACCTGTTGCTGGCGCAACGTCTGGTGCGGGAGGACTATGCAACCGCGATGTTTCGCTTGGGATTGAGCCGGGAAGTAGCCGATCTGCTGGGGAGCCTTTCGCTATCTCAAGTGGTGAAGCTGGCAGCATCCAATGTACTGCTCTGTCGCTTCCGCTTCGACGATCATGCGATTTTTTCGTCATTGACCCACAATGACCGCAACCAGGCTTTACAGCAGGCGCATGCATCGATTCTGCTGGCTGGGCAGAAGGTCGAAGAGCTTCGCTAATGTTGCATACATCAATAGCATCCCGATGCTTCGCATCGCTCCCGTGATAGACCGCAATGACGAATAAAAGCGTAATCCTGGAGGCGCAGGAAATTCAACTCGCCATTGACCTCATTAATCTCGGTGCACGCCTACAATTCCTGGAGGCGCAAACTCGCCTGAGTCGCGACCGCCTGATCAAGTTATACAAGGAGCTCAAAGGCGGCTCTCCGCCAAAGGGCTTGCTGCCATTTTCAGCCGACTGGTTCATGACTTGGCTGTCAAATATTCATTCTTCGATGTTTTATAACATTTACCGTTTCATGGTGACGGAAGGTAAGTGTGAGCCGATTGTTGCGGTCATCAAGAGCTATCGCCTTTATCTGGAGCAGACAGAGCAGCAGGGAGTGGAATCTGTTCTCGATTTTACGCGGGCCTGGATGCTGACGCGATTTTTCGATGCTGACCTGCTGCAGTTAAGTACCTGCACTCGTTGCCATGGCCATTTTGTCGCGCATGCACATGATCCACAGAGCGGTTTTGTGTGCGTACTGTGCCGGCCACCATCGCGTGCGGGCAAGACACGCAAGGCGACAGGCGACAGCGCCGAAACGCAGGGCTGTATAAATGCGAGCTTAGAGCCGATATAGATATAGAAGAAGATGCACAGATGAGCGTGGCTGTGAGGGGAGAAGCAATTCGCAGTTGGCGCATGAAAAATTTTTCAGGAGGGAATAGTGCTAGTCTTTGTCGGCTATTTGGTAGTTCTTGCCTCGGTGTTTGGTGGTTACGCACTTATGGGAGGGCATTTTGGTGCCCTGTATCAACCGGTTGAATTGCTTATCATCGGTGGTGCTGGCCTCGGCGCTTTTATAGTGGGCAACAACCGCAAGGCGATTAGCGCCACAATAAAACGGCTGCCCCAAGTGCTTCACGGTTCCAAGTACAACAAGGAACGATATTTGGAATTGATGGCGCTGTTGTTTCTCCTACTGGCCAAGGGACGCAAGGATGGCATGCTGGCCCTGGAATCCGATATCGAAGACCCTCCGAACAGCCCGGTATTCTCGCAATATCCAATGATTCTGGGTGAAGCCGCCGTGATGGAGTTCCTGACCGATTATCTGCGCCTGATCGTCAGCGGCAATATGGATCCCTTTGAGATCGAAGCGCTGATGGATCACGAAATCGCAACCTACGAGCACGAGGGTGAAGTGCCTGCGCAGAGC
This sequence comes from uncultured Oxalobacteraceae bacterium, assembly GCA_966250375.1. Lineage (GTDB taxonomy): Bacteria > Pseudomonadota > Gammaproteobacteria > Burkholderiales > Burkholderiaceae_D > CAMLDH01. The sequence goes on from CBINHE010000038.1 coordinate 10,681, forward strand.
CTGTCCAAGGTTGGCGATGCCCTGCCTGCGCTGGGTATCGTTGCGGCGGTGATGGGCGTGGTGCATGCGCTGGCTTCGGCCGACCTGCCACCATCGGAAATGGGCGCGTTGATTGCGCACGCGATGGTCGGTACCTTCCTCGGTATATTGCTGTCGTATGGTTTCGTGTCGCCGCTGGCATCCAGGATTGAACAGCAGGTTGCCGAGGCTGCCAAGATGTATCAGTGCATCAAGGTGACCTTGCTGGCCAGCCTGAACGGCTACGCACCGCAACTGGCGGTCGAGTTCGGCCGCAAGGTGCTTTTCTCCACCGAGCGTCCATCGTTCAGTGAATTGGACGAGCATGTGCGCGAGGTCAAGAAACGCTAGTCCGGCCCGCATGGAGCGATCATGAGCAAACATAAAAAAAATCCGATCATCGTCAAGCGGCACATTGTAGTCGCGCAGCCGCACCATGGTGGCAGTTGGAAGATCGCCTATGCAGACTTCATGACAGCGATGATGGCGTTCTTCATGGTGATGTGGCTGCTTTCGATTTCGACGCCGAAACAGCTCGTGGGAATCGCGGAATATTTTCGTATGCCACTCAAAGTGGCAATCAACGGCGGCGATAAAAGCAGCCTCAGCAGCAGCGTCCTTCCCGGCGGAGGCCCCGATGTGATGAGTCGCATTCAGGCCGAACTGGAACAGAGCGAAAACGATGCCGAAGATGCCGAGCGTTTGCGCGAAGTGAAGGAGCAACTGGATAAGATGATTGAGAGTAATCCGGTTCTGAAACAGCTTCGTGCACAACTGCTGATCGACATTACCTCCGAGGGATTGCGCATTCAGATCGTCGATACCAACAATCGGCCGATGTTCGAGCTTTCCAGTGCAAAAGTGGAGCCTTACATGCGTGTGATTCTGCGCGAGATCGCGCCCGTGCTGAGCGAACTACCCAACAAGCTGACTTTATCCGGGCACACCGATGCAACCCCTTTCGTACAGGGCGAAAAGAATTACAGCAACTGGGAATTATCGACCGATCGTGCGAACGCCTCGCGGCGCGAGCTGGTCATGGGTGGACTGGCAGAACAAAAGGTGCTGCGGGTAATGGGGTTGGCTACAACCATGAACCTGAACAAGCAAGACCCGCTGGATCCGGTAAACCGTCGCATCAGCATCATTGTGCTTAATCGCCGCGCCCAGACGCGGATTGAGAACGAAAATGCCGGTAATGCCGTTGTCACCGATAGCCGGGCGGCTGCTTCAGGCCAGATAAACGGGATTACGTCGCCTGCCATTCCTGCAAGTGGCGTTGCGCCGGCTTCGGGACAGAAAACCATTTCTCCTGAACATTAATACATTGCTTGAAATGAACTGTGCCAGAAGTGCTAGCCTGTTTTTGTTGACGTCACGGTTGAAGTTGCGTAAGGCAGCAATTGTGGAGGAGCGTGTCAGCGATGCTGCTATTTTTATTGTTGTAACGCAATAATTATAATTAGGTTACATGGAGAACTAAATGGGACGATTGCTCACCCAGTCACTGTCCTTTATCCTTGATGATGACAGTGGCGAGGTACAGGCTAGCTTGGTTCCGATGGATGGGTTGCCGACACTTGATATGGAAATGCTGAAAGAGGCTTTAATTGAAGCTGGATTCGGCGAGTTCCGTTTTGATGAAGCGGCGATGGCCGACTTTATCGAGGCCTCCGAGATAGCCTCTGATGTACTGACCAAGATTGTGGCGAAACGTGGCGATGGCGAATTTTCTATCACGATTGCAGACGATCTGATGACAGTGACCCTGACGCTGATACCGCCTCACGGTGGCAAGCCAGTGGGACCCGCAGTAATACAGGCGCTGAATGAGCAGGGGATCGTCCACGGCATACATCGCGACCGGCTCAACGCCGCGCTGGTTGCCGGGCAGTGTGAAAACTTGATTATCGCGAGCGGCGACCAGCCCCAGCCCGCTATTCCGACGCGCTTCGAGAGTCTGCTGGTCGACAAGCGGGCCGAGACGCAGAAGGATGAGCTGGCCGTTATCGACTATGCGGATCTGGGTAGCTTGATGCTTATTAATCCTGCCGATCCATTGATGCGGCGCATTCCGGCCGTCCAAGGCAAGGATGGCATTGATATAAAAGGGCAAGTGGTTCCGGTTGACGCCATCGCCGATACGCCATTTAGCGACAAACTTCAAGGTGCCGCTCCGCACCCGGACGATCCAGATCTACTGGTGGCAACTGTCGCCGGACAGCCGATATTGCAGGGGGACGGTGTCAGCGTCAACCCGGTGGTTCAAATTTCCAATGTCGATCTTAGTACAGGAAACATCGACTTCGAAGGCACTCTTTGCATCACCGGCGATATCAAGGCTGGGATGCGAGTGAAGGTCGGTGGTGATGTGGTCGTGAATGGCATGGTGGAGGCAGCGGAAATCAGCGCAGGCGGCAACGTGTCTGTGAGGGGGGGAATTGTCGGTAATGCCAGCACGCTGGTGGGCGGAGGGGATGCGGCTCCGGCGACCGTCACCAAGATTCGTTGCAGAGGTTCGGTACAGGCCTTGTTCATGGAACATGTGCATGTCGAAGCAGAGGGCTCCATTATGGTGGACCGTAGCGTACGCCAATGTGAACTGGTGGCGGGCAACGAAATTACGGTCGGCAAGCAGGGTTCAAAATCGGGACAAATTATTGGTGGCCGTGTTCACGCCATGCAACGAGTAGCGGCGGCAGTTCTTGGCTCCTCGAACGGAATCAAGACGCATATACAAGTCGGTTCCAACCCTTTTCTCGGTGAGGAAATTGCCGCCAGAGAAAAAATGTTTCAGACCAAGATGAGCGAAATGGACCGCGTTATGAAACTCCTTGCCTATTTTAAGAAAGATCCGGCGAAAGCTGTAGGGGGAGTGGGCGAAAAAGTTGAAAACACGCGCCGACAATTGATGCTGGATATCGAAAGCTTGAAGGTCGACCAGAAGCAGCTTATGGAAAAGAACGTGGCGGTCGATAAAGCCTGCGTCGTCGTGGGCAGTATCGTGCACGAAGGCGTCGAAATCAGGATCGGGAAGCATCTCTGGCAAGCACGCACCGATTGTGGTTCGGGCACGGCTAGACTTTATGAAGATAGCGTTGTTTTTGGAAGGCTATAGTTTTCGGGAGTAATTCTCAAGTCTCCAAGGGTTCAATGCCTTTCCCGCAATAATTTTCAGCTTCCATATGTGCTCAAGGCGATTGCCGAAAGCGTATTTTCATGTCGTTAGCGTCGCGTTCCATTTTCACCGCGGAATACTTGTCGCTTTTTAATTCTTGCGCCGGCAGGCGTTTCAAACAATCCCGTGACGGATAACCCTAAAAACGGTGATGGGTTCACAAAGAAACACAAAATAAATAAATCAGAGCGTGTATCAGTACAGCCATTCCCTCATAGGGTAAGGAGGTTCAGGATGGCATCTCTTTGAACATGTGCGTGCTTTTCGTGAAGCAATCGCTTTTTTTTAGACATATCAATTTGTTCTGAATTGTGCACAGAGGGGGCTTCCAATCTTTGTTGAATGGGTGCTATAATTTTGTTTTCGCGGCTGTAGCTCAGCTGGATAGAGTACTTGGCTACGAACCAAGGGGTCGTGGGTTCGATTCCTGCCAGCCGCACCATAATACTGCTGTAAATGAAAGGGTTAGCGCCACAAGCGCTGACCCTTTTTCATTTCTGATTTCCAACTGCAGCTAAATTGCAGCCATCATTGCTTGGGAACGTGTGCAAAATAACTTCCTGATTTTAATTTCCCGATTTAGCGCGATGCCTACTCACGCGGCTGCATCCGGCGGGGAAGGGTTTTGTAGTTCCATTTTGGCGGGAGCGTATTCCGAGCGATCTTCAAGGCCGATTTCAAATGCTCGGCCGCTTTGCGCCGCGCTTCATAAACTTTATCCAACACATCGACAGTGACTTTCAGACCTGTGTGCGTGTGAATTTTCTCCGGCAACATTCGGTAGAAAGCTTGCATGCGTCTTCCCATCGCTTTTGGGTAGGTCCCTATGGCAATCTCTCCAGCATCGCAATCATTGCCCTTGTACTCCAAGGCCAGTGTGCGGTAGCGTACCTTCTCCATTTAAATCGGAAGTTATTTTGCGCACGTTCCTTGGTGACGGTATTGACCAAGTGGCCGCTAAAACGATTTGCCGGCGCAATCGTGGGCATCGGCTTATGGAGCAAGCGGCAGATTGTTTTTTTGCTTCATCTTGATCATGTCGATAATTTGGCTGATTACCGAAAAACGGTAACTCGTCGATGGATGCAGCGCCGTATGCCCGGCCCTGATTTCTGCCGGATAGGCGATTGCCAATCGTTTCCAGAAATCGAGCGCGTTGTCGATGTCATAGCCGGCGCGGACAAGCATGTAAAGCGCCAGCTTGTCTGCGGTCGCGTCAAGGACCGGCGAGTAAGGTGTGAGGCCGGCGGCGAGATCGTCATCCGTTGCCCGTATGTTCAAGGTATGTAACCGGTCAATGACGGCTCCGATATCCATGCGGACCGATGGCGCCAGCACGTTGTGCGCCATTTCCTTCGCCAATACGTAGGCCAGTTCTTCGTCAGACTGTACAAAACGCAGCATGCCGACGGTGACCATGATACGGTCACCATCGGCGTAGCTATTCACATTGACGGTATTGCCGACGTCGATCGTCATGGCGCAGGCTGGCATCAACGGGACATGCATTGTCATGCGCTCGCCATCGTGCAAGATCGTCAATGCCAGATTGGAACGGCCTTGCATTTCAGAGGAGATAAGATGCGCGGCGATGCTTTCCGCATCCGGCCCCTGCGGGAGAGGCTCGATTTCCACTGCAACGAGGATGTCGCCCTTGCTGATACCCGCCAGCGCTGCACCGCCGCCCGGCAATACATTCATGACGTGCAACCGCTCCCCCAGTCCCAGCATGGATTGCGCCTCGGCGACAAAATCGCCGGAATATGAATATTTAGTCTTGGCGGTGAGGCCAAGCAAGTTGCGAGCGTGGTGCCTGCATAGTTCGGTATTGCTGACCAATAGCGGCGCCGCGACCCGGTAAAGACGGTCTTGCTGATCGACCCATGTCTGCAACACTGCTGCCTTGTCAACCGACGCAAGCGGCGCTTCGCGGACAGGTGGTGCTTCCACTTGAGGCAACACTGGGGGAATAGCCGGTGCGGCCGCAGTAGGAGCGGCAGGACTCTGAACGGCAGCATGCCGAGAAGACACGGACGGCGGGCTTGTCGCCGGCGCTGGCAATTGCGTCACGCAGGCCGCCAAGATGGCTGGCAGTACAAGCACAAGGTATCGTGCACTGAACCTGTGGACGGCAACAGGATGAAGCAAGATGGCAATGGTCATCGCAATTATTTTCCGCGTCGGTTTTTATCGAGGATTGCAAGCAAAATCAGAGTATAGGCGACCAGCCTGATCGCGTAGTAAGCCGGTGTATCTTCACTTTGCGGCGATGCCATTCCAATCAGGATTCGATTCACGGCTTCCAGAAAAAACGATGCCGAAAAATAGAGGAAAAAGCGATCTTGCGTGCTTTTCCAAAAGCGGAGAAAAAACAAGCTTGCGATCATGGACGCCATGGCGACTGCGCCGGCAAGCATGGCATTGATGACAATCATTCATCCTCCCAGATCAATCCGTATAGCAAAGGCAGCAGCGCGGCCAGCGCGGCGACTGGACGCCAGGTCGACAAGTCGGTTTCGGGGAAAACGAGCCGGTCGACCACCAGCAGCAGGCTGTTCAGAAACATCCCCGAAAAGCAGAGTCCGCTCCATAGCAATATACGGTGTCTGGTTTTCACGTAGCTGCGTAGTAACAGCCAGGAACACGCGAATGCGGTGCATGCGCACAGGGTATAGATAGCGGCTGCCATATTACGGGTCCTTTCGCCATAGAAAGGCATCGGCGAACTTCTGCGCCTTCTTGTTGCCTTGGGAGTGAATGATGCTCGTCACATCGACGAGATGTTTTGCATAAGTTTCTGCCAGCCGGTCAATCATTTGCTTGAGATCCTCGGACTGCGGCTGATAGCGATACGACAGTCGCTCCTGGTCGACAAGTGTGAGGACACCTGATGCATGCAATTGCGCGAGCAATCCGGCTGCCGCCTTTTCGCTTACATACAGGCGCTTCGCCACATGCTTGTGGTCCCATTCCTGAGTTGTATTTTCGCGCAGCAATAGCATCGCTTCCAGATAGGGAATCGAAGGGATGCTGATCAGGATGAAGCGTTTTACATCGTCCGGGATAGAGGCCCAATCCATACTCTCTCGCTAGGTCAACACTTTTTCTTCACATGCAGGATGGGATTGCCTGTCGCCAGGAAATGCCGGCATCAGGGCAGAATATCTCAAGGAAATTATATTGCTACAAATGTATATTTGGGGCACTATATACCTTGGATACTGTGATGGCAACCTGCGTGACCGCGTTGAAAAGCCACGGCATTGCATTCGTCCAACATTGACGAGATGATGCATGTCGATGCGTCAAAGCCAACACAGGATAATGTAACGATGAGGTTACCGGCCTCTTCAAGCCCCCCTTTGTCGGGAGGCTTTTTCACTACGTGATCGTCTTTATCTTCTTTCAATGCCCTGCGCATTGGCCCCATGGTTACGCTGCGCGCTGATTTGGGCAAGAGACAAGCCGGATACGTAGGGGATCTGATATGTTGCGTTCATTGAAATTGTCGTCAAGGTTCTTGATTCCCCCTCTTGCTCGCTTTGTCGGCATTGGCTTATCTGGTGGTGCCGCTGGTCGACAATCAGACCTTGCACTGGTTCGTGCGCGACCTCGATATCCGCTCGCAGCTCTTGGGGAGAACCTTGTCTGAGCCGCTTGCCGATTTGGTGCAACAGGGCGCGCGCGGAAAAATCAATGCATTGTTTACACAGTCGATCCAGGATGAACGACTCTATGCGCTGGCATTTTGTGACTTGTCGAGCCAGATTCGTTACAAGACCAATACCATGCCCGCGTCGTTGCAATGCAAGCTGCCAACGGAATGCGCCAGATCATGCATGGGCTGCAATGGGATATCATTGATCCTGGCCTCATAATCGAGCATAAGGCCTATTCGATCTGCGTACACTACCGCTTGGCGTGAGACCGGGAAAAAGCCGCGCGCGAGGTTGGAGCGGCGTTGCCGCAACTCGATCCGGCGCCGCTTGTGATCGGTGGAAAATGCGGCATCAACCTGCTGCCGGCCGGCGCGCCGACCAAGCGGCTGGCGCTGGAGCGTTTGCTCATGCTCGAAGAAAAGCGGACGGCATTCTTTATTGGCGACGACGAGACCGATGAAATCGTGTTTCGCAATGCACCGCCGGACTGGGTCACGGTCCGTGTGGAACGCGACAGGAACAGCGCGGCGCGCTTTTTCCTGCATCATCAGAGTGAAATGACGGAGTGCCTGCAACTCATCGCCAGACTGTGGGATGAATATACGCCGCGTCGGCGCTTACTCGTTCGATAGGCAAATGGTGGTAAGTTGACGACGATGAATCTTGGATGGGGAAACAGATCCGATGACGTTTGTTTTTATGGAAAACACTTTGTTCGACTGGAGTATCGCGCTGGCCGTGGCGATGGTGCTAGCCGGGTTGATGTATCTGGCCAAAAATATCGCCGTCCAGCGACTGTCGATTGTCGCGCAACGCACGCAAACGCATCTTGATGATGTGGCCGTCGGCATGCTGTCGGCGACACGCCTGCCGTTCATCGCGATCATCGCGTTTTATTTAGGCGCTTATTTTTTTCTCGAATTGCCGGCGGCCAAGCAGACCGCCGTTTTCCGCTGTGCCGTCATCGCGCTGCTGGTTCAAGCGGCGTTATGGGGCGACAAGGGCATCCGGCTGTGGCTGGCGCATTGCATGAAACGCGCGCAGGCGGTCGATGCAGCGAGCATCACATCGACGGCGGCGCTGGGATTCATCGCACGCCTGACGCTGTGGATCGTCATTGCCTTGATGATCCTAGATAACCTGGGTTTCAACATCACGACCCTGATTGCCAGCCTGGGCATTGGCGGCATCGCGGTGGCGCTGGCGGTGCAAAACATCCTCGGCGATATCTTTGCGTCGCTGTCGATCGTCCTGGACAAGCCGTTTACCGTCGGTGACTTCATCATCGTCGATGATGTGATGGGTACGGTCGAGTTTGTCGGATTGAAAACCACCCGTCTGCGCAGTCTATCCGGCGAGCAGATCGTCTTCTCCAACACGGACCTGTTGAAGAGCCGCATTCGCAACTACAAGCATATGCAGCAGCGCCGTGCCGTGTTTACCATCGGTGTGGCCTACCAGACGACGGAAGCGCAATTGCGTTTGATTCCGCAAATCGTGCGCGAGGCGATCGAAGCGCAACCGAATACCCGTTTCGACCGCGCGCACTTCAAGGCGTATGGTGAGTCGTCGCTGGATTTCGAAGTGGTGTATTACCTTGCTGACCCCGACTACAACCTGTACATGGATATTCAGCAAGCCATCAATCTGGCGCTTTTCAGCCGATTTGCACAGGAAAAAATCGAGTTTGCCTATCCGAGCCGCACCGTTTACCTGGTCAATCCGGACAAACCTGAATGCCAGGTAAAGCCGATGGCGTCATCGTGCGGGCAAGGATAGCGGTGACGCTGCCGGCGAAAAAAACAGTGAGGCGGACACGGCCGCGATCGATGCCCTCGCTCGTGCGATCGACCGCGAGCTGATTGGTCTTGCAACCATCTGGACATTTGACCATGTGCAATGACTTCGTGAATATGCACAAGGCACAGCAATGGTTGCTGTCGCCGCTGGCGATAATTGGCGCCGGCTTGCTGCCGGCGCAGATTGTGGGACTGGGACTGCAAAAAAAGCGCGCCAAAATTGTATGGCGCGGTCATCGCCGGATTGATCTTGGGCGTTAGCGGTTTTCGGCTGCTCGATGCGTCGCTGCTCTCGCAATTTCAGGAGCTGTTCAATGCCGCCGCTGAAATCTTTCAAAGGCGCCGGCGCGTTAAGTTCTACCCGGTAGGCGGCGTGCGCGAGCGGGCTGGCGAGGCATGCAAACATGCAAGCAAGCAAAGCAAGGCGTAGCGCATGCAGAGGGCAGCAAGTCCAGAATGCTGTACGCCTTCAAGGCGTCTCCCGCTGGCTATGGCTTCCTCTTGAGTTGCAAATTGTTGAAGACTTTTTCCACGCCCGTCACCCGCTTCGCGGCCTGCTCCGCGTTGCGTCTCTGTTGTTCGTTATCGACGAAACCGGCCAAGGACACCACACCGCGATAAGTGTCGACGTTCACTGCCACCGCTTCACCGAGGCCCTGCGTCTGCGCGATTTCGGTTTTTACCCTGGCCGTAATCGCAGCGTCGTCGATCGTCTGGCCTGTGGAGCGCGAGGTCTGCGTTGATGCGCAAGCGCTCAGAAACAACGCAAAGATAATGGAAAGAAAGTAAATTGGATGTTTCATGGGAACTCCTTTTCTGAGTAGCATGGTGTCGGATTTGAACTTGATTTTGCGGCAGGCGTAGTTCATATCACCCGCAACTTTTATAACGGCGTGCTGCACGTTAAGCTGATCCGTGAGCAAGTTCAGACCACTATTCCAGGCACTTGCTCAATGGCCCTTTAACCCGATCATGGTTGCATTGCACGAAGCAAAGACGTAGCGCATCCTGTGAGAACGAAGGGCGCGCGGCACCTTTCCCGTTGTCGCACGCGTTCGCGTTATGCGGTGCAGTCCACCTGCAACGAGTCGATCGACTTCACAAATTTCAATTCCTTGTTGATATCGTTGATCTGTTGCCCGCCGTTCAGTTTGGCTGCGCTGCCTTTGTAGTCGCTGTCGCTAAAAACGGTGACGCGGGCATGGGGGCCGACGGTCAGGCTGTCGGCCTTGCGCGACCAATTGATACCGGATGGTGTCTGGAGCGACGGCATGGACATCCTGCCGAGGATGGTCAAGATATCGTTGCCTTTCTTCGGCGTTGCATCCTTGTCGGTCAGGCGAACCCAGCAGCCGTTGTTGAGCATGGGAGTGGTTTGCACTTCAACCGGGACCAGCACTACCATCGGTACCGTGACTGTCGTCGTATCTACGCTGCTTTGGGTAGTGCCGCCGCTGCTGTTGGTATCGCTACTCGTGCCGCTGCTCATGCTGCCGGCACCCGATCCGCTTTGGGGCGGGCTAGAGGGCGATTGCGTAGTTTGCGAAAATGCAACGGTTTGCGCAGCGACTAGCACTGCGCCAGCTAGCATGGAAAGAATCGGTCGATAAGGTTTCGTCATGAGTATCTCCATTGAGATTGATCGAGAAACACTCGCAAAAAAATCACCTGCTATTGCAGCCAGATCTAATCCTCTTGCGGTGGTGAAAAGCAGTAACGGCAAGCCCCATGCCAAACAGCGCAATCGGGTGTGGCCCACTCCCAGTGTGCAAGATGTCGCCGTGGATGCGAACGAATCTGTCGATGGAGCAGGCGCTATGCCAGTGTCGACTCGAAAAAGCCAATTCTTTTACAAAAGCATGAAAAATTTCAACTGCATGACGGCGCTATCTTGGGCAATGTGACAACGGTGCAAAAAATTTTACAAAATGCGTAATTTGTATTCGTTCAAATGTAAGTTCGGAGGGAAATTTATCTTTCTTTGACAATGCCTTTCGATCTTGCATATGCTAATGGGATGCCAGATTCAGCAGACAACATGCAGGCGCGAAGCGGCCAAAGCAGCGCGACTATTCAAGCAGCATTGGCGGGACAAGCAGAGCAGTCAAACCGGCTAAGGCAACAGCACCAATCAAGGCGGCAGCACCGGATCGAGCAAGGAGCAGGGCGGACAAGCTGCGGCGGGCAGCATCCTACGCGCCGATATCGATCAGCGGCAGCCTGCTTTCCGGATCGAAGCTGCGTTTGAGGTAACTCGGCGACTCGATCAGCAGCACCTCCAGCGTCGGCCGCACAAACCCCTGCAGCAAATGGCCGCCGTGCGCGCTGCCGTCGCGCTTGCCGAGCACCACATGGGCATGGACTTTCGGCTTGCCATCATGCAGCGCGACATCGCCAGCCAGCGTCAGCACTTCGATCTGTTCATCGACCGGAATTTTCTCGTAATCCTTCTTGTCCCAGTCGAAATAACCGAGTAATGCCGAACTGAAGGCGCCGATTGCCGTGAACCGGCCCGCCGTCAGGTTGTAGTCTTCGCAAAAACGCTGCAATGACGAAACAGCTTCGTCACCAGTATCCAGAATCAATGCGTAGGTTCGTTCGTGTGCATCGGCGATGATTTTTTGACGCATGCTATACCCTTCATAGCGTAAATGGCACCACCAGCGGTGCAGCGCCGACCGCTTTGGTGTAAGCATAAAAATTAGCAAGAGCCGTACCTGTACGCGCATCAGGCCCGGTCAGGAGCACGGGCGCCGGTGTTTGCTGCGGACGCCACCGGATCGGTCGGACTGAGCATGGCATCGTATTGCATGCCATTTTTCGCATGGCTGCGCTGCCTCAGGCACAAAATATGCGTTGCGAAACAATGGGGGGAACCCGATGCGCTATCGCCCAATCCTTAGTGCATTAGTTGCTTTGGTTGATGCGGTTGATGAAGAAAATCTGACAATGTGGAAATTCAGGTAGGTGGTTTTTTCAGCGACAAGACGAATCGAACATGGCTGAATCGCGGATCGTTATTTACGGCGCCATCGCCGGCAATCTGGGGATTGCGGTGACCAAGTTTGTCGTCGCCGGTGTCACTGGCAGTTCCGCGATGCTGTCCGAAGCAATTCATTCCACTGTAGATACCGGTAACGGCTTGCTTCTGCTACTGGGCCTGAGGCTGAGCAAACGCAAAGCCGACCCGGAGCATCCTTTCGGGCATGGCAAGGAAGTGTATTTCTGGAGCTTGATCGTCGCCGTCCTGATTTTCGGCGTAGGCGGTGGCATGTCCGCCTACGAGGGGGTGCTGCATATGCTGCATCCGGAACCGATGCGAGACCCGACATGGAATTACATCGTGCTCGGGGTTGCCGCTGTGTTCGAAGGCATCAGCTTTTCGATCGCTCTGCATGCGGTACTGCAAAGGAAAGACGGCAAATCGTTCTGGAAGACGCTCCATGTGAGCAAGGACCCAGGCACATTTACCGTGGTGGCCGAAGACAGCGCTGCGCTCGCCGGCTTGGCGCTGGCCGCCCTTGGCGTGTATGGCAGCCATCGCTTGGCGATGCCGGTGCTGGACGGCGCGGCATCGGTCGCCATCGGTGTGTTGCTGGCGGGCGTGGCGATACTGCTGATTTATGAAAGCAATGGCTTGCTGATCGGCGAGGGCGTCGATCGCGAAACCGCACGGGCGATTCGTCAACTGGTGCAGGACGATGACTCGGTGGCAGCAGCTGCGCAGCCGCTCACCATGTATTTCGGCCCGGACGATATCCTGCTGGCGCTCGATGTGGAATTCAGGAAAGGCGTGTCGGGCAGCGAAATCGTGGCAGCGATCAATCGTATCGAAGGCAACATCCGAGCGCGCTTCAAGGCGGTAAAACGGATTTATATCGAAGCCCATCCGCTTGCGACGACGGCGCACAGCACGGATGCCGCATCTGCCGCGCAGTCGGCGGCACGGTAGGCAAGAGACTAGCGCCAAGCAGTTTTCAATGGCATATGTTTTGCGTAATTTGGTCTCTGGGAAGCGATAGGGAAATCACGAGAATTACACAAATATCGCCCTTGATTGAAAGGGCGCTGCCCGCAGACTAGAGCGGCACGGACTGAACCATTCACTTCCTATCTCATCGAGGAACTGGCTGTGCAGGGCATGAAGTGAAGCTGTTTGCCAGCGACGATTCCAGTGCCGGCTAGCGAAAAGGAGCTTGCGATGGATGACAATACGCAGCAGTGGACGGTTGAGGCAACCGCCGCGCCTGCCGACGAGCGTCGGCGCGTATTGAAGCATAACGATACCTTTGCCGTGTTCGACCTGTACGGTGATGTCTGCACGGATGGCCTGCGCGAGGCGGGTATTTACAAGGGCGATACACGCTATCTTTCCAGGCACGAACTGCTGATCGAAGGCGTCCGGCCGATGTTCCTCAATTCAGCGGTAAAGGACGACAACGGTCTTTTCATCATCGAGTTGATGAATCCGGATTTGCACCCCGAAGATCGACCTTCCATTCCGAAAGGAAGCTTGCACATCTTCCGCGCCAAGCTGTTGCGCAATGACGTGTGCTACGAGCATGTGCGTGTCGTCAATTTCGGCATGGAGGCAGTAGATACCTCTCTATCGATGATGTTCGGCGTCGATTATGCGGACATTTTCGAGGTGCGCGGCTTTCACCGTCGCCAACGCGGGGAGATGCTGCCGCCGCAAGTCACCGGTAACGAGCTGCAGCTGAGTTACTGCGGGCTGGATCAGGTCGTGCGCTTGACGCGCATCCTGTGCAATCCGCCTCCGCATAGTCTGACTGCCGGACGAGCCGACTTCAGGCTGGCCTTGCCGCCGGGCGGCGACTTGCATATCTACATCACGACAGTGTGCGAAGAGCAAGGACAGTCGCAGGTTACGCCGACCGATTATTTTTCCGCATTTACGCAAACCGAACAGGCTTGCGCCAGCCGCGCTTGCATGCACAGCAAGATCGTTACCTCCAATCCGCTCTTCAACTTCTGGATCGACCGTTCCACCGCCGATCTGGATATGCTCAGTACCCAATTGCCGGAAGGACCGTATCCCTATGCCGGCCTGCCTTGGTACGCGACGACGTTCGGACGCGACGGCATCCTCACTGCGTACCAATACCTGTGGCTCGATCCTGGCATGGCAAGAGGCGTGCTGGCTTTTCTCGCCGCTAGTCAAGCCACCGAACACGATCCGGAAAGTGATGCCGAGCCGGGCAAGATTTTGCACGAAGCGCGCCACGGCGAACTGGCGGCGCAAGGCGAGATTCCGTTTCGCCGCTATTACGGCACGGTGGATGCGACGCCGTTGTTCATCGGTCTGGCCGGCGCTTACTACCGGCGCACCGGCGACTTGGATTTCATTCGCGACATCTGGCCTCACATCAAGAACGCGCTGCACTGGATCGACTGTGATGGCGACAGCGATGGCGACGGCTTCGTCGAGTATGCGCGCCATACCGGCAAAGGACTGGTGCAGCAGGGCTGGAAGGATTCGCACGATTCCATATTCCATCGTGACGGACGACTGGCCGATGCGCCGATCGCGCTGTGCGAAGTGCAGGGCTATGTCTATGACGCGAAGCTGCAAGCCGCCATGCTTGCCGCGCTGCTGGGTGAGCCGGCCTTGGAACGCAAGCTGCGGGAAGAGGCATACCTGCTCAAAAAAAACTTCAACGATGCATTCTGGTGCGAAGAAATCGGCAGTTATGCGCTTGCGCTCGATGGCGAAAAAAGGCAGTGCGCGGTAGCGACGTCGAATGCAGGCCACGCGCTATGGACCGGCATTGCCGATCCTGGGCTGGCGGCGCGCGTGGCCGACCGGCTGCTATGCGAGGATTTTTTTTGCGGCTGGGGCGTGCGCACGGTTGCCGCCAAAACCGTTCGTTATAACCCGATGGCCTATCACAACGGCTCGGTCTGGCCTCACGATAATGCACTGATCGCCGCCGGCATGGCGCGCTACGGCTTCACCGACAAGGCGATGGCGATTTTCAGTGGACTGATGGAGGCCAGCCAATACGTGGATCAGCATCGCATGCCGGAATTGTTCTGCGGCTTTTCGAAGCATCCCGGCGAAGGCCCGACGCTGTATCCGGTCGCTTGCTCGCCGCAAGCGTGGGCCGCGGCCAGCGTGTTCGGCCTGTTGCAGGCATGTCTGGGCCTGTGCTTCGATCTCGACAAACCGGAAGTCCGGTTTTGCAATCCGCGCTTGCCGCCGTTTCTCGATACGGTGGAGATCACCGGCCTGTCGATCGGCGGCGCCACGCTGGATCTGTCGCTGCAACGTTATCCGAACAACGTTGGCATCAATCTGATGCGCAAACAAGGCCAGATCGATGTGGTGGCCGTGAAGTGATATCCCTCATATCCATTTTGCTGAAGATAAATACCATGCGAAAACCGAGCACCTTCGCGCATTTGTCGAAGTCATCGGCGCATGCAAATTGTCTGTGGCAAGGCGGGAAACACCGTTTTGCGGGCAAGGCCGCTCGCACTGGTATCGGCTAGTGACCTTGCTAGATCGAAAACTTCAGCGTGGCAGAGCCTCCGGCATCGCATGCGCTCACAATGACAGTAGCAACGCGGCATAGCCGAACGCACCCAGTGCAAACGCACTGAAGCGGCTTTCGCGTTCTTCCGGCAATTCTTCTTTCAGCACATTCAGAATCACGCCGCCCGACAGGAATGCCACTAATAGCGCCAGCGCAACCGGCCCGATTTCAACCGCGAAGGCGAGCGCGCTGCCCGCAATGATGGCGGCAGCCAGTATCCAGCGTCCGATGCGGGTATACAGATTCTTGTGATGTTCGCGCAAGCCGAAATCGTTGACAATGAAATGCAAGGTCATGGCCAGCGTGAAAAACAGCAACCTGCGCAAACTTGATTGTTCTTCGTGCAGCAGAAGGTAGCCGACCAACGCGTTGTAGATGGCAAAAGCGCTAGTGCTGACCCAGAATACCTGCGGGCTGGTGACGTCGGCGCCGGTTGTCTGTCGTTGCAGGCGGCGCGATTGCAAGGCCGCACGATCCAGTCCGTAGAAGGTCGTCAGCCCGAACAGCGCGACCAGATAGGCGTGGTATTCAAGAAATGCAAAGCGCTCGCCTGCTGCCTGCCGCAATACTTCCTGGTGATGTCCCAGCTCGGGCAGCAGACGCACGAACACATAAGCGACCGATATGCCGCCCGCGATCGACAGCAAACGGCTGCGCGGTGTTACGTTCAAGAAGCGCATCTTGGCGCCGACAAGGTGCACAAGGGAAAGGCACGCAAGCGCCAGCAAGACGGGGATGGATAGTTTCAATGCTTGCCAAGGAATATTTATTGCCGTATCGAGGCAGGTTCGGCCACAGCGAAAACATTCGTCAATGCATTGCTGCATGTCGGGCAACGCATGAAAGACGGGATGATTTCTCTTCGGGCGAAACTGCCTATGGAAAAGCACGTCAATGCAGTATCTGTACCAGACGAAGGCCTTT
This sequence comes from uncultured Oxalobacteraceae bacterium, assembly GCA_966250375.1. Taxonomy (GTDB): domain Bacteria; phylum Pseudomonadota; class Gammaproteobacteria; order Burkholderiales; family Burkholderiaceae_D; genus CAMLDH01. Next base: position 26,816 of record CBINHE010000038.1, read on the forward strand.
GCTTGCTCCGCGTTACGCACAATGAGCATGACGTAAGGCTGACACGGGCCATGTAAAAGCAGCCATGTGCAATGGGCTTCGGATGATAGAAATATCCAGCCTATATTTGCATGAATATATGGCGCGTCGCTTCAGCGCGGCGCTCTGGGCACTGAAATTGCATCTGGACCCCACTTGCAAGTTTGCGTGGACTCGTGCGTCACATTGCGATTGATTTTCATCTATGCCCCAAGCCTTTAGCCGAACAGACGTTCTCGTGATCAAGCTTGTTCTTGTCGGTAGCGTGATATTCATCGTCGCTGCAGTCTTTATCGCACGCTGGCGCATGGCTCCCGCATATGCGGCGCAAGAGCCGGTCAGTCAGCCGATCCGGTTCAGTCACAAGCATCACGTCGGCGATGACGGTCTGGACTGCCGCTACTGCCACACCTCGGTTGAAAAATCGTCTTTCGCCGGCATGCCCTCGACACAGATCTGTCTGACCTGTCATTCGCAGCTGTTCCGCGACTCGCCGGAGCTTGCGCCGCTGCACGCAAGCATGCGCACGGATACGCCGATTCGCTGGAACCGCGTGTATGACTTGCCAGATTTTGTCTATTTCGACCACAGCATTCATGTCAACAAGGGCGTGGCCTGCATGGAATGTCATGGGCGGGTCGATCAAATGCCGCTGATGCTGCGCAAGGAAGCACTCGACATGCAGTGGTGCCTCGGTTGCCACCGCAGTGCGCCGCAGCATGTTAGGCCGCTGGCGCAAGTGTTCCGGATGCAGGACCAGCGCCCGCTGTCCAACCAGGAACTTGCGCAATTGAACCGGCTGTACCACCTGCAGGACACGCGACGCTTGACCGACTGTTCGACTTGCCATCGCTGACCATGAAAAAACAGACCGTCATTCCGATTGCTGACGCACGTGACGATACGGCTGAGGATGGTATCGATCGTCGCAGCTTTCTCAAACTGATGGCGGCGTCCGCCGCGCTGGCCTCGGCCGGCTGCAAGGGGCCGCCGCAAGAACAGATCGTGCCTTACGTGCGCATGCCCGAGATGATGGTGCCTGGCAAGCCGGTCTACTACGCGAGCGCCTTCGTGCATCGGGGATTCGCACAAGGCGTGCTGATCGAATCGAACACGGGCCGCCCGACCAAGATCGAGGGTAATCCGCTGCATCCGGCCAGTCTGGGCGCGACCGATGTCTTCGCGCAGGCGTCGATCCTGCAGCTGTGGGACCCGGACCGTTCCCAAGCTGTGTATCGTGGCCAAGCGCTGTCGACTTGGGAGGCGTTCGAGACAGCATTGCAGGCGCAGCGCGAAACATGGAGCAAGGATGGCGGTGCAGGATTACGCATTCTCACCGGCACGATCACATCGCCGACGCTGGCCGACCAGTTGGCCGCGTTGCTGCGGCGCTATCCGAACGCGCGCTGGCATTGCCACGATCCGCTGCATGACGATGCGGCAATCGCGGCGGCGCGTCTGGCGTTCGGCAAACCGGTCGATACCGTGCTGCATCTGGACAAGGCGGCGGTGGTCATCGCCGTCGATATAGACCTGTTCGGCGCGTTGCCGGGCAGCGTGCGGTATGCGCACGACTTCGCGCAGCGGCGACGGTCGGGCGATGGCGTTGCCGGCAATCGCCTGTATGCGGTCGAAATACGGCCGACATTGTGCGGCGCCAGGGCAGACAGTCGGCTGGCATTGCCGCCGGCCGAGATCGAACGCCTCATCTGGCGCGTTGCTGCACGCATCGGTACGCCCGGCGTGCCGGCAAGCCTGAGCGGTGCGGCGGACGCCGACAGCAATCGCTGGGAAGCTGCGCTGGCAGACGCGTTGATTGCGCATCGCGGCGAGAGCTTGATCGTCGCTGGCGGCAGCATGTCGCCCGCCACGCGTGCGCTCGTGCATGCGATGAATGCCACGCTTGGCAATGTCGGCAAGACCATTACCACTATCGCGCCGGTCGATGCGGCACCGATCGATCATGTCGAGTCGATCACCAATCTCGCAGCGGAGATGGCGGCCGGCAAGGTCAAATCGCTCGTCATGCTCGACCTCAATCCGGTGTATGACGCGCCAGCCGACCTCGGCTTTGCCAAGGCGCTCGACCGGGTGCCGTTTTCCGTGCATCTTGGCCTGTACCGTGACGAGACCGGCCGCCATGCCGCGTGGCATTTGCCGCTAAGCCACGCGTATGAACACTGGAGCGATGCGCGTGCTTACGACGGCACGGCCAGCATTGTCCAGCCCGCGATTGCGCCGTTATACGGTGGCCGCTCGGCGCATGAACTGGTGGCGCTGCTGGTCAACGACGGCACGCGCAGCGGCCACGCGCTCGTGCGCCGCACTTGGGCGCGTCACGCCGCCGGACCCGATTTCGAAACATTCTGGACCGAGGCCTTGCGCCAAGGCGTGATCGCCGACAGCGTATCGGCTGCGTTGGCGATCGGCTCCGTGCATGCGCCGTCGCCGCCGCACGTCGCCGCCGCGCCGTTGGCCGCGGTGTTCGTTCCCGATCCGTCGACCGGCGCCGGCGAATTCGCCAACAATTCCTGGCTGCAGGAGTTGCCGCGGCCGTTCACGAAACTGACCTGGGATAACGTCGCCTTGATCGGTGCAGCCACCGCCCATTCGCGCGGGTTGGCAACCGGCGACCTTGTGCGGCTGAACCTCGACGCGATGCCGGACCACGTACTTGACATCCCGGTCTGGGTTTTGCCGCAGCATGCCGAAGGCGTGATATCGCTGCCGCTCGGCTACGGCCGGACGGCGGCCGGTCGCGTCGGTAATGGCGTTGGCGCCAACACCTATGTCCTGCGCACAGTCGCTGCGGCGCGTGGCCGTGCCGCACTGCAGTTGCACAAGACCGGCAAGCAGCACGTACTGGCGATGACGCAGCAACATACGACGATGGAAGGGCGCGACATCGTGCGCATGGCGACGCTTGCGCAATACCGGGAGAATTCGTATTTCGCCACCGATGCGCCGAAGAAGCGCGTGCCCAGGGACTCACTCTATCCGGAATGGGAATACAAGGATTACAAATGGGGCATGGCGATCGATCTTAATGCCTGCATCGGCTGCAATGCCTGCACGATTGCGTGCCAGGCCGAAAACAATATTCCGACCGTCGGCAAGGAAGAAGTCTTGCGCGGACGCGAGATGCACTGGATCCGCGTTGACCGCTATGAGGTGCAACATCGCGGTGCCGGACGCTCGGCGCGCTCGGTATTCCAGCCCGTGCCGTGCATGCATTGCGAAACGGCGCCGTGCGAAGAGGTGTGTCCGGTCGGCGCCACCGTGCACGATAGCGAGGGCTTGAATGTGCAGGTCTACAACCGCTGCGTCGGCACGCGCTTTTGTTCCAACAATTGCCCGTACAAGGTGCGGCGCTTCAACTTCCTGCAGTATTCCAACAACGAAGTTGAAAGCCTCAAGGCGGTGCAGAATCCGGAGGTGACGGTGCGTCGGCGCGGCGTGATGGAGAAGTGCACGTATTGCCTGCAACGCATTACGCGTGCGCGGATCGAAGCGGAAAAACTCGGCCGCCCCTTGCAGGATGGCGAAGTCGTGACCGCGTGCCAGGCAGTGTGCTCGACCGAGGCGATCGTGTTCGGCGACCTGAATAATCCGAACAGCAAGGTCAATCGCGCCAAGGCGTCGCCGCTCGACTATGCACTGCTGGCGGAACTCAACACACGTCCGCGCACGACTTATGCGGCGATGGTGACGAATCCCGATCCGGAGCTGGAGTAGGGCATGGCAAACGACACGCCTCGTCCGCCCGTCTCGAAGGATATCGGTGTGTTGCGCGCCGGTTGGGGCTACGCCTCGGTGTCCGACAAGATTTCCGACATCGTTCTGACACGACCGGCCGGCTGGGGCTGGATCACGGCCTTCCTGTTTACTTTCGCTGGCGTGCTCGTGTTCTTCGGCGCGACCGTCTGGCTGTTCGTCAAGGGCGTCGGCATCTGGGGCGTCAATATTCCGGTTGCGTGGGGCTATGCGATCGGCAATTTCGTCTGGTGGATCGGCATCGGTCATGCCGGTACCTTCATCTCGGCCGTGCTGTTGCTTCTGCGGCAGAAATGGCGCACCTCGATCAACCGTTTCGCCGAAGCGATGACGCTGTTCGCCGCCGGTATCGCCGGCATCTTCCCGATCCTGCATCTCGGCCGACCGTGGTTCTTTTACTGGCTGGTGCCTTATCCCGACGTGATGAATGTCTGGCCGCAATGGCGCAGTCCGTTGGTGTGGGATTTTTTTGCAATCAGCACCTATCTGCTGGTGTCGCTGCTGTTCTGGTATGTCGGCCTGATTCCCGATATGGCGACGTTGCGCGACCGTGCCGGCGTGCATCCGGTGCAGCGCGGCAAGCAATTCATCTACGGCTTGCTGGCGCTCGGCTGGCGCGGCGAGGCACGGCACTGGGCGCGTTACGAGACGGCCTATCTGCTGCTGGCAGGCCTTGCCACGCCGCTCGTGGTATCGGTGCATACGATCGTGTCGTTCGACTTCGCCATCGGCAACACGCCCGGTTATCACTCGACCATCTTCCCACCGTATTTTGTCGCCGGCGCCTTGTTCTCCGGGTTTGCGATGGTGCTGACGCTGGCGATTCCGTTGCGGCATTTCTTCGGCCTGCAAGACTTCATCACGCGACGCCATCTTGCTAATGCAGCGAAGGTGCTGATCGTCACCAGTTGGCTGGTTGGTTACGGCTACGCGGCTGAAATTTTTACTGCCTATTACAGCGGCGACGAATATGAAATTTACATGACGGTCAACCGCTGGACCGGCGTCTATGCGCCGGTGTATTGGTCCATGCTCTTCTGTAATGTGCTCGTGCCGCAACTGCTGTGGTCGCGCCGCATACGGCACAGCATCTGGCTGCTGTTCGGCATCAGCCTCGTGATCAATCTCGGCATGTGGATGGAGCGCTTCCTGATCGTCGTCTCCAGCCTGCATCGCGATTTCCTGCCGTCGGCCTGGGGCGTGTTTTATCCGACCTTCTGGGATTGGGTGCAACTGCTGTCGTCGATCGCGTTGTTCGTCTGGCTGTTCCTGCTGTTCGTGCGCTTCCTGCCAGCGATCTCGATTGCCGAGATGCGCGAGCTGGTGCGCGAAAGCGCGCAGGAGGGATCATGAGCTATGGCTTGCTGGCCGAATTCGCCACCGCCGACCAGTTGCTCGCAGCAGCCGGGCAGGCGCGCCATGCCGGCTTTCATTCGATGGAGGCCTATGCACCGTTTCCGGTCGAGGGCTTGGCCGAAGCAGTCGGCTTCCAGCGCAACCGTGTGCCGCTCGTGACGTTCCTGGGCGGCATCGCGGGCGGCGCCGCGACCTATTTCCTGCTGTGGTATTCGGCTGTGATCGACTATCCGATCAATGTCGGCGGGCGTCCGTTGCACAGCTGGCCGTCGTTCATCCCGCCAACCTTCGAAATCACGATCCTCGGTGCGGCGTTCGCGGCCGTCATCGGCATGCTGATGATGAACGGCTTGCCGCGCCTGCGCCATCCGCTGTTCGCGATGCCCGAGTTCGACCTGGCCACGCGCAACCGCTTCTTCCTGTTCCTGCCGGCTTCTGATCCTGTCTTCGATGCGGCGCGCAGCAAGGCGTGGCTCGAACAGATGAAGCCGCTGCTGGTGCGCGAGGTGCCGGTATGAGAATACTAAGGAACGTGCGCAAAACAATTTCCCGATTTGTCTCGGGTCTGGCGGGCGCATTGCTGCGTTGCCCCTCGCTTGTGTGGCTCGCCACACGGCGCTCGGGTGCGCCTTGCACTGCATCCCGCCAGACCCGTCCAAATCGGGAAATTGTCTTGCGCACGTTCCTAAGCGCATGGCTGCTGCCGGTCCTCATTGCCGGTGTTCTTGTCGGCTGCGAAAAGGCCAGGCAGGACATGTACGATCAGCCGAAATACAAGCCGATGGCGCGCAGCGACTTGTTCGACAACGGCACTTCGGCGCGCGTGCCGCCCGAGGGCACGGTCGCGCATGCGCAGGGGCCGTTTTCCGGGACGTCGAGCGGGCGGGTCGGCGTCGATGACGTGCAGGGCGCCGCCGCTGCGCTCGCGGCGCAATCGATGCCGTATCCCGTGACGCGCGAATTACTCTTGCGCGGCCAGGAACGCTATTCGATCTATTGCCTGCCGTGCCACAGCCCGGTCGGCGACGGCGACGGCTTGATTGCGCGCCGCGGCTTTCCGCATCCGCCGTCGTACCATACCGACCGCCTGCGGCAAGCGCCCGACCGTCACTTCTTCGACGTCATGACGAATGGCTACGGCATCATGTATCCGTACGCCGACCGGGTCGAGCCGAAAGACCGCTGGGCGATCGTCGCCTATATCCGCGCCTTGCAGCTGAGCCAGCATGCCGATGTACACAACTTGCCGGGCGATATCGCCGCACGCTTGCCGGCGCGGCAGGGAGAGCGCAAATGAGCGTCATGCTGCCTGCCTTGCTCGGCGCCTACCTCGCGGTGTGGTTTTTCTGGACCGGCACGCTGATGGGCGGCTTGGCCAATGTATGGCTGCACAACCTGACCGGCGGCGCTTGGGGCGAGCCATTGCGCGCGCCGCTGCTGCGCGCCTCGACGCAAATCCCGATGGCGTCGCTGCTGTTCCTGCCGCTGCTGCTCGGCATGCCGCTGCTGTATCCATGGGTGGCGCAGGCGGCCTCAGGCGTTGCACGCTGGCAGGGCGAATTGTCGGCGCCGGCATTCAAGAGTGCATGGCTGTCGCCGACGTTTTTCATTGTCCGCAGCGTGGTCTATCTGCTGATCTGGAATGCGCTCGTGCTGCTGTCGCGTAAACCTTCCCTGACACGCTCGAAGCCGTTTTCGGCATGCGCGCTGATCGTCTACGGCTTCAGCATGAGCCTGGCCGCCGTCGACTGGATCATGTCCTTGATGCCGCTGTGGCGCTCAAGCGTGTTCGGCTGGCTGGTCGGCATGGGCCAGATGCTGGCCGGCATGGCGTTCGGCATCGTGTGTGCGGCACGTACGCGCGACAAGCCGTCGTCGATGGTGTTCCGCGATCTCGGCAACATGATGTTGATGTATGTGCTGATGTGGGCCTATCTGGCGTTTTCGCAGTTCCTGATCATCTGGGCCGAAAACCTGCCGCATGAAATCAACTGGTATGTTGCGCGCCGCCACGGACCGTGGCCGGCCGTCGCCTGGCTGTTGACCGTGTTTTTCTTTTTCGCGCCGCTGTTGCTGCTGCTGTCGCGCACTGCCAAGCAAACGCCCGGCATGCTCGGCGCACTGGCCGTTGCGCTACTGGTGATGCAGCTGCTCAATACCTGCTGGCTGGTGTTGCCGTCGCTCGGCATCAATCCGTTGCAATGGGCGTGGGCGGTGCCGGTGAGCCTGCTGGCGGTCGGCGCAATTGCGGCGGTATGGTGGCGGCGCGCCCCGACCAGATCAGCGATTGCCGGAAAGGAGGGCAGCCATGCCTGACGCGGCGGCCAACCGGAATCGCGACGACTTCAATGTCCGTGCTGTGCTGTGGACCGGCGTGGCAATTGTCGTCATGCTGGCGCTAGCGGCGGTCGGCGCTTATGCGGCTTGGCATGCTTGGGCGGCACCGGCGCACGATGCGCCGAATGCAAGTCGCGGCTTCGGCGATTTCGCCATCGCCGGCCCCAAGCTGCAAAGCGCGCCACAGGCTGATCGTGCGGCCTTCATGGCGGACAAGGCGCGCTTGCTGCATTCGCATGAATGGATCGACCCGGCGGCCGGTATTGCGCGCATACCCATCGATGACGCGATGCGTATCCTGGCTGCACGCGGTGCGCCGCATGTTGTGCCGAAACAGAAGGCCAGATGATGAAGCTGACGTACTGGTGCATGCTGCTGTGGTGTCTTGCCGTTGCCATCCCGGTTACCGCCGGCGCCGGACCACTGGCGCTGCCGGCGACACCGCACCCTGAATTCGTCCAGAACCTCGGCGCGCGATTGCCGCTGCCGCTGGTGTTCGATGACGGCGGTGCGCCGGTGGAACTCGGCGGCCTTATCCACGACCGTCCGGTGGTGCTGGTGCTCGGCTACTACCAGTGTCCGAACCTGTGCAGCACGCTGATGGAAGGCGTGGTCGAAACACTGGCGCAGACGAACCTGCCGCGCGACGCCTACCGGGTGGTCGAAGTCAGCATCGATCCGACTGAAACACCTGAGCTGGCAGCGCGCAAGAAGGTGTCGTACGAACCAATGTTCGGTTGGCGCGGCGCCGATCTGCATTTACTGACCGGCGGCAAATCCGCCATTGCGTTGCTGGCGCAGACGGTCGGCTTCCGCTATGTCTACGATGCGCAACAGCGGCAATACATCCATCCGGCCGGATTCATCATCGTCACCGCTGACGGCCGGATTTCACGCTATTTCCTCGGCGTGCGCTTTGATCCCGACGAGGTGCGCGCGGCGTTGCAGAAGGCTTCTGTCGGCACCGTCGGCAATCCCATCGACCGCCTGCTGCTGCTGTGCATGCACTACGATCCGGCCACCGGACGCACCAGCGTGACGGCAATGACCCTCGTGCGCCTCGTGTGTCTTGTTGTCCTTGTCATCCTGGCCGGCTGGGTCTGGCGCCATCGAGCCCGGCATGGGAGGAATGAATGAATACGGGTTTCCATCTGTTGCCGGAGAGCGCATCGACCGCAGCCGCCAGTCTCGACCACCTGATGCTCGCGCTGACGCTGCTGATGGGCAGCGTGGCACTGGCCGTCGCCGTGTTGATCGTCATGTTCTCGATCCGCTACCGGAAAGGATCGTCGGCCGACCGCTCTCACGCACCGACCACTGGCCGCCGCATCGAGATCGCCTGGACCGTCGTGCCGCTGCTGATCTTCCTTGGCATGTATGCCTGGGCCGCGTACGAGTATATGGCGCTGTATCGCGTGCCGCCCGATGCAATGCCGGTGTTCGTGGTCGCCAAGCAATGGATGTGGAAGCTCGAACACGCCAACGGCCGGCGCGAGATCAGCGAGCTGCATGTGCCGGTGGGCCAGCCGGTGCGGGTCGTGATGACATCGCAGGATGTGATCCACAGTTTCTATGTGCCGGCCTTCCGCATCAAGCAGGACGTGGTGCCGGGCCGCTATACCTCGATCTGGTTCACGCCGACGCAAACCGGCGAATACGCGTTGTTCTGCGCGGAATACTGCGGCACTGAACATTCGGTGATGCGCGGCAAAGTCGTCGTGATGCCGCCGCGTGATTTCGCCGCCTGGCTGCAGCAGGGCAACGCCGAGCCCGGCATTGCGCAGCGCGGCTTCGACCTGTTCCGCAAGTACGGCTGCAGCGGCTGCCACAGCGCCGGTTCGTCGGTGCATGCGCCGGACTTGCATGGTTTGCTCGGCCGCACCGTGCATTTGCAGGACGGCCGTACGCTGATCGCCGATGAAAACTATGTGCGCGACTCGATCCTGTTGCCGAAAAAGGATGTGGCCGCCGGCTATGCGCCGATCATGCCGAGCTTCGCCGGCCAGATCGGCGAGGAGGATTTGATAGCCATCATCGAATACATCCGCAGGATGGAAAGTGAGACGGGAGGCGGCGATGCAGGCCCTGCAAGATGACGTCGCCGTGGAGGCGGCACGGAATTACCTTACCGAGGGCTTCACGCTCTCATCATGGCTGACCACGCACGACCACAAGCGCATCGCCTTGCTCTACCTCGTGTCGATCACGGCATTCTTCTTTATCGGCGGCGCGGCGGCAACTCTCATCCGCCTTGAACTGGCCACGCCCGAGGCCGACTTCGTGACGCACGAGACTTACAACGTGCTGTTCACGATGCACGGCGTGATCATGGTGTGGTTGTTCCTGATCCCGTCGATTCCGTCCGCGCTCGGCAACTTCCTGATGCCGATAATGATCGGTGCGCGTGATCTGGCGTTTCCGCGTCTGAACCTCGCGAGCTGGTACCTCTACCTCGGCGGCGGCGTCTTCACGATTGCGGCGCTGATTGCCGGCGGCGTCGATACCGGCTGGACCTTCTATACGCCGTTCTCGACGCTTTTTTCCAACACCAATGTCATCCTCGTGCTGTTGGGCGTCTTCATCGTCGGCTTTTCATCGATCCTGACCGGCATTAACTTCATCGTCACCGTGCACACCATGCGCGCGCCCGGCATGACCTGGTTCCGGCTGCCGCTGTTCGTCTGGGCCAACTATGCGACTTCCATCATTCTTGTACTGGCCACGCCGGTGCTGGCGATGACGCTGCTCTTGCTCGGCGCCGAACGGCTGCTGCATGTGGGCATTTTCGATCCGGCGTTGGGCGGCGATCCGCTGCTGTTCCAGCACTTGTTCTGGTTCTATTCGCATCCGGCGGTCTATATCATGGTGCTGCCGGCCATGGGCGTGGTCAGCGAAATCGTGCCGTGCTTTGCCAGGAAGCGCGTATTCGGCTACCGCTTCATGGCTTATGCGATCCTCGGCATCGCCGTGATCGGCTTCATGGTCTGGGGGCATCACATGTTTGTCAGCGGCCAGTCGGTGTATGCCGGCCTGGTGTTTTCGCTATTGAGTTTTCTGGTGGCTATCCCGTCGGCAATCAAGGTGTTCAACTGGACCGCGACGCTGTACAAGGGAACGATCACGTTTTCCGCGCCGATGCTGTATGCGCTCGGCTTCATCGGCTTGTTTACGATCGGCGGGCTGACCGGCCTGATTCTCGCGTCGCTGGCGGCGGACGTGCATTTGACCGACACCTATTTCGTGGTCGCGCATTTTCACTACATCATGGTCGGCGGCGCAGTCATGGCGTATTTCGGCGCCTTGCATTTCTGGTGGCCCAAGATCAGCGGGCGCATGTATCCCGAAATGTGGGGACGCGTCGCCGCGGTCATCATTTTCTTCGGCTTCAACCTGACCTTCTTTCCGCAATTCCTGCTCGGCTATGAAGGCATGCCGCGCCGCTATCACACGTATCCGGAACAATTCCAGGTTTTACACCTGCTGTCGTCGGCCGGCGCATCGATTCTCGCGGTCGGCTATCTGCTGCCGCTCGGCTATTTTCTCTGGTCGTTGTTGTACGGTAAGCGGGCCGGCCCCAATCCGTGGCAGGCGACCGGCCTCGAATGGCAGACGCCATCGCCGCCACCGAAGGAAAACTTCGCCGTCACGCCGACCGTCACCGAGGAAGCGTATGCGTATCAGCCGGCAACCGGCGCACAGGTGCCGCAGTGAATACCGACGCCCGCCCGGCAACCGCGCCGCAATTCGACCATCCCGAGCAACAGAGGCGGGCTGGCACGCTCGGCCTGTGGATTTTCCTGGCGACTGAGCTAATGTTTTTCGGACCGTTGTTCTTCGGTTATGTGTATGGCAGGACGCACGACCCGGCCGCGTTCGCCGAGGCCAGCCGCCACACCGATGTGGTGCTCGGCACGCTCAATACCGGCGTTCTGCTTACCAGCAGTTTGACAATGGCGGTCGCTGTGGAAGCGCGCAAGCTCGGTGCGCTGCCGGTTGCAAAATGGATGCTATGGATCACTGCGGCATTAGGCACGGTTTTCCTCGCGATCAAGGGCATTGAATATACGAAGGAATGGCATGAGCATTTGTTCCCCGGCGCGGCATTCGGCTATGCGGGACCGCATGCGCACGGCGTCGAGTTTTTCTTTTTTGTGTATTTTGCGACGACCGGATTGCATGCGCTGCATCTGACGATCGGCGTGCTGGCTGCAATCGTATTCGCGATTGGCATCGGCGTCGCGCCGCAGCGCTTCGCCACCGGCGAGCGCGTCGAACTGGCGGGTCTGTATTGGCATTTCGTCGATGCGATATGGATCTTCCTGTACCCGATCCTGTATCTGGTCGGACGTGCCAGTGGATGATCCTAGATTCGGCAGTTGGACAGGTGCGAGTGTGCATTTTTCCGGCTCTCTGGC
>CBINHE010000039.1:0-38655 GCA_966250375.1 uncultured Oxalobacteraceae bacterium
CTTTCTCATCCCTGCATTATCCACTCTCGTAGGGAGATCGTGAACACGTTCTAAGCTTTGCGGCGAGACAGTACGGATAGCGCCTTGTCCAGCAAATACGACTCCGCGCCGGATGGCTTCCCGGCTATCCACCACATCAGCATGACTGCGGTTGGAAAGCTCAGCAATCCAGCGATTATTTTCACGACCAATGCGGCAAGCGGCGCGAGGTGTATGACCTCTCCGATTGAGATGACCGACAATGCCATTACGCCGGTGGCCAGCAGTGGACGCAAGACGGTACGGATAATGTCCAGCACGCTGACATTGTTTAATGTCCGTATTAGCATCCAGACTGACACGAAGAGTCCCGCCAGCACGGTAACAACTCTGATCAATGCAATCTGGAGTGCACCCGCGTCTGGTAGTACCAGAAATACCGTCACTGCAAAGAAAATCACTTGAAGCCAGCTGATAAGTGCGGCGCTTTTGATTTTACCCATGGTAATCAATACGTATCCGCCGCTTGTCGTGATTGCTTCCACGACGTTTGCCAGTGCGAGCACCTGCACAAATGGCGCGACAAACAGCCATTTTTCACCCAGTAGTACAAAAATCGCCTCGTGAGCGACCAACGCAAGACCGACGCCAGCCGAAATGCCGAGCAAGCTTTGCACGCCTTGCGCGAGCAGGTACAGCCGCTTCAGCTCGGTCAAATCCTTTTTTGCCTCGACAAATGCCGGAAACAGCACTCGATTGAGCGGCGCCAGCACTTCGGTGGAGGGCATGGCCGAAATTTCGTCCGCCAGCGTATAGCCCCCCATGATGGTGGCGCTCGCACGTCGGCCTACCAGCATCTTGTCGAGATTGCGGTTCAAGTAGCTGCCGATGCTGTTGACCAGCATCCATTGTGATACCGAAAAAATTTCCTTCATTTTTTCAAGGCTGAAGCGCGGGCGCATCGGATGCATCTGATAGCTCAGCAGTACGCCAAAGCCTCGGCCGGCAAGGGTGCCGATCACCAGCGCCCAGTAACTGTGCAATAACAATGCGGCGATCATTGTGGTGAGGAAGCCGACGATACGCTTGAGGAATACGAATCGAAAATCCAATCCGAAACGCATTTCCTTTTGAAAGGTAATAATGCCGATGTTTTCCATTCCCACAAACAGCATGCCCAGGGCCATGAAACGAAGCACCGGAATAATACGGGGATCGCTGAAATAGGTGGCGGCTTTGGGAGCGACAAAAAATACCACCATTGCTGCGACCGCCGACTGCGCAAGACGCAGCGTCCATGCAGTGTTGTAATGAGCGGGCGTCGCGTTGGGATTCCGGATCAGAGCGACATTGACGCCGAGCGCCAGCAGCACGTCCACCAGGCCAACTACCAGCGAGGCCATGGCGATAATCCCGAAGTCTTCAGGTGCGAGCAGACGCGCCAATATGAGCGTGCTGACGAAGCCGATCAGGCGATCGGTCCATCGCATGGAGACGGTCAGAATGGCGCCTTTAAAGACGCTGGTTGGGCTTGATCCACGCATCAGGCACGACCCGTCGTGTGGTTGAAGACTTGCGCGAGTTCAGCGGCACGATTTGTCCGGGATGACGCGGCGATGACATCTTCGCTTGCGATGTGCGCATTGCCTTTCTGAATTTGTGAAATAAAACCCTCCAGTGCGGGAAGGATCGCTGCGGCCGAGTCCATGGCAGCGATGTCCTGAAATCCGGCCGCACCGAGCACCCTGGCTGTCTCGCCCGAAGGATCCAGCAAGCCGAAGATCGGCTTTCGCGCGCGGAAGTACTCATAAATCTTTGCCGGAATCTGGGTGTTGAAGGGGGTGCCCTGAAAAATAATCAGCCCGTCGACATTGAGCATCTCATGCAAGGCTTCGCGATAGGGCACGGAAGGCTCGATGTTGATGATGTCCTCAATGCCGTATTTTTTTGCCAGCGCGTTGAAGTAAGGATCGTCTCCGGTTGCGCGCAAGATAATGCGGAGGGACGAGGCATTCAATCTGCCCCGTGTCTTCAGTGAAGAAATTGCTTCAAAAAATGCTGATGGGTCTCGTCCCTCTGCGTACAGCACGCCGCTGTGCAAGAGGGTAACGCGGTTTTCCGCTTTCAGAAAAGCGGGACGTGCACCCGATGCCGGCACATTGAAGCCGTCTTCATCGTATCCATTTTCAATAACGGTGAATTTTTCATGCAGGGATTCCGGGAATCGCCGCTTGTAAGAATTCATGGCGCTATGCGTAGTAAAGATTGCCCTCTGACATTTGTGAATCGCCTGTTGCTCTATCCATCCATAGGCTTTGCGTTGCATTTTCGTTGCCGGATAATTGCTTTGCATCATCGGATCACGGAAATCGGCAACCCACGGCAAACCCGTTATCCGGTGAAGCGTCAAGGCAATTAAAGGCGCGGTAGCAATGGGGAACGTCGACCAGATTACTTTCGGCTGATATCGACGGATCATGGATAGCCCAACCGGAACGGCAGACAGCCACCACGATATCCATCGATCCGGTAACGCCAGAATCTCCGGATAGCGCCCCAATATCCCGATGTGCCGTTTGGTATCCAGTGCGTAAGCCCGCTTGACAACGAGGTCGGGTGGAAGCGTTGCGAGCTGCGAGGGATTTTTGACTGCATACGCGATAGGGTTTGCAGAAAGGACCAGCGGTTCCCAACCATGGTTGCCGAGATGTTTGGAAAAGCTCAGCGTGCGCTGAATCCCGCTGCTTGCCGCTTGCGGCGGGAAGTGAAAGGCAATGAGTAGTGCGCGTTTGTTCATGTTTTTATTTCACCGTCAATGGCGGTGTGAGGTTGGTGCCATTACAAAGATACATGGTTGGCCTTATTCCAAACTGAGACCATAACATGACATGAAATTGCGTCTTTTTCCGTCTGGCCGTCGTCACGTTATGGTTCCAGGTTGGTATTAGCCCGCCAGCCAGCGTAACAGCCGGAGTCCGAAGCGAGACGGCGTCGAATCCCAAGGGCGGCTGCGCGGAAGCTGGAATCGGTCATGTTTTCCGGTGGCGGCGCCCATTGCTGTCGTGAAGGCAGCGGAAAATCCAGCCTCCTTTGCCATCTGCGCATGGCGTTCATCGAAATCCATGCCCACCTTGCCGTTCGGATAGGCAAACAGGCGTACTGGCTGGCCCGTGATGGCCTCAAGCTGCTGTTTGCCGACTGCTATTTCATACCGTGCATTCTCATTTTCCAGACTGGCGAGTATGGGGTGGGTAATCGTGTGGGCGCCGATTTCGATCCCCTGTTGTGCGAGGTTGAGGACCATTTGCCGTGTGAGCATGAGTCCGTGGCTGAGGTTATCGCCGACCAGTTCCTCCAGTTTTCGGGTCAATTCAACTCTTGCTTTGGGCGGCAGATATTTTGAAAATTCAGTCAGTCTGTTGACGGTGAGTTTTCGATCAATCAGGTTTTCGACGGAGTACACGCCCAGTCCTATTTCGCGCAAATCGAGCTGTCCTGACGGCAGGCTTTGTACTGCTTCAATGATGCGGTCGTTCCACATATTGTCTCCGCCGATATACCCGCTTGTGACAAAGACGGTTGCGGGAAGCGCGAACTCCTTCAATATCGGCAACGCGAAATCGTGGACGGAACGATATCCGTCGTCAAAGGAGATGCATACGGCTCTCGGCGGCATGCGCTCTTTTGCCAGGCAATCTATGGCGTCATGAAGCGGCATGACGTTGAAGCAATTGGCAAGCAATTCCATCTGCCAGCGAAAGGTTGCGATATCCGGTTCTGACTCCAGCAACGGGTCGGGGGATTCGAGAACGCGGTGGTAGTTGATGATGCATAGCCGTCCGTTCCCTTTGCCGCGCGGCGCTATCGCATTTCCCATTGCACGGATGAGTCCCGACGTGAGGCGAGAGGGTGTCATGCGCTCTTTCCCCGCTCGCTCGGATTGTGCGCGATTGATGCAGATGAAGGGATACTTCTGTTGTCGCTTTTGGGCGCCTTCAAAAGAAGCAGTTTTTCCATCAGAAAGAGCAGGGCGATGACATAGTAATAAAAATCATAGTATGTGAGCGAAAGGAATGCGCCGCCGACCGCGTATCCAATGATGCTGACCTGACACATCGCTGCCAGATCGGCCGCCCATTTGAGTTCTGCTTTTCCCGTGCAAAAACGTATCACGCGCGTGCCTGTGCGCCAGGCAAACAACATCAGCAGAAGAAAGAGCGCCAGTCCAATATAGCCATGTTCGCCGAGTGCGCGAAAGTAGATGCTATGGGCTGCATGGGCATCGTGCGGATCGGGGCCATACAGGATAAACATCTTAGGGGTAAATACGCCAAAGCCGCCTCCCAGCAGGTTGTCTTTCGCGACATTTGCCGCGAAACCCCAGGCATTGAAACGTCCCTGCGCAGAGGCATCCTGCTTGTATTCACCGATGGTTTCCATTCTGCCAAACCATTGCTCAGGCATGATCATGTACACCAACGGCACGATCAGAAGGAGTGCGAAACCGGTCGCAAGTTTTTGCCGGCTTTTTAGCCACAGAAAAATCAGCATGCTTGACCCGGCAAGCAATGCGCCGCGCGAATAGGTGCCGACCGCCGCAACCACGGTCAAGACCGCCAACGCTGCTAATCCGATACGAAACCATTTTCTGTCAGCGTGTAGCTGGAGATACCAGATGATAGGAACCGAGATGACTAAAGCCAGGGCAAGGTCATTGTTGTCGGAAATATAGCTGCCCGCTGGTCCTAAAACCCGGTTGGCGCCGCCGGAAGTCAAGGTGAAAATAGCGCCTTTGAGGCCGTAGAATCCGAGCGAAAGGCCTGTCACCCAAGCCATGGCTTGGATATCCTTTTTGGAATTGATGGCGAGCATGGCAACCAATACCATGAAAAATGTCTTCATGACCTTATCCCATACATCCCATACCAGTCCCGGTTCCAGTGCGAAAAAGCTGGTAGTTGTCATCCACGCAAAGAACAGGATCAATGTGACCGTCACGGCGGTGAGCGGCAGACGTTTTGGCTGCCGCGAAAGGAACAGACTGACCAGAGTAACCACCGCCACGATTGCAGCAAACGGAAAATTATAGGCTGCCCCATAGGTAAGCCGATGCGGATTCATGAGGCTGAGCCATGCAAATGCCAACACGCCAACCACCGGACGTTTGGGAATGAACGGCAGCAGCCCGAAGACGAGGCCGAAGATGACATAGTCACGCATGGGGCGCCGGATTATCTTTTGCGACTTTGCTGATCACGTAGCGGAATTTGCCTGATTTTTCCGCCGGGATTTCGGCAACTTCTTCCACGATGATCGTCACAGCTTGTCCAAGCCTGGCCTTGAAACCCTGTTGGATTTTTTCGACAAGATCAGTGCCAAGCCGCCCCCCCTCAGGAACCACCAATACGCGCGTGAGATCGAGGCTTTCCTGAATAATTTTGAATGCGCGCACTTGCGGCAGGTCGCGCAGAATATAGATCAAGGCCAGGCCGTGCATGACGGTACCATTCTGCGCCACCAGAAAATCGGTGCTGCGGCCCTGGATTTCCTTGAGCAGCGGCAGGCCACGGCCGCAGGCGCAGGGTTTGCTGTCAAGCACGCCAATGTCGCCGGTACGGTAGCGGATAAAGGGGAAATCTTTGGTGGCGAGATGGGTCACGACGATTTCCCCCGCCACACCAGCGGGAACCGGCACACCATCGGCATCCACGATCTCGACAATGATGTCCTCCGCGGTGATGTGCATGCTGCCCTCGGGGCAAGCATGCGCGATGAAACCGGCATCGCGTCCGCCGTATCCGTTGGCAACCGGGCAACCGAAGGCCTTGCTGATCTGATCTCGCTGATCGTCATAAAGGCGTTCGGAGGTGACAAAGGCAACCCGAATGCCGAGATTGTCCATGCGCAGTTTTTTCGCTTCAGCATGGCGTGCAAAATGGGACAGTGCGGAAGGGTAACCAAACAGCATTTTCGGTCGCGCCGCACGAATCTCGTCCAAGAATCCATCCAGCTTCTGCTCCGACATTTCAAAGGCCGGCAGCAGTTTGGTCCTGAGCATGCGGTCGCGCAGGGCGCGCATGCTGTCCTGCGCGCCAAGTTCGATGGGCGAACCCCAGACGACAATTTCGCGGTCGCCGATATCCACATTCCACCAGCGCGTGGCGCGCCATTTTGCAGCCACGTCATGGCTCACGCGCTCCTTGCCGATGTAAAAAATCAGCGGCTCACCGCTCGAACCGCCAGTGTTGAAACGGGCGAGATCTTGCGCGCCTTCCGCTTTCAATGCATCGGTATTGGCGCGGATTTTCGCTTTATCAAGGAAGGGCAGGCGCGAGAGATCGGCAATCGAGCGGATGTCTTCCACCTTGAATCCGATCTGCGCAAACAGCTTGCGGTAATAAGGCACCGTCGCCTGAACATGGGTGAGGAGCTGGCGCAATCTTGAGAGCTGGAGTTCCTGCAGTCGTTCCGCAGTCCACCATTGGCTTTTTTCCATCTGGCGCCGCAATGCGGTCGTTTGATGTCGCTTCAGAAGTTCATGCAATGGGAACAAAGCACCCGAAACAAGCGATGTGTACATATCCGTTTTTGCAGGCGAGCCGTTGTTCACTTGTATTCCGCCACAGGTTTGTTCCTCTTGCTCAGAACTTGTTTGTATACGCCCAATAAGCGGGTCCGTACTCTCGGCCATGTATATTGCTGCACCGATGCCACGCCAGCCTCCTTGATCTGCCTTGCCTTGGCCGGATCGGTGAGCAGGGCGAGAATGGCGGCTGCCATCGCTGCGGGGTCTTGCGGCGGCACCAGCAGAGCGGTTTTTCCATGCTCTACCAGATGCGGTACGCCACCGACGTTGGTGCTGACTACCGGGACACCGCTGGCCAGCGCCTCCAGCACCGAAACCGGCATGTTGTCGGCCAGGCTCGGATTGATCATCAGGTCTGCGCTGTAATAGAGATTGGCCATGTTCTCGTTCTCCACGCGCCCGGTGAATGCGACGGCATCGGCGACACCGAGTTCGCCTGCCAGATTTTCCAGCGCCTGCCGCTCCGGGCCGGAACCGGCAATGACGAGCTGGGCCGAGGGCAGCGATTTGCGGACGATCTGGAAAGCGCGCAATGCAGTGGCGTTGTCGTAGATCGGTTCCAGATTGCGCGCAACCAGGATGCGGGGAAAATCAGCCGTCAATGCCGCTGCGGCATTTTGCTCGATCGAAAAACGGCTGAGGTCGATGATGTTCGGCACAATGTGCGTGGAAAAGCCGCGCTTCTTGAACACCGTGTCGAGAAAGCCCGACTGCACGATAATCGCATTCGCGCGATCCAGGCTGGGCTTCACCCATGAGAAGGCTTTATCGAAAAAGACATCCGCCTCGCCACCCTGGTAATTGACGATAACCGGCTTGCCCGTGAGCCTGGCGATCCAGATGGCCGGCGCGGCAAACAAGTGCCAGGACCAGCCGGAATTGGCCATCACATGGTAGAGATCGACCTTGCGTGCCGACCGCCACAGATGGAAGAGGTAGGGCAGCAGCCGGAATAGGGCTCGTATTTTTTTGATGTTTCCGACCCATGCCGGGCTGTAGGGGCGGTTGACCTGAATCAGTTCTACCATCGCGCCTTCAGCGCGCAGCACTTTAAACAATTGCAAGGTCTGATTCGCCATTCCGCCAGACGGCGGCGGCAACGGCCCGATCAGGCCGATACGCAAACCTGATGCGTTCACTTGTATTCCGCCACAGGTTTGTTCCTCTTGCTCAGAACTTGTTTGTATACGCCCAATAAGCGGGTCCGTACTCTCGGCCATGTATATTGCTGCACCGATGCCACGCCAGCCTCCTTGATCTGCCTTGCCTTGGCCGGATCGGTGAGCAGGGCGAGAATGGCGGCTGCCATCGCTGCGGGGTCTTGCGGCGGCACCAGCAGAGCGGTTTTTCCATGCTCTACCAGATGCGGTACGCCACCGACGTTGGTGCTGACTACCGGGACACCGCTGGCCAGCGCCTCCAGCACCGAAACCGGCATGTTGTCGGCCAGGCTCGGATTGATCATCAGGTCTGCGCTGTAATAGAGATTGGCCATGTTCTCGTTCTCCACGCGCCCGGTGAATGCGACGGCATCGGCGACACCGAGTTCGCCTGCCAGATTTTCCAGCGCCTGCCGCTCCGGGCCGGAACCGGCAATGACGAGCTGGGCCGAGGGCAGCGATTTGCGGACGATCTGGAAAGCGCGCAATGCAGTGGCGTTGTCGTAGATCGGTTCCAGATTGCGCGCAACCAGGATGCGGGGAAAATCAGCCGTCAATGCCGCTGCGGCATTTTGCTCGATCGAAAAACGGCTGAGGTCGATGATGTTCGGCACAATGTGCGTGGAAAAGCCGCGCTTCTTGAACACCGTGTCGAGAAAGCCCGACTGCACGATAATCGCATTCGCGCGATCCAGGCTGGGCTTCACCCATGAGAAGGCTTTATCGAAAAAGACATCCGCCTCGCCACCTCGGTAGTTGACGATAACCGGCTTGCCCGTGAACCTGGCGATCCAGATGGCCGGTGCGGCGAACAAGTGCCAGGACCAGCCGGAATTGGCCATCACATGGTAAAGATCGACCTTGCGCGCCGACCGCCACAGATGGAAGAGGTAGGGCAGCAGCCGGAATAGGGCTCGTATTCCTTTGATGTTTCCGACCCATGCCGGGCTGTAGGGACGGTTGACCTGAATCAGTTCTACCATCGCGCCTT
The DNA here is from genome assembly GCA_966250375.1 of uncultured Oxalobacteraceae bacterium. Lineage (GTDB taxonomy): Bacteria > Pseudomonadota > Gammaproteobacteria > Burkholderiales > Burkholderiaceae_D > CAMLDH01. The sequence goes on from CBINHE010000039.1 coordinate 8,717, forward strand.
CAGCGCGCAGCAGTTTCGACAATTGCAAGGTCTGATTCGCCATTCCGCCAGACGGCGGCGGTAACGGCCCGATCAGGCCGATACGCAAACCTGATGCGTTCACTTTTTCGTTTCCTTGCCGGCAAGTCGGCCGTAGATGGTTTTGTAACGGGCGACGCTCGCCGGCCAGTTACGCTCGGTTTCGACAAAATGCCGCGCTGCGGTGCGCAAGGCCGGCCATCGTTCCGGCTTGGAGATGAGGTCCACGACTTGCGCTGCCAATGCATCCGGATTGCCGGCCTCGAACAGGACGCCGGTCTTGCCATCCTCGATGAGCTCGATATGGCCGCCGACATCCGACGCCGCCAGCAGGCGGCCTTGCGCCATCGCTTCCAGCGGTTTGAGCGGCGTGACAAGATCGGTGAGCCGCATGCGCAATCTCGGGTAGACGAGCACATCGATCAGGTTGTAGTAGCGTTGCACCTGGTCATGCGGGACACGGCCGGTGAAAATGACCTTGTCGCTTATGCCCAGTTGGATGGCGAGATCCTTGAGTTGTTTTTCCTGCGGGCCGCCGCCGACCAGCAGCACGCGAATGTCAGGATTTTTCGACAGCATCTTCGGCACCGCTTGCAGAAGAATATTCAAGCCTTCATAGGCGTAGAAAGAACCGATGAAGCCGAGCAGCTGCTTGCCCTCAAGTCCAAGTTCCTTTGCCAGTTGCAGGTCGGCGGTTTCGCCCACGCTGAAATTCTCGATGTTGACCGCATTGGGGATGACAGTGACCTTGGCAGCGGGAACGCCTCTCTTCACGATATCGCCGCGCAGTCCCTCGCAAATAGTGGTGACCGCATCGACACGTTTGATGGCATAACTTTCCATTGCCCGCGTGAGGCGGTAGCGGATCCCCCCTTCGCGACTGGTACCGTGATCGACGGCGGCATCTTCCCAAAATGCCCTGATCTCGTAGACGACCGGGATGCCGAGACTGCGGCCGACGCGTAGTGCGGCAATCGCGTTCAATGCCGGGGAGTGCGCGTGCAGAATATCCGGCTTGACGCTTTGTGCGACTTCACGCAGACGGCGAGTCAGGCTGTCAATGACGGCGAGTTGGTTCAGTACCGGCATTTTCGCCATCAAGCTCGCCGCTTGAGGCGTACGGAAAAAGTGCCAGTCATCGACATCTTCTTCGAGGTTTGTGCAGGCCCCCTGTTTCGGACTGGTGATATGGGAGGTTTCCCATTTCAGCGCGCGCTGCGCCTTGAGTATGGAGAGGGTGCGAAAGGTATAGCCGCTATGCAGCGGGATCGAGTGATCGAGAATGTGCAGGATTCGCATTGGTTTTCTTTAAGTCGTTTGCGAACGTTCAGGCGAATTGCCGGGCCAGCATATTACCATCGGCAACCGGCGTATCCAGCACGTTGCGCAGAAATGCTTCGAACATCAGCAGGGTCCAAATAGGGGCGCTATGGTCGCGCCGCCCGGACTGGTGCTGTTCCACCATCTCTTTCAGGAAACCGGTATTGAAGATCCCGGTATCGGCCAGTGTCGGGCCCAACAGCGCATCGCGCACGCGTTGCTTTAACGGACCGCGAAACCAGCTTGCCAGCGGAATCGAAAAACCCATCTTGGCCCGATACAGGATATCGTCCGGTAGATGCGGTTCCAGGGATTTCTTGAAGATGTATTTACCTTCGCTGCCGCGCAACTTCATCGATGACGACAGGCCGGATACCCATTCCACGAACTTGTGGTCAAGCAGCGGCACGCGCACTTCCAGCGCATGTGCCATGCTGGCGCGATCGACCTTGGTGAGGATGTCGCCCGGGAGATAAGTTTTCAGGTCGAGATACTGGACCATCGATAGAGGATCGTCCGACGGCGCATTGGCGGCATGGCCGCGCATGACTTCAATGGCGCGATAACCATGCAGGTTACGTCGGAATTGGTCGCTGAAAAGCTGATCACGCACCCGATCCGGCATGATGGAAACACCGTGGAAATAACCCTCGACCAAGTCGTGTGCGAGTGACTCGAACGTGGTTTTTGCACGGAACACGCGTGGCGCCCAATCAGCCTTGGGGTAATAATTACCAAGAAAGCCGAACAGCGGTTTGCGCAATGCGAGCGGCATCATCGAGCGCACATTCTGTTCCGCCATCGCATAGCGATAGCGCCGATAGCCGGCAAAATTTTCATCGCCGCCGTCGCCGGAAAGCGCAACGGTGACGCGTTTTCTCGCCAGTTGGCAAACGCGGTAAGTGGGGATGGCCGAGCTGTCCGCATAGGGCTCGTCGTAAAGTCCCGCCAAGGTATCGAGCAGGCCGTAGTCATCTTTATCCACCATCTCGGTGTGATGACGGGTTTTGTATTGCGTCGCTACCTTGGTGGCGAATGCCGATTCATCATAGGCAGGGTCATTGAAAGCGATCGAGCAGGTGTTGACCGGTTCATTCGTGAGCCCGGCCATCATGGCGACGACAGCGCTGGAGTCTACGCCGCCGGAGAGGAAGCCGCCCAGAGGGACGTCGGCGACCATGTGGCTCTTCACGGCTTCGCGCAAGCGCACGGTCAATTCTTGTTTCGCTTCCTGTTCCGACATCGGGGAATGTGGCTTGAACGGCACATCCCAATATTTTTCCTGATGCGCTTGTTTGTCGCCGACTTTCAGGGTCAGCGAGTGACCGGGTGATAGTTTGAAAGCGCTTTTGAAAATGGTGCGCGGCTCCGGGACGTAGCCGTAGGCAAAGTATTCTTCCACCGCGCAAGGGTCGATGTCGCGCGACAAGGCAGGGACGGCCAGCAGCGATTTCAATTCCGACCCGAACAGGAACAGGCCGTCCGGCAGCACAGCACAGAACAGCGGCTTGATGCCGAGGCGGTCGCGCGCCAGGAACAAGGTTTTCTTGTTGCGGTCCCATACTGCAAAAGCGAACATGCCGCGCAAGTGCGCCACGCAGCCTTCCCCCCATTGTTCCCATGCATGCACGATGACTTCGGTGTCGCAATGGGTGCGGAAAGTGTGGCCGAGTTCAAGCAGTTCTTCCATCAGTTCCTGGAAGTTGTAAATCTCCCCATTGAACACAATGACAACGCTGTGATCTTCATTGAACAATGGCTGCTGTCCGGAGGACAGGTCGATGATCGAGAGCCTGCGGTGCCCGAAACCGAGTCCGTGTTCTGTATGCAATCCGCCTTCGACTGGTCCCCGATGATGCTGCGTTTCGTTCATTCGCCCCAGCAGCTGCCGGTCGATTTCACGTTCTCCACGCATGTCAAACATGCCGACTATTCCGCACATGATTTAATAGCTTCCCTGAATTTTTGTTTTAGTTGCGTACAGGCTGTCGTACAGCCGCATATAAGCGGAAAGCATCGCTGCAATGCTGTATCGCTGTTCCACGCGTTCTCGCCCAGCCTTGCCATGTTGCGCGGCGAGGTCCGGCTGTTGAAGGTATTTCGCAACCGCGCTCGCGAACGCTTCTGGGTCCGAAGAAGGCACCAGCAGGCCGGTAACATTCTCCATCACCACTTCCGGCAAGCCGCCGACACGCGTGGCGACCACCGGCAAGCCGGTGGACATTGCTTCAAGAATGACGACGGGCGTACCTTCCGCAATGGACGTCAATGCAAAAACAGAAAATGTCTGCATGATGTCCGCGATGTCGGTGCGCGAGCCCGGTAACCATACCGAGTCGCTGATGCCGGCTGCCGCCACTTTTTCTTTGATTGCAGGCAAAAGAGGCCCATCGCCGACAATGGCCAATCGCAGCCGCGCCTTGTGCGTCGGCATTAACGCTTGCAGATGAATAAACGCATCGATCAGGCACTGATGGTTTTTGATATCCTGAATTCGGCCAACCGTACCGATAACGAAACTCCCTGCAGGAACAGCCCATGGCTTCTCCTGTGTCGGGTGTCTATTCGGCCCAAAGCTTTCGGTGTCAACGCCGTTATTGACGAGCAGATTTTTTGCGTCGGGTACGCCGATTGTGGTTTTCAACCAGTGCTGAAGGTCGCCTGACACTGGAACGAAATAATCGATAAAAGGAATCAACAGGCGGCGCAAGAGATTGTGCTTCCGGTTTTTTCCGTCAGTATCGCTCGCGTCACGCCCATGTTCGGCATGAATACGGATGGGTACGCCAGCCAGCGTTGCGACCACTGTATATTCAATCGCCGACAGGTTATAGGTATGCAGAATGGCCGGCCGCAATTTGCGTAACAGTTTCCAGATTTTCAGGTGCGTTCCCAATCCAAGGCCCGGAGGCTTGTGGAGTGAAAATATCTCGACGCCCGGTTTCGTGATTTTTTTTGCGAATTCGGTGTAATCGGTCAGGCATACGATCGCATGCCGATATTTGTCCGCAGGCATGCGATTGACGCATTCCGCGAGTAAAGTTTCAAGGCCGCCGAAATCCAGGCGGTAGATCAAGTGAACGACAAGGGGAAGATTATTCATTGCAATGGCAATCGCTACTTTTTCTTATTGGAGACTAACGTCGCCTCCAGCGATGGGAGGTTTTCGGCCAGGAAATCATGCAAGGCGGACCGTGCCTCATTCGGGTTCTCAGCGTAAGGCGCGAACACCATCAAGGATGCGCTGTCGTCACCCCGCACGAGGAATTTTTCTTTTGTCTGCAGTATTTTGCCGACGTAGTCGCTCGCGGTGAACTTGCCACCGGTCCAGTACCAGGACCACACCAGTATGGAGCCGGATACGCCTTGCATTTCGGTCTCACGCACCGCCAGTGACCGATTCGCAATGGTTTCGACGCGAGTCGATGTGCCTAGCCTGTGCCACATGGGATCATGGTCCGCCACCAGACGGTTCGAAGAAGTGATGAGTTCTGCTCCGCGCTGCTGGTTGCGGTAATACATGACAGAGACGCCCACCTGCTGCATATCACGCTGGAAGAAGCGGTAAAGTTCTGCGTTGGCTGGAAAGAAATGGGGCTTCCAGTTTGTAAACGGCACCGCGTTCTGCCAATGTGCATGGAATGCGGTCAGTTCTGCCGTTCTCGGATTAACGCCGGCGCGTTCAATATAGCGCCCGTAAATCGGCCATACGGCAAGACACGCCACTGTGCCGATTGCCGCTGCCAGTACCCGTGACGCAGTCGTAGAGCGATTGATTGTTTCCGCATTGTGCGGTGTGGTCGGCGCAGGCGTTTCGAGCAGATCCTCGCGCCAGAAACTGCCGATCCAGAACATTAAAAACATCACCAGGCCAAAGAATACCCAACCGTAAATCAAATGATCGACGCCGACCGCCAGTTGCATGCCGCTCAGGTGGCCGATCATCACGATCATGTAGGCGCGCAGGCCGTTGGCGATGATCGGTACGATGATCGAAAGAATTACGAATGCCGCCTGCCGCACTCGTGAGCGATAGGTGAGATAGGCGTACAGACTGCCTAGCGTGACGGATGAGATCAGATAGCGGACACCGCTGCATGCTTCCACAACCGACCAGCTTCCGGACGGGATTTCAAAGCTGGTGCCACTGCGCCAAACCGGGATGCCTGTTGCCTGCAGCGCCGCCACGGTGAAATCGGCGGTAAAACCGATCAGCGGCTCAATGAAGACTTCGCCAAACGGCACGGCAAGCAGCAGAAAAAAAAGTGGAAACGCCATCGACCATGAAAGGCGCAAGCCGAGAACCGCGATGGCCGCAACCGGTATCATCGCAGCAAATGCATATTGCCTCGCCACTTGCACCCCGCCCAACTCCGCCAAGAGCCAGCCGAATCCGCATGCCGTCAACAACAGCAGGGCAGGCCAATACGGGGTCGGCGACATGAGCGCCAAGGTTTGACGCCGCCTCCAGATCAGCCAAAGGCTGATGGGCAAAATAATATAACCGTGCGCGAAGGTGTCCGAGTTGTTCCAGATCGAGACAATGGAACGAGCCGTATCGAAATAGATAAGAACGGGAGCAAGCAGTGCGGCCGCAATTGCGAGTCCAATCAGGTAATTGGATGAATGAAAGCGGGCGGCTGTCAAATCCGTTCCTTTTCCAAAACGGACTGCGCACGAGCGTCAATCGTTTGTGCCGGATTGTGCATGCGTGCATCGAGCAATGCGTCAACACGCGCCAGATTGCTGGTCCAGCCGTAGATTGTTTCAACCTTGTCACGTGCTGCGTGACCAAGCGTTGGATTCGGCTCCGCCAGCAAGGCCGATATTGCCGAGCTGAATTGTTCGGCATTTTCAGCGAGCATGAGCTCGCGACCGGGCTGGGCATCAATGCCTTCCAGCGCTTGCGGGGAGAGCACCACAGGCTTTGCCATCGCCATCGCTTCTAATACCTTGTTCTGGATGCCGCGCGCAATGCGCAGCGGGGCCACGGAGATTTGTGCATGCGCAATATACGGGCGCACGTCAGGTACGGTGCCGGTGACGCGCACGCCAGGCAGCTTTGCCAGTTCTTGTACCTGCGCAGTCGGGCGGGAACCAACGATGTAAAAAGTGGCATTGGGATGCTTGGCACGCACGGACGGCAGAATGTCTTGCGCAAACCATTGCACCGCATCGATGTTGGGCCAGTAGTCCATCGCACCAGTGAACACAATGACCGCTTCATCGGCTGGATATGGATGCACGTATTCGTGTTCGGGCGAAAAATAGTCGGTGTCCACGCCATTGCTGAAAAAGCCGATTTTGCTTGCGCTCTCAGGCGCCATTTGCTTGAATAGTTTGGCTTCCGCTTCCGACACGAAGAGGGAAGCGTCAAAATCCTGCGCCACTTGCCGCTCGTAGCGAAGCAGTTGCCGGCCTTCGCGCCGATACACCCAGCTCATCGGCCACAATTTCTTCTCCGCATACTGCGCCCATTTGTCCGAGTCGATGTCGACAAAATCGATCACGCGCCGGGCTTGCGGCGCGCTTGCCGCGTACTGTGCCATCGCCGATGAGAACACCAGCACGCGCGTGATTGCCTGCGCAGTCATTACTTTCGTCACCCATGCCTGCAAACCGGCGTCGCGGTAGTAGTCAAGGGAAAGCGGCCGGTTCGCAACCAGCGCTCCCAGACTACGCAGTTTTGCAACGCCTGGATGCAAGGCTGCAAAATGGGTTTCTCCGCACAACTGTCTGACTGCGTCGACGTGTTGCCAATCATCGGGATCATCGATAAAAGTGCCGAGATGGACGTGATAGCGCTGCGCCAGATGCTTGAGCAAATGGTAGGAGCGGATCTTGTCCCCCTTGTTGGGCGGGTAGGGCATGCGGTGAACAAGGAAAAGGAGATGTTCCACCGTCATCCCAGATTCTTGACGATATGCGGACCGATGGCATTGGCCACGGATAGCGGCAGGCGTTGCCACATCTTGATGAACAACTGGTACTTTGGATTCAAGGGATTGGTGTCAGGCACAGCCTTCGACCGATGCAATTGATAGGCGTAATGCAGCGGCTGAGGTTCGAATCCCCAGTTCTTCTTGAAATCGAACGCCCCGGTGCCGACCTTGCTGCGCCCGAAATCAAAAATCTTGTAGCCCTTTTCGCATGCGCGCCGCATCAATTCCCAATACATGAAATCGTTGCCCGCGACTTCACGCGCTTCGCCGGTGCCGCCGCCGTAATAGGGCAGCACTTCATCGCGGAAATAGAAACTCATTACACTGCTGACGGTGCGTCCATCTTTGGTAATGGTCAGCACTTCGCAATCGTCGCCGAAGGTTTCCTTAAGCACGCGGAAATATTTTTTTGAAAATACCGGCGTGCCGAGGCGATGCACGCTCGTGGAGTAGGCGAAGAAAAAACGCTCGACGTTCTGATCGATTTCACTCTGCAACTCGGCCTTGATACCCTTGCGTACCATCGCGCGTTGCTTGCGCGGGATAGCGAGCATGTTCTGCTCTTCGTCGGCGGCGATCGCTTTGCGAAACGTCACGTACAGATCCTTGGTCGCCCATTCCTGGGTCTGTGGTTGCAGGTTGGTATTCCGATATTCGAGGTGGCCTACATTTAACTGCGCTGCCAGCTTTTGCGCTTCGAGGCTCAACGCTTCCCGTGCCGCGTCGGAGACCGCGGCGATGCCACCATAGACGCAGAACGGCAAGGAACTCAAGGAGTGTCCAAATAGAAAACTCTTTATTTGCGCGAGCGGCAGCACGCCTTCAATCTGTCCCGCAGATTCGGCGTACAAGAACCATGTCTTGTGTCCGAATGCCTGCTCGATCACTGATTGCCATCCGGCGCGATGGAAGAAAGTCGCGTCGGGACATGCCAAAACAAATTCATCCCACCTGGCTTTATCGCCAGCTTGCATCAAGCGGATGACCGGCTTTGGGTGGGCCGCAGGGGCGTTCTCGCCCTGCAGCGTAACTTCAGTAATTGCGTTCATTTTTCACCAAAAAAATTTCGTCCATGCGGCCCCAGCGGAAATCGCGCGTCAATGCCTTGATACGTCCTTCCATGCGACCAAGATTCACATAGTGGCGAAAGCGGGTTTTCATGCCGATGTTTTGCTGGCGTGGCTGGCCGGGATCCAGTTCCCACGGATGGAAATAGAAAATTCCCGGTTGCTTGTCATCGTTATTCACGCGTTGCAGAAACCAACGCGAAACAGCGTACGGGAACAGGCGGAAATAGCCGCCGCCGCCGGCCGGCAGATTTTTTTGCATGAGGCGCACCGTCGTGATCGGCACTTCCAGCAAGCCATCCTTGCCATTCGGGTAAAAAGCGAAACGCGATGCATCCGGCATGCCGTAATGGTCATGCGCAATCGGGTAAATGCTGGAACTGTAGCGGTAGCCGGCTTGCAGCAGCGAGTCCAGCGCCCACAGGTTGCGGCTGCCGATGGAAAAACTTGGCGCACGATAGCCCAGCACCTTTTGGCCGCCGATATCTTCCAGCAGCGCTTTACTGCGCGTAATGTCATCCAGGAATTCTTCAGCGCTTTGATCGGAAGCCCGCAGATGCGCGTAACCGTGGCTGGCGAGTTCATGGCCACTGTCGACAATGCGTTTGACCATTGCCGGGTAGCGCTCCGCGATCCAGCCCAAAGTGAAGAAGGTGCCCTTGACTTGCCCCTCATCCATCAACGCGAGAATGCGATCGATGTTTGCCTCCACACGGCACGACAATGATGGCCAGCTATCCCGCGAGATGTGAGGTGCGAATGCCGACACCTGGAAGTAATCTTCGACGTCGCAGGTCATCGCATTGCGTATCGGCAGCAACGCTGCTTGGCCCTTTTCTGCAAAGGTGTGCATGTTTGTCAGCTCCGAAAATCGTTGTCCATCCATGCACGAATCGCTTCTGCAATCCGCGTTGACGCCTGACCATCCCAGAATTCCGGTATGCGTCCTGCCTTGCCGCCGGAACGCATGATTTCGTCAAACGTTTCCAGGATTTTTATCGGGTCTTGGCCGGCGATGGTGTTGGTGCCTTCATCGACCGTGATCGGTCTTTCCGTGTTATTCCGGAGCGTGATGCACGGTACGCCGAGCGCCGTGGTTTCTTCCTGGATGCCGCCCGAATCCGTCAACACGACGCGTGCATCTTTCATGAGGCCCAGCATCTCGAGGTAACCCATCGGCGGCAGTAATAATATTTCTGGCTCGTCCAGCATCTTGCTCAGTCCGAATTTTTCGATCATGGCACGGGTGCGCGGATGCATCGGAAAGATCACTGGTACCGTGGAACTGATTTCCAAGGCTGTCTCAAGCAACGTGCGCAAGATGGTGGGATTGTCTACATTGGAGGGGCGATGCATGGTCAGGACTGCGTAGCCGTCATGGCCTTTCAAGAAGTCGGCACGGTTGGCATCCTTCACTATTTGCGCGGTCGAGATCGCGCGATCCAGATTGCGCCGCAAAGTGTCGATCATGACATTGCCGACAAACCGGACTCGGGATCCGTCGATCCCTTCCCGCACCAGATTATCGAGGCCGCTGCACTCGGTGGTAAACAGGATGTCGGAAATCTGGTCGGTCAAAATCCGGTTGATTTCTTCCGGCATTGTGCGATCAAAACTGCGCAGACCGGCTTCGACATGAATCACCGGAATGCCCTTTTTTGTCGCCACCAGTGCGCACGCGAGAGTGGAGTTCACATCGCCCACCACTAACACGGCAGACGGCTGCTTTTCATCCAGGGCAGGCTCGAAGCGGCGCATCACCTCGGCGGTTTGTTCGGCATGGCTGCCGGAGCCGACTTCCAGATTGACATCCGGCGCGGGGATGCCAAGCGCTTCGAAATATTGATGGTTCATGGCCACGTCGTAATGCTGGCCGGTGTGAACCAGACACACATCCACTTTGGGCTTGAGAGCGGCCAAGGCTGCCATGATTGGCGCCATTTTCATGAAGTTCGGGCGTGCGCCTACCACACAAAGAATGCTGCGTGGAGGCTTGGAGTTTGAGCTAGGAGTAGTAGACATAAGCGATTTTCTTGAAAAATTCTTAATTTTTTTGCGAGGATATCATTTTCTTCAGCAAGTCCAGGACAGACACGACCGATCTCTCCATTCTGGAAAGCCGTTCATCCATGATCCCCAAGCTTAAGTTCCCAATGTTTTCCTGGAGTCCTGCAACCGCATTGCCGGATGCCTCCTGGGTGCTTGTTTCGGCGACGGCGAGCTCGAGCTCTTGCTGGATATCGCTGATGACTGCTTTCACTTCTGCGATGCTGAAATGATGCAGCTCTTCGAGGTAGCCCATCAGGAACAGGCGGTCGCAAAACGTATTTATTTGTCGCGGGATGCCGCCCGTATGATCATGGATAGCGGTGAACGCCTCTTCGCTCAACGACGGATCGCCGTTCCAGCCGGCCGTCTGCAGCCGATGTTCGATATAAGTCCTGGTTTCGTCGGTATCCATCGGGCCGAGATGATAGGTGGCGATGACCCGTTGGCGCAACTGTTGCATGTCACGACTCGCCAGGGTTTTCCTGAATTCCGGTTGGCCCAACAAAAAGGTTTGCAGTAGAGGTCTGTCAGCGGTTTGAAAATTGGATAGCATCCGCAACTCTTCCACTGCACGTGGAGTGAGGTTCTGTGCTTCATCCACGACCAATAGGACGCGCTTTCCTTGCTGATCACACTGGGACAAGAACTGTTCGATTCGCATAATCAGCGCGGTTTTGCTTGCATCCTCATAGGCGAGCCCAAACGCCGCTGCCACCATTCTCAATATGTCGTCGGAATCGAGGTGCGTGTTGACGATTTGCGCCGCCAGAATCTTGTCCGATTCCAGTCGGCAGAACAGATTGCGCACCAGAGTCGTCTTGCCGGCGCCGACTTCGCCGGTGATGACGATGAAACCTTCGCCTTGCGACAGGCCATATTCCAGATAGGCCATCGCGCGCTTGTGGCCCTTGCTGCCAAAGAAGAAGTGCGGGTCGGGTCTTAGTTGAAACGGCTTCGCATTGAGCCCGTAAAAGGATTCATACATTGTTTCTCGACTCCTTAGAATCCCATTGAAAGCGATGCACTGATCGCATTCTCGCGAAAATTGCCGGTGCTTTCCGTCGTTGATTGCTGCTGTCGCCGCAATTCAATCGTGCCTTTCAGCTTGGGTTGGAACTGCCGTGTGAGGGCCAATCCCACCGTTTTGTTTTTACTCTTTCTGCCAGTGGGTGAGGCATTGATTCTTGAATATCCCGCACTCGCATTGACGCTGGTACGCGGCGACATTCGCCAGTTCCATAGCCCGTTGACGCCCAATTGCCTCGTTCTGTCCTCCAACGACAAATTGCTTGTTCCAAACAGCGCGCTATCCACGGATTGCGCCATTTGGGCGTCGCGTGAAGTATTGAAAACACTTAACAGAAGCGTGTTTTTTGCGCCGTTCAGTGCGACCGATGCTTGCAAGCTTTTTTGCAGGAAAACACGGTTGGTGATTGTGTTGAAATTCTGTGCAAGAGCCGCGGGAATGCCTGTACTGCGGATGAAGGCATCGACTACTTGCTGGCGCCTGATTGGATCAGGTATGTTGGTTATCAACAATTGATTCAAGAAGTCCGACGTGTCGAACGTGGCCGGCACCAGAAATTGCGACTGTGTAGTGGTGATGTCCTCGTTATAACCGACACCCCACACTGAATGGCGCGCACGATGATTTGCCGAAAGTGAAAAAGTCTTGCCAAAAAACCGGTGGCCCGCGCTAGTGGTCAAGCTGGTCCGATCGGACGGCTTCCACGAGAAGCCGGCTGCCCAAAAAATGCCCTGCGGCTTGTCGCCGATTGAAATATAGCTGTTCTTTTCGTAACCCATGCGTGTATTCAGCGTGAATTTTTCCGAAGCCATATAGCGTAGATTGCCGGATGCTGTCGTCAAGTCGATTGAATTGGCATTGCTGCGATCGATTTTTTGGTCACTGTATTGCAAGCCCCAGCCGAGCGTTCTAAACGCTGTGCCGCTGTCCACGCTGAACAGGATGCGATCCGTCTCGCTATCCAGCAACCCGCCTTTGTTTGTATTGACCGATTCACGCGTGTACCGCAACTCGGATGAGGCGGTGCTGCCAAAACGATGACGCAGATACGGGCTGATGCTATAGCTTTTGACGTCGGTGCGATTGTCGGTAATGCTAATGTTGTCAACCGCTTGCGGTCCAAAAGCGGAAATGTTTTGCTGGCTGATTGACGCTGTCCCATCCAGGAAAAAAAGATTTTTCAGTAATTCCGCATTTGTATTGGCAGTGAGTTGATGCGCGGTCCTGTTCTTGTCTTTCTCACTCGCATATGCAAGATTCTGCATGACATAACGCAAGTTGAATTTCAAGCCAGGGCCGGTCCCGGTCGCGGAAATGCCTGGCGAGATCTGGGTCACGAAATCACTCTTCTCTGTGCCTTTCCCCGTCAATCTGACGTTGTCCGTATAGGATTCTTTTACGTCAAGCGTTGGTGCGAATTTCCATTCGGCCGCTTCGGAACGGGACAACAGTATCAGCATTGCCGCGGCTACTGTGCAAGCGATGGGAATCGGATGGCGCCTCCTGTTCCCTGTCTCATTATTTGTAGTAATAACCATAGTGATTTCCGCCTGAAAATTCCCTGGCCTTGTTGTAGACCAAATTGATATTTGCGCAGGCTTCGAGCTGGCGGAGTGCACTTTTGACCGCGTGCTGGGTTGTTGTTTCGGCTTCCACGACCATGACGATTTGTCCCATTTGAGCCGCCAGTACGCGCGCCTCGGTGGTAAGCAGTAGTGGAGGAGAGTCGAATATGATGATGCGGTCCGGGTAGCGATTGGCGATGTCATTCAACAGACTACTCATGGTTTGGCTTGCCAGCAGTTCGGTCGCGTGCTTATGACTCGTTCCCGCAGGAAGAATGCTGAGACTGTCGATGTTCGTCTTGAGCATGACCTCCGACAGATCGCGCTTGTCGCCGAGCAGAATATCCATCAATCCGACTTCCGACTTCAATCCCAGGCAATGCAAAATGGATGGTCGCGCCACGTCGGCATCGACCAGGAGAACCGTATGGTCTCTTTCCATTGCGATGGAAATCGCCAGATTGATGGCGCAGAAGGTCTTGCCTTCCTTCGGCAGACAACTGGTCACCATGATCAAATTGCCGTGGTTGTTCGAGGCGTGCGCGCGATTATTAAACGCGTTGTCGATCAAGGGGCGTTTGATTGCCCGGAATTCTTCCGCAATTGCGCTTCTGCCCGAATCGGGCGTAAGCATGCCTAATGCTTGTAAATGCGACAGGTCGATGTCAATCTGCCTGGAACTTGGTTTGGGCGAATTGAGCGAGGTCTGCTCAACGGCTGCCTTTTGTTTTTGCTCGCCGCTGTTGCCTGCTGCTTTTTCGATTGGCTGGGAGACATCCCCTTTGCGCCGGTCAAGTCTGCCTACCGCTTTTTCAATAATGCTCACGCTGCCTCCGAACGGAATCCGTTTCTTGCTGCTTTTTTTGCCAAGGAATTTCCAGTAGTGCCCTGAAAATCCCTTGGCGATCAATTCAATTAGTGGTCGGGTAATGCTGCACTAGGGCTTCAGCAATGCCATTGCCATCACCCCGCCATATAGCGTCAGCAGAAAGGTGAAAGAAAGCCCGAATGCATAGAGACTTTTTTTCCGCCGTTTCTTTTCTTTCTCGGTCCAATTCATTGCGACCGAGCCCAAAATAGGGAGGCCGGTTTCTTCGCGCAGGTTGTACGTGCTGACGAAAGTGGGGCGGATCTTGCTCATTAAAACCGCGAAGCCTATTCCTGCTCCCAAGGCCGCGGCAAGGACAACCGAAAACAAGCGCAACCGATTAGGTCCTGCCGGCTTGACTGGCATTGTCGGCGGATCGATGACTCTGAACGTCATCATTTCCGTTGTGGCGCTCAAGTCGCCGGATAGCTTTGCGGATTCCCGGCTCGCGACCAGTTTCTCATAGTTCACTTTATCGATCTGGTAGTCGCGATTGAGTTGGGCAAGCTGTTTTTCGACTTCCGGAGCTGCGATGCTCATATCCTTCAAGCGCGTATTGCGTAAGGCGTATTCGTCAACTCGCGCTCTCAAGGATGCGACCCTGGCTTCGGCCGAAGATAACGCAACTTTAAGTTGCTGCAGCATCGGGCTGTAGTGCAATCCAGGATCCGTGTTTTTGCGCGTTTTGGCCTCATCTTGCATGCGCGCTTCAAGCTGGGCAATCATGCGCTTCGTCGAAATAATATCCGGATGCTGCTCTGTATATTGCACCTGTAACGCATCTAGATTTTTATTGAGTGCCTGAATGCGCTCATCGATTTCCGGTGTGGCGGCAACTGAAGAAGTACGCTCCCCCTTGCCGACTGGTTCGTCGCCATCAATCTGTCTTTTGATGGCATTGCGCGCCTGCTCCGCTTCATGCAGCTCAAGCCTTGCCTGGCTCAGACTGTCTGACGTTTCTATCAGCTTGGTTCCGTAGTCGCTGCCTTGGCGCGGCAGCAAGCCGATATTTTTCAGCTTGAATTCCTTGAGCGCATTTTCTGCGGTAGCCAGTTTTTCTTCGTAATTCTTGATCTGGTCATCGATAAATTGGATTGCTTTCGCCGAGTCCTGTTTCTTGTCGCCGAAACTGCCTTCGACAAAAATAGTCAGCAAAGCCTGGACTACTTCTTTTACAAGTTTAGGATTTTCGCCGTTATAGGAAATGGTGTAGATGTCGTTTTGAACTGTTCCGCCGATCTTGATCCGGGACATCAGGTTTTCAATGATCTGCTCACGATCCTTTACCGTTTTCGCCTTGATGTCCAAATCCACCATACGTATAACTCTTTCCACGTTAGGGCGGCTTAGCAGCGTACGGCTCATGATGGAGACTTGCTGTTCCACGTTGGGAATACTGGTCATTCCCGACAACAGCGGTTTCAAGATGCTCTGGGTGTCAACGAAAACGCGCGCAGATGACTGATAATTGTCTTTCATCCTGTACACCGCGGTCCACCCGGAAACGGCGACTACCCAAGCGATTACCATGGCATACCAGCGGTATTTCCATATCCCTTTTATCAAGGATAGTAATTGCGTTATCAGTTCCTCCATCTTGTCATGCTCTCCATAGTAGTGACGTCATTAGCGTTCTCGATAGCAACACTTCATCACCTTTGTCCATCGTTAGGGCGCGATCATTATATATAGGTATTTCGGTCAAGCAAAACAGAAGTTAAGTATTTATTAATCAATGATTTGAATGCAAAATGCGACTTCTATATTTCGCCATTCTCGAGTGGAGCGAAGGGGAGATATTTGTATTTTTCTGTGGAAATAATTTTCTCGAAAATATCAAATTTGAGGTTTAATACTTTTGATTTTGCGCAGCAAAATTTTTGTTGCGCGTAAAAGTGGATGAAGAGAAACAATGCCTTCATTGTCGTCAGTGTTGCGCTTGGTTTTCATGGATGCCTGATATAAAATGACCCGCATTCCAAAAAGGCAACTAAGCCTTGTTCCGGCACTGACAGTACTACTTTGTTTTCGTATCAATGATTGATGTCGCTTCTTGCGATATTTGCCCGCCTCCCATCACTCCTAGAGGAAATTTACGTGAACTCGCTGTATCGCAATATTCTAAGATGGCTCGCTCGTCTTGCTATAACACTCCCGGTTCTCGCGTTGGTCAGTTGCGCGAGCACCACGACTTCGCCCGTTACGGAAGCAAAATCTCCCATGCATGATTACCTGATTGGTGCTGGCGACAATGTAAATATCATTGTTTGGCGCAATCCGGAAGTCTCCATGACAGTGCCGGTGCGGCCAGACGGCAAAATCACGACGCCATTGGTTGAGGATCTGGTGGCGAGCGGCAAGACGTCAACTGAATTGGCGCGCGACATTGAGAAAGCATTGGGGAAGTTTATTCAACAGCCGGTAGTAACGGTGATCGTGACCGGGTTTGTCGGCCCGTATGACGAGCAAATCCGCGTGATAGGGCAGGCTGCGAAACCGCAGGCGCTTCCTTACCGGAAAGGCATGTCACTGATGGATGTGTTGATTGCGGTGGGCGGCATCACAGAATTTGCATCGGGGAACAAGGCGAGCATTATTCGCAATGTTGGTGGAACGCAGCAGAAGCTGGCAGTGCGATTGAATGACCTGATCAAGGATGGCGACATATCCGCCAACACGCCTATGCGTCCAGGCGATATTCTGGTGATACCCGAAAGTTTTTTTTGATCTGACTTTTTGTTAAAACTTACGGACTGCTTACGAACTGGATTCAAGGTCGACAGGAGTCAAACAAGGACTTCGTCCGGCCAAGGATGATTCAGAAAGCCGACGGGACTTGCCGTCAGTCCGTAAGCGCCAGATTGAAATACCACAATCAAATCTCCAACGTCAGCCCGCGCCATTGCCATGTTGTCCGCTAGAAGATCAAGTGGCGTGCATAGTGGGCCCACGACGGAAACCACTTCCCGTTCTGTTCCCGAAATTTTGTTCCCCACGACGACCGGGTAATTTTTGCGGATCACCTGCCCCAAGTTGCCGGACGCCGCCAGATGATGGTTCATGCCACCGTCAGTGACAAGAAATACTTCGCCGCGCGAAACCTTGCGATCGATCACGCGGGTGACATAGATGCCTGCTTCGCCTACCAAATAACGTCCCAATTCAATGACGACTTTTGCTTCCGGAAGCGCTGCTTTAATACGTGGCATCCACTGGTGGAGATTTTCGGCGATGGGATTCAGATCGAGGGCAGCCTCTCCGGGGAAGTATGGAATGCCGAAGCCGCCGCCAATATTCAGCAGACGTACAGGTTGCGGCGCGTGCTGTGCGAGCCGCAACGCCAAGGTAAATGTGCTTGATTGCGCTTCGACGATAGCCTCCGGTTTGAGACTCTGCGAACCGCTGAAAATATGAAAACCCTGAAAGTCGATTTTCAACGTGCCGATCTTGCTTAATATATGCGCAATCTGCTCTGCGTCTATGCCGAATTGCTTGGGTCCGCCCCCCATTTTCATGCCGGACGACTTCAATTCGAAATCCGGATTCACGCGAACAGCGATTCGTGGTGTGATGCCAAAGGTTTTTCCGATGCGTGCGGCGCTTTCCAACTCGCGTTCTGATTCCACATTAATGATAACGTCGGCGGCAATCGCTTTCGCGAGTTCGGCGTCCGCTTTTCCAGGCCCGGCGAAGCTGATGTTGTCTGCGCTCATCGCGGTATCCCGCACTATCTTGAGCTCGCCGGTTGATGCGACATCGAATCCATCCACCAGCGTCGACATGTGCTGCACCAGAGCCGGCATCGGATTGGCTTTGACCGAGTAATGCAAGCTGATTTCTTTAGGCAGCGCCACACGCAATTTTTCCACACGCGCTGTAAGCAAACTCCGGTCATAGGCGTAGAAAGGCGTTTTCCCTACACGTTGCGCGAGTCGCGTTATCGAAACGCCGCCGAGTTGCAGGCAATCGTCGACGACGGCAAATTGCGTTTGCGCGGTGTGCATGGGCTTGATGTTGGTCATGTTTTGGCTTCGCAATCAAAGGGGCTTGCTAACGACTTTTGCAGTAGCTTCCGGTCGATTTTTCCGTTGGGGTTGCGAGGGAGATTTTCCTGCCGGATTTCAATTCTCGCGGGAATCATATAGGCAGGGAGCCGCCGTTGGCATTCTTTAATCAACAACTGTGGCGTCACGATTTCATTGTCGCGCAACACAACAATGACGACGATTGCATGACCAAGAACAGGATGCGGTACTCCGATCGCAACCGCCTCCTTCACTCCCTCGTTGGCGTATAGGACTTCCTCTACTTCTGTGGGGCTCACTCGGTATCCCGATACCTTGATCATGTCGTCCTGGCGGCCGATGAAGTACAGAAAGCCCTCTTCATCCTTGCGCACGGTGTCGCCCGACCAGACTGCGATCTCGGTGCGCGCCATCTCTGTGGAATGACCCGGCGCAGGCTTGAAGCGTTCGGCGGTTTTTGCCGGATCGTTCCAGTATCCGAGGGAAACCAGCGCACCGCGATGCACGAGTTCGCCCGGCTCATTTGCTTCGCAGGGCGTGCCATCTTCACGCACCACCATCACTTCCGCGTTGGGAATCGCGCGGCCGATGGAGTCCGGCCGCCTGTCGAGTTCGGACGGCGGCAGAAATGTCGAGCGAAACGCTTCGGTTAGACCGTACATCAAGTAGATCCTGCTCTCGGGCAGTGCCTTGCGCAGCAGATTAAGAGTGGCGCGCGGCATCGCGCCGCCGGAATTGGTAATGTAGCGCAATGAGTCAGCCGCCAGTCGCTCGTGTCGCGCCAATTGAATCCATAGGGGCGGCACAGCGGCAAGGCCAGTAATACGCTCATCGTGAATGGTCTTGATGATATCTCCCGCCAGAAGATAGTTCATGAGTACGACCGAAGCACCGGCACAGAATGCAGTGGTGAGTTGGCTCAGCCCATAGTCAAAACTTAGTGGTAGTACCGAAAGAATCCGGTCGTCCGTGGTGTTTTCAAGGTAGCTTGCAACACTCCTGGCGCCTGCGACGATGTTGCGGTGGGATAACACGACACCCTTGGGTTTGCCGGTACTGCCGGAGGTATATAGGATTGCTGCCATGTCGCTGTCGATGCGGCGGTGAACATGACGCGAGGTTCCCATAGTGAATGCATCACCCCACGGCACGACATTCAGTCCGGGAAGGTTCGGTAGCGTTTCCGTAGCTCCAACCACCACAATGGTGTGGAGGTCATGGCATTGCGGCAGGATGTCGGCAAGCAAGCTCAGCCGGTCGGCTGAAGTCACCAGAATTCTGACATTGCAGTCGCCGAGAATATACGCAACTTGTTCAGGTTTGAGCAGTGGATTGATCGGCACAAAAACACCGCCTGCGGCAGCGGTGCCAAATAGGGCGACTACTGTCTCGAGCCGTTTCTCAAGATAGACCGCCGCACGCTCGTTACGACCCAGTCCCATCGCAAGCAAGGCTTGCGCCATTGATTGAACTTGTTCGGCTAATGCGGCGTAGCTCAATTGCCGCCCATCGTATGCCAGTGCCTCCGCATTGGGTGTTTTCAGCGCATGCCGGACAATAAACTCGTGAGCGAGATCAGTCATGTAGACGCTTTTTTATAAAGTGATGATGCCACGGTTGCAAGCACTTGAATCGGCAATGCCGCTCTATCAGCTCGGCTTATACCAATCTGGAGGCATAACGTGATAAGTGAAATCAATGGATTTTTTCATCTTGCAAGGCGTCGGCAGCGTCGTGTAGCTGGCGACACAAGCGAGGAAAGTGTTCCAGTGGGACACCGGAACAGGCAGACGAAAAAGCGCGATTTCATGTCGCGTTATGGCTCCAAATTGGTATTACTTGATTCCATAACGGCTCATCAGATCATAAAGCGTCGGGCGACTGATGCCGAGTAATTCAGCTGCCTTGACAATATTCCCGTTCACTCGAGCCAGCGCTTTCACCAGCGCTTTGTATCCGGCTTCATCGCGTACTTGACGCAGGTTGATCGGTTCTTCTTCGGTTACCGATGCCGATAACCCAAGATCATCGGTGCCAATTTGCGGCCCATCCGCCATGATGACTGCCCGCTTGATACAGTTTTCCATTTCGCGTACGTTGCCCGGCCACGGATATGCTTCTATTGTTGCCAACGCTTCCGGGCTGAAGTTCAGCAAAGAACGCCCCTCCTTGACACTGAATTTGTTTTTGAAATGGTGCGCCAGCAGCGCCGCGTCGCCGACCCGATCTTTCAGGGGCGGAATCATCACGACGATCTCGCTCAAGCGGTAGTAAAGATCTTCACGGAAGCGTCCGGCAACCGATAATTCTTTCAAGTTCTGATGGGTTGCGCACACGATCCGTACATCGATCGGGATCTCGGTACGTCCACCAACTCTCTCGATCACACGCTCTTGCAGGAAGCGCAGCAGTTTCGCCTGCAAAGCCATCGGCAGGTCGCCTATTTCATCGAGAAAGAAGGTGCCGCCATTAGCCGTTTCGATTTTACCCAGCGTCTGTTTGACAGCGCCGGTAAAGGCGCCTTTTTCGTAGCCAAACAATTCGCTTTCCAGCAAGTTTTCAGGGATCGCCGCGCAGTTGACCGCGACAAAACGCTTGTCCTGCCGCGGGCTCAATTGGTGTAACGCTTTGGCCAAGAGTTCCTTGCCCGTGCCGCTGGGACCCAGCAGCATGACGGTGGCAGAAGAGGGCGCTACTTTCTCGACGCTGCGGCACACTTTCAGCATGACGGGATCGCGGCTGATGATGCCGGACATCGGAGAATCTTCCTGCGTTTGCAGCATGCGGCGATTCTCCTGCTGTAGCGCATGCAGGTAACCAGCCCGTTCGATCACCAGACCCAGCATTTCAGGGTCAAACGGCTTTTGATGAAAATCGTATGCCCCCATGCCGATCGCCTTTACTGCGTTGGCGCGGTCCTGATTCCCCGACAGAATGATTACTTTCGTGTCTGGTGCCAACGCAAGAATCTGCTGCAGCGTCGCCAGTCCCTCCGACGCCCCATCCGGATCTGGCGGAAGCCCAAGGTCCATCGTGACGACTGCAGGCTCATGCCGCCGAACCTGCGCCAGCGCACTTTCACGGTCGCCCGCCACGAGCACTTCATAAGTATCGAAAGTCCAGCGCAATTGCTTTTGCAGGCCTGGGTCGTCTTCGATAACAAGCAGTTTTTTCTTATCCGGAGTCACAGTATTCCTCTTGCTTTTATGCGGCTTTCAAAGCCGAATCATCATGAGTGTGGAGTGGCAAAATCATGCGGAAAGTTGTGCCAATCGATTGCTGACTGGCAACCTCAAGTTTGCCCCCAAGTTCGTGAATATATTCGCGGCTCTCGAAAACCCCAATTCCCATGCCGGCCGATTTGGTGGACTCGAATGGTTTGAACAGGCGTTCACGGATAAACTCTTCGCTCATGCCTTGTCCGGTATCCTGGAGTTCTACGACCGCAGCACCGTCTTGCTGCATGAGACGAACCATTACCTTGCCGTCGCGCGCAGTCGCTTCAATGGCATTCTGAATAATATGGCCAATGACCCGTTCGAGACGCTCCCAGTTGGCAAATACTATCAGGTCGGCATCCAGTATCTCAAGCGCCGGTTTCGGTTCGAAGGCAGACTTCGACGCCACGGCCTGCTTCAGTAATTTATCCATGAAAAGAGGCGCAGGCCTCTCAACCGAAGAGCTGCGCGTCAGCTTCTGAAGCAGCAGTTTCATTTTTTGCACAGAGTGATCCACCGTATCAAGCATGTCCCTTTGAAACTCCGGGCTATCCTTGTGTTTTTCGGCATTCGACACTAGCAACGACAATTGTGAAACCAGATTCTTCAAGTCATGCACCATGAACGTGGACATACGATTGAAGGATTCAAACTGCCGCGCCACCATCAGCGCATTCGCCGAGTTCTGTTGCGCCAGATAGCTTGCAGCCTGGCTACCGGCGATCTTGAGCAGATCGATCACTTCCCAGTTGAGTTTGATTTGACTTCTGGGCTGTGCAAGCACCACAAAACCAAACAGGCTTCCGTGCAAAATGAGCGGCACTACCAGCCGCGCGTTCGGAAAGCTTGTGAGCCACTGCGGCATAGCCATTGTTCCATATCTATCGGGATATGCATCATATTCTTCCAGATCAACTACCCACTGCTTGTCTTGCAGAAACTGGCAAAAGGAACTGTTTGCCGGTTCTGCTTCGCCCGGCAACGACATATTCAGGTGCGCGGCCGGCTCACAATAGCCTGATTCCCGCTTGATCCATAGCGCTCCTCCTGGACTTTCCACCAATTCTGTTACTGCCTGGATGGCGCGCTCTTCCAGCCCGGGGCCTTCTTCGGACAGAATGCGCGTGAAGCGCAACCATTCTTCCCGATAGTCGTAGTTGTAATTATAAAAATGCTTGCTGATAAATACTTTAAGCTTGGAACGGAATGAGCCGGAAAGCAGTACAACGACAAGCAGGACGCCGGCGCCAAACAGGAACGCCACCTGCATGATTGTCCCCCAGCTACCGCCAAAAAAACGCAGGTAGTAGCCGGCCGCTGCCATGGTCAGCAGGTAGATGGCGGAGCCGAATAGTGCGGCGGAATGGAATAGGATGCGGCGCGATACAGAGATAGAGATGCCGGTGGACCATTGAGGATTGCGTGCAGCCGATATGGCGATCAACGGGACGATAAGTGCATTGACTAACCCCCGTGCAGTCCATATTTCTATATTGATTTTCCTGAACAGCATCGCATCGCTGTACAAATAGAAATCGTAGGCGAACAATCCGCCGATTCCAAAGCACGCAAACTTGATCCCCCAACGCTGTTTTTCGGAAGTGCTCCTGAAAAGTTGCTCAACCAAAATCATGCCGATCACCGCCAGCGCCACACGTCCGACAATACTACTTAAAAAAGCAATGGCGCCATGAAGGAATTCAAATCTCAAATATGTATAAATGATTGCCAGAGCAAGCGCCATATACAAGCTTGCAACGATGCCTACAAATGGCTTGAAAGTAAAAGAGGGCAACGCCTTTTTTTGTCGAGATGGGCTCAGCAGTATGAGCAGAAAAATAGTCCAGCCTGCATTCCGAGCAATCTCCAGGAGATCTGTCAGCAGCCAAAACGTATTTCCCCAAGCTATCTGCACAGCGACCGTTGCGGCCCAAAGTGCTGTAACAAAGCAGACCGCCATAAGCGTCATTCCGTGCAGGCGATCGCGCCAACGGGTGATCAACAATACAAACAGGGCAAAAAATGCAGCGGCAGCGATTAAATAGCTAAAGACTGCGGTGACGGTCAACATCTGGCATTATTCCCATTATTCATCGACTGCCTTTGCCTAACAAGACAACCTGAAGCGTATCGATAAGTATCAGTATGTCCAGAAACAAGCTGTTATTTTTCACATAGTACAAGTCGTACTGGAGTTTCTGTATGGAGTCCTCGACCGATGCGCCATACTGGTAGCGCACTTGGGCCATGCCAGTGATACCTGGTTTGATGCTGTGCCTCATGTTGTAATAGGGGACTTCCTTGCAAAGCTGCTCTACAAAATACGGTCTCTCCGGGCGAGGGCCGACGAAACTCATTTCGCCTTTGAGGACGTTCAGAATTTGCGGGAGTTCATCGATTCTCAGTTTGCGAATCACGCGCCCCACCTTTGTTGTCCGTGGGTCATCGGTAGAGGCCCATTGCGGCCCCGTTATCCTCTCGGCATCATTGCGCATGCTGCGAAATTTCAAGACCATGAAGGAATGCCCATCCTTGCCGACTCTTTCCTGCTTATAAAAAATTGGCGTCCGATCTTCGATGTAGATCAAAAGCGCAGTAATCAGCATGATTGGGAACGACACGATGAAAATGAGTGCGCTGACTAAAAGATCGAAAGTTCTTTTGCCGAAAGCACGTAAAAAACTTTGGTCAAATCCATTACCGAAGACCAGCCAGCTTGGCTGAAGCGAGTCAACCCGGATCTGACACGCTTCGCGCTCGAAGAATTCGGAGGAGTCCGTTACTTTAATGCCGTTGAGTTTGCACTCCAATAGCTCTTGAATCGGGAAAGTTCCACCGCGACGATTGCGAACGGAAACCACGATTTCACTTGCATCGTATTTTTTTGCAGTTGCGTACAAGGACTCGCCGGAAGGCAAAATAGCGGAAGAAGGAACACAACGTTTCTCGGCCGGTACCGCAACGAAGCCGACAATATTATATTTATGATAGAAAATATTATGCATTGCCAAGTTGCTGCATTCCTGCGCTAACGCGCCATCGCCTAAAAAAATGATTCGCGATTCCAGTAATTTGTTTTGGGATGATTTGAAAAAGAGAATTCTAACGATCAGGATTCCACAAGTGGCGATGATAAAAATAAGACTCAGAATGCCGCGCCCAAAATAAAGGCTTGGCAATAAATAAAATACCAGCGTGATAATGACAAATCCCAACATGCAGGAAGGCATGAGCCGGAGGAAAGTGTTCCTGAAGCCTTCTCTGAAATTGATTTGATACATGCCAAGTGCGCTCATGCTGAAGATCATTGCAAACGCAAATGCAAATGCCGACATCAAAAAATTTTCAAATTTGGGCGTGAACGGAAGTGTGCCATCCATGAATCGAAAAGCTGCGCCCAGATAGGCCGATGCTAACAATATGAGGACTTCGATTAGAAGCAGAACGGACACCATTTTAGAAACAAAGTGATTGGAAATCCGTAACATTTTTTTCTCCGAAATCTATAACTGGTTTGCAAGTGCGCGAAGCTAATTGAATTGAATCTATCTTTTAAAACGATATTTGGATGGCGGAGCAGAAAGTACTCGACGGTTGAAAAGACAGCCACCGGCTAGGGTACTACATTTCGACAACCTTTCCCAGATACATAGGGCTTCGTATGCGGAGGGGATCGAGTGTTTTTTGCAGGATATTTCTGCATGGATATGGATGTAAACAACGAGTGTGGTGACGAGATGCATCAATGTTGAAAGCTGGAAATATCAGTGGCTTGCGCGCTGCGTGGCACGATGCCAATGTCCTTGCATTCAAGAGCGGTAAATAAACGAGTCGTACAAGAAAACAGGTCGCCGCTAGAGATGGTGCACTTTGGCAATTAGGCGTCATTGCCGAAAGGGGGGGGGCGCGAATGGGAATTTCTAAAAGGCCTTTTAACTCTTTATTTTGCCATCCCCGAAATGGCGACTAAACCAATATTAGGAGATTCACGTTACAATCCAACGCTATTACGCCATGCTGACGGCTGGAAATTCGAATATATTTTGGGATAAATTGGTTAGCCATTTTCCTGAAAAATGTCGAAAAATTTTACATTTCTGCAGGATTGTTTTGCTAGGCGGGATTTTTAAGAAGAAAAATAACGTAACGTACTGATATAAAAGTAAAATTTTTTCAGAATCGGTCAGGAATAAATTTTGCTTAACGTCAATCATGGTTTTTTTAGCTTTGGTACTTTCTCGAATGATTGCATGGTGAAGTATGGAGTGCGCGAAATGAAGTATTACGGAGCGTTACATGACTACTGAAGAGCCTCAGAGCGGCGAAATGGAAAAACAACAATTGCCCTCAGTTGGTATCGACCAATCAAAATCCGTAGACGAATCACGTAGGCGCTTCACCAAGTCGGGCGTTGCTGGGTCGGGCGTACTACTAACGCTTGCAAGTCGCCCAGTCCTAGGTGACGTGATATGCAAATCACCGTCCGGCTTCTTGTCTGGTAATCAAAGCAGTCATGGCACTCCTCCAATCTGCCAAGGGCGGTCACCGGGCTATTGGAAAAAACATGTGGGGAGCTGGCCGGTGCCTCCAGGCACCAAATTTATCCATGTTTTTCACTGCAGTTACTCGTCCATTTATGCGAAATATACGTTGCTGCAGTTGGTTAATCCGCAGTCAGACGACACAAATAAGCTGGGTATGCACCTCGTCGCCGCATTTCTTAATGCACGAATGGGATGGACTCCATTCTTGAAAGAAGAGACGGTCATAGCAATGTTCAAAGA
Organism: uncultured Oxalobacteraceae bacterium; assembly: GCA_966250375.1. Taxonomy (GTDB): domain Bacteria; phylum Pseudomonadota; class Gammaproteobacteria; order Burkholderiales; family Burkholderiaceae_D; genus CAMLDH01. The sequence goes on from CBINHE010000039.1 coordinate 34,600, forward strand.
ATGGGCTGCTACTGGGGCTTTCTCTCCAACAGCAACCGTGTATTGGAATGCTGCACAAATTGTTGAGTATTTAACCGCTACCCAAGCCTGATATGGTGTTGCCCATTAAATGGGCAAATTCTTGCATCTCACTATAGTTATTACTGAGCATGATGTGGAAAGTGATTTCAGAGCAGGATCTTCACTTCCATTCTTGGGACAACGAGTTTGTTGTCTACAATAATCTGTCGGGGGATACTCACCTGCTTAGTTGGGCTGCTGCTCAAATTCTGTTGAAATTAAAAGAATATCCCTCGAACGCGGCACTCTTGGCGACTGCACTTGCTCCGTTTTGGCAAGTTGATCCAGACGCGGAACTCGCGTTGCAAATAGAAGATATTCTTAGCGATCTGAATGCGATTGCGTTGATAGAACGTACCTAATCTTGAATGTCTCTGCATTAACGCCTTCAGAACTTCGATGCCGCCTCAAGAACACGGGGGTGCTATTGAAAACCGGATCGTTTGTTACGCATTTGCAAACTTCGATTCCGTCTGTGGCGGAAGGGATTGGCTTGCTGTACGCAGATTATCCATTGGCGGAGCAGAATGGTTTCGCGGATTTTCATGTCAGCCTTGTGCAGCCTCGAAACCTGAGACGATGGTTTAAGCCGCAAGTGCTATTTTTATCTGATGGCATTCCCCCGTTCAAGCCTCTGCCCCTTGATCAAGCGTTTCCGATGTTCGAGTGGGGGCTCAACTGGTGCGTGTCGAGTCAGGCCCACCACTATTTAATCATTCATGCGGCAGTGATTGAGAAGGGTGGTTATGCAGCCATCTTGCCAGCCCCTCCGGGTTCGGGTAAGAGCACCTTGTGCGCTGCCCTGGTAAGCCGTGGCTGGCGATTGCTCTCGGATGAGCTGACCATGGTGCGGATTAGCGACGGAAAAATCATGCCGCTTCCTCGTCCCATTAGTTTGAAGAATCAGTCCATTGAGGTCATCCAGGATTACGTACCGAATGCGATTATCAGCCGCAAGGTACTTGATACGATGAAGGGTACCGTAGCGCATATGAAAGTATCGACCGACAGCATTGCTTGTGCTGCAAAAGCCGTACCGCCGGCATGGATAATTTTTCCGAAGTATCAGGCCGGTGCTACGGCACGCTTGGAAGCGATACCGCAATCACGGGCTTTCATGCAGGTTGCGGATAATGCATTCAATTACAGCTTGCTCGGCTCGAAGGGCTTTGAGGTTCTGGCCGGAGTAATAGATAAATCGTCGAGCCATGTTTTTACCTATAGCGTTCTAGACGAAGCCATTGATATGTTTGCCGCATTAAAACCGGCGGCCTCCTGAATGTGACTCAACACGATCTGATATTACGTGCGTTTCGGCAGCCAGAGCTACTGGCCTCCTGTAGTCTTGCAGATTGGGATGTACTCGTGCGTCAGGCGCGACGGGCCAATCTGTTAGCGACGCTTTACGCATTGTTAGATGAGCGCGGTTTGATTCAGCAAGTGCCACCGCAGGCCCGTGAACACCTCGAATGGTCGCATCTCGCCGTCCAAAGGCATGTTCAAGCGGTACATTGGGAAGTCCGCCTGATTTGCAACGCATTGGCGGATGTGGGCGTGCCGCTGATATTGCTCAAGGGTGCGGCCTATGTTTTGGCGAACCTGCCGACTGCTCGCGGACGCCTTTTTTCCGATATCGATATCATGGTGCCAAAAGAAAGCTTGGATGTCGTAGAGGCCGCCTTGATGTTGCATGGCTGGGCTGCAACGCATCATGATACGTATGACCAGCGCTATTACCGCACATGGATGCATGAATTGCCGCCCATGCAGCACATCAAACGAATGACTATTATCGATGTGCATCATGCGATTCTTCCTGAAACGGCATCCATTTTCCCTGATCCGAAAAAGCTGCGTGCCGCCTCGTACCTGCTGGCGGGACACAAAAATCTGATGGTATTTTCTCCTCTCGACATGGTGCTTCACAGCGCAGTTCATCTATTCCACGATGGTGAGCTGGATCATGGTCTACGTGATCTGGTCGATATTGACAGCTTGCTGCGCCATTTTAGTGATTTGCCATCGTTCTGGCATACGCTTGTCGAGCGGGCCAACGAACTCGAGTTGACGCGTCCGCTGTTTTACGCGTTGCGTTATGCCGCACATTTTTTACACACGCCTATCCCCCTAGAAACATTGAAAGCTGCCACGGTAGGTTGCCCTAACCAGCTGACACTAGCGCTAATGGATCGGCTTTTCGCACGTGCGCTCATGCCGACCCATCCAAGTTGCTCGGACTGGCTAACAGGTACTGCAAGGCAGATGTTATATGTTCGCGCAAACTGGCTGCGCATGCCGCCATGGCTGCTTGCACGCCATTTGTTTCACAAAGCTTTTATCTCGCCCAAGTCAGATTGAAATTCCTGTTGTCGCAGGTAAAGGTTGTGTCTTTGACGGTGACTTCTAGTAACCCCCAGATTTACCATTTATTGCCCTGAGCTCGTAGGTGAGTAGCGCAGGGGAATCGCACTCCAACGCCCTCCCAGGTAGGGTCGAGGACTGGCGCGCCGATTTAGGTCAATATTTGTATTCCCTGTTGGCTCGCCCTTTCGTCTGCAAGCGTCACAATATTTCGACCATGTCACGTTTCCAGCCCCCGCCACTTCGAACGCAACGGGCGGATTTCCCGCATTGCGCTCTCCTGCATGTTTCGCATCAAGATTTATGGGACCTATCATGCTGGTGCCGCTTTCGGCGTGCCTCTTGATACTCTGTAACCCTTAAACAGACCCAGACCATCGTAAAGCCATTGCCTACTCCACCGCTGCCAGCCGAAACCCTTTCGTTTTCGGGATCGCATCAAATGTCGCCTGATCTTCTTTTCTACCCAGTCTTGAATATAGGAGAAGCACCGGCTCGAATCTCCGACCGCAAAGTAGTTGACCCAGCCGCGTAGAATCGGATTGATTAAATGCACCACCCGATCTACCGGCTGGGACTGATGCCGTCGGAACATCTCCTTGAACTTTTGCAATAGCGCCGTGCGCTTCTTCAGCTTCGGCGCATAGTGCGCGCGCCACACTCCTCTTAAACTACGGATGCGGCGAAAGTCAAACCTAAGAAATCCGAAGCTTTCTCCTCGTGTCAAATCCACGATCCGGCTCTTCTCTTCATTGATCTCCACCTGTAGTTTGGCAAACTCCTCGCGCAGTCGTCTTTCCACCGCCGTCATCAGCCAATCATGTCGCCGATGAGCGTCGATCAAGATCACCAGATCGTCTGCAAACCTTGCATATTCGACGTAGGTGTACTTGCCATAGCGGGTGACTTCCTTTGCCCGCTCCAGCATCCTGTCCACCTCATTGAGGTATAGATTACTGAGCAGCGGCGAAATCACACCGCCTTGCGGTACGCCTTGTTTGCCGGAAGCTTTCAGCATCACCTTCAGTAAATGCATCACGTCTGCGTCGTTGATCCATTGAGCTACTTTGTTCAACAAAAGATCATGCCGAACAGTATCGAAGTAGGCGCGCAAATCAATGTCGATCACGCGTGTCTTACACTGAACGATCGCTTCGGCCACCCGCGTCACGGCTTGCCGTGTCGTCCGTTTCGGACGATAGCCAAACGAACCAGCTTGGAAATCTGCCTCGAAGATTGGCTCCAATATCAGCTTGAGCGCACCTTGCACCACCCGGTCACGAATAGCGGGGATCGACAAGGTTCTGAATTTTCCTTCACCCTTCGGTATTTCCTGCTTTCGCGCCGGAAGCGGCACATAGGTGTGCGCCATCAGTTCGTCCCGTATTTGCACCAGGAAGCTCGCGACTCACTGCGCCTCGATGTCAAGAAACGTGACGCCGTCAATTCCCGGTGCACCGTCATTTTTCTCGGCCATCTCATACGCAGCCAGCAGCGTTTCCGTCTTGCAGACATGGACGTACAAACCCCAAAAACGCCAGGACGGTTCAGACTTCGCCTTGACGTATATTCTCCTTCTCAGAGCGTGTTCACGATCTTCTGAGCAGCATCGCCAAGAATGCCAAGTGAATGAAC
>CBINHE010000040.1:0-36722 GCA_966250375.1 uncultured Oxalobacteraceae bacterium
TCCGAATTCCCTGCTACGCCCCCTTGAATGGGAAGGAGTGCGCAGCACGCTATCGTCGCCTTAATTTCTGACTTCTGTGTAATGGTCAGCCTCACAATTTCAAACCGCACCGGAAAATAAAAAAGCGCCTCCTGACGCTTTGTTATTGACGCCGGCCAAACATCATCTGCTCCGCCAGCAGGCGTTTGGCGGGTTTGAGCGCGTCGACCAGCGCCAGCGAGAATCCCAATGCGGTCTGCGACAGCGTGCCGTCCGGCGCGCTGGCAAAGATGCGCGCCATCGCATCGGTCAGGCTGATGGTGACGCTGCGGTCGGACTGGCGCGCGCGTGCAAATTGCGCCAGCATGACAGGTGTCGCCTCTTGCGCCAGCAGCCGTGCCAGTACGACCGCATCGCGCAAGCCGAGATTGAGTCCTTGTCCCGCGACCGGATGCAGGGTTTGCGCCGCATTGCCGATCGCAACTGTCCTGGCCGATGTCGCGGGATGCGCATTCAAGCCAAGCGGGTACGCATTGCGTTGCGACACGCTGATGAAGCGGCCCAGACGCGAACCGAATGCGTTTTCCAGTGCGGTCAAAAATGCCGCGTCCGATAGCGCTGCGAGTTTTTGTACACTTGTTGGCCGGGCACACCACACCAATGCATAGCCGTCATCTTGCGGCAATAGCGCGAGCGGTCCTTCATCGGTAAACCGCTCGAATGCACGATGCGCAATCGGCGCACTGGTGCGGACGTGCGCAACGAGCGCGGTCTGGTCGTAATCGCGTCGCAGCGATTTGGCGCTTTGGTCGATGAACACGCCGCCTTCGGCTTGTACCAGGATATTCGTCGTGAATATCCGCCCATCGGCAAGCCGCAATTCGACATTGGCATCGCGCTCCGTGGTGGACGTGACTTGCGCAGGACGAAGCGTCATGACGCCAAGCTTGGAAGCGACTGTCGCCAGCGACACGATCAGCGTACCGTAACGCGTCACGTAACCGAGCGCCGGCAGCGCGTATTCCTCGCGGTCGATCAGGGTGCGTCCGAAATGGCCGCGGCGCGACACGTGGATTTGGTGGATCGCGCTGGCGGTGATCGGCCAGGCGCCGACTTCCTCCAGGATTTGCCGGCTGCCATATGACAATGCGATCGAACGCGGGTCCTGGGCGACCTGTTCAATTGTTTTTGCGTCAAGCAACGCGATGCGTGCCGGCGTCGCGCCGCGTTTTATCAGGAGCGCTGCCAGCGCCAAGCCCACTGGGCCGGCGCCGCAAATCGCGATATCGAAATCGGTCGTCATCGCTGGCAAGGCACTCTCACTTCTTCATCACTGCTTCGATGTCGGTCACCGTCTTGGGTGCGCCGTAACTGAGCACATCGCAGCCGTCTTCGGTAATCAGCACGTCGTCTTCAATGCGGATGCCGATGTTCCAGTACTGTTCCGGCACGCCGGGCGCGGGACGTACATAGATACCCGGTTCCACCGTCAGCACCATGCCGGGCCGTAGTATGCGCCACGGTTTTTCCTGTCCCGGAGATGCCTCGGCCAATTCGCGGTATTCGCCGACATCATGCACGTCCATCCCGATCCAGTGCCCGGTGCGATGCATGTAAAACTGACGGTAATCCCCTTTGGCAATCACGTCATCCAGCGTGCCGGCCTTGTTCTTGTCGAGCAGTCCGGTATCGAGCATGCCCTGTGCGAGCACACGCACTGCAGCGTCATGGCCGTCGATGAAGCGCTTGCCTGGCCTTGTCGAATCGATCGCGGCTGTTTGCGCTGCCAGCACAATCTCGTACAGTATTTTTTGCGGATCGGTGAATTTGCCATTGGCCGGATAAGTGCGCGTAATGTCGGATGCATAGCTGTCGAATTCGCAACCGGCATCGATCAGCACCAGATCACCATCCTTCAGCACCGCATTGCCTGCACGGTAATGCAGCACGCAGGCGTTGACGCCGGTCGCGACGATCGACGTATACGCAGGGAAGTCGGACCCGTTCCTGCGGAATTCATGCAACAACTCCGCTTCGATCTGATACTCATGCAAGCCGGGGCGGGATGCGTGCATTGCGCGCGCATGCGCTGCTGCGGAGATCGCGGCGGCGCGCTTCATGGCGTCAATTTCATCGGCGTCCTTGAACAGGCGCATTTCACTGAGCAATGCATGCACATCGTGCGTGATGGCGGGGGCGGTGACGCCGGCACGGTTTCGCACGCGTACCGCTTGCAGCCATGTTTGCACCTGCGCATCGAGCTGGCTGTTGCTGCCGAGCGCGTAGAAAAGCGCCGGCACATCCGCCATCAACTTGGGCATCTCGGCATCCAATGCCTCGATCGGGAAAGCGGCATCGAAACCGAAGGTTTCGCGCGCCGCTTCCGGGCCGTAACGGAAACCGTCCCAGATTTCGCGCTCCATATTTTTTTCACGGCAAAACAGGATCGCCTGCGTTGTTTTGCCGGCGACCAAGACGATCACCGCTTCCGGTTCAGTGAAGCCGGACAGATAGTAAAAATAACTGTCGTGCCGATACGGGTAATCGGCGTCGCTATTGCGCTTGACTTCAGGCGCCGTCGGAATGATGGCGACGCCGCCGCCTTTGGCCTGCATCTGCGCGATCAGTGCCGCGCGTCGGGTTGCATACGAGTTCATCAGCGGGTTCCTTGCGCGAGGGGGGTATTCAGGTTCGACAGTTGTTCGACTGTGCCGACATTGGTCCAGTCGCCGCGATACAATTCGCCGCCGATCAGGCCTTTCGCTGCGAACTCGTACAGCAGGGGCCCCAGCTTGGCGTGCGTGCCGGGTGCAATTGCGTCAAACATCTCGGGCCGATAAACACCGATATTGGCGAACGTGTACCTTGGTTCGCCTGTGTCCGAGATTGAAAAATTATTCAGCGCAAAATCGCCTTTTGGATGATAGGGGGGATTTTTGACCAGATACAACCAGGCGACATCGCGCTTGTCCGTTGGATGAGGATTCCCCCATACGTCATGGTCGTTCAATACATCCTTGACCTGCTCAAAATCGAAATGCGGACAGTAGATGTCGCCGGAAATGGCTAAAAACGGTTTGTCGTCCAGCAGATGCCGCGCTTTTGCGATACCCCCCGCGGTTTCCAGCGCCGTACCTTCGGCGGAGTAGCTGATGCGGGCGCCGAATTTGGCGCCGTCACCCAAAGCGTCTTCGATCATCTGGCCGAGGTGCGCGTGATTGATCACGATGTCGGTGATTCCGGCGCGCACCAGATTGACGATATGCCACGTGATCAGCGGCCGGCCACGTACTTTCAATAAGGGTTTGGGACAGGTATCGGTCAGCGGGCGCATCCGTTCGCCGCGTCCGGCGGCGAAGATCATTGCTTTCATTCCAGGGAGTCCATTTCAATCAAAAGGTATAACCGACCTGCGGCGCCTTGTCTTCCAATTCATCCAGGAGCCGCACCAGCGGTATCAATGCGTTGTAACGCTTGGCCGCATTGCGCGTGTATGCCATCACCAAAGGCAAATCCTTCAGATAGGCGTCCTTGCCGTCGCGATGATAGAGCCGCGCGAAGATGCCCAGTATTTTCAGATGGCGTTGCACGCCCATGAATTCGAAATCGCGATAGAAGTTGTCGATGTCCGGATTGACCGGCAACCCGGCGCGTTTGGCACGCTCCCAGTAACGGATCGCCCAATCGAGCACCATTTCTTCATCCCACTGCACGTACGCATCGCGCAGCAGCGACACCAGGTCGTAGGTGATCGGCCCGTACACGGCATCCTGAAAATCCAGGATGCCCGGATTCCCCTTGTCCATCACCATCAGGTTGCGCGAGTGATAGTCGCGATGTACATACACCTGAGGCTGCGCCAGGTTGTTCGCAAGCAGCGCATCGAATACCTTGTTCAATGTCGCGGTTTGCGTATCCGATAATGTGACGCCGAGATGCTTGCCGATATACCACTCCGGGAACAGCATCAGTTCGCGCAACAGCAGCGCGCGATCATATTCCGGCAATACCTCGGGTTCGCTTTGCACTTGGATCAACACCAGTGCATCGATCGCATCAAGATAGAGCTTGTGTGCGGTGTCATGATTGAGCTGATTCAAATAGGTGGTCGGCCCCAAGTCGGACAGCAACAAGAACCCGCGTTCGACGTCCTGTGCCACCACTATCGGCACCGAAACGCCGGATTTGCCGAACAGTTCGGCGACATGGATGAACGGACGCACGTCTTCTTGCGGCGGCGGTGCATCCATCGCGATATAGGTCGAGCCATCCGCGGCATCGATCCGGAAATAACGCCGGAAGCTGGCATCCGACGACGCCGGACGAATCGAATCAGGCAGCATTGACGGCGACGGCACAGTCGCCAACCATTGTTTTAACTGGGCAAGACGGGTATCTGGGGAGGGGTGTAAAGACATGAACGGCCTGGACAAACGGGTTGAATGGGGTGAAGTCCCATATAATAAGGGATTAACCTTAAAAAATCGCCTGCTTATGCTGCCAGCACCGATGCCCAAGTCCCTCTTTTCATGACTTGGCTTTCTGCATTTCCCAAATTGCAACCTTTGCTTCGCGTCATGACCGCCGTGGTTACGGTCACGTCCGTACCTGTGGCGGTTTTCGCGCAGGAAGCGGTAAAACCGGCCACAAGCGACGACAAGGATCTTCCCGCGACCCTCAGTGCCGAGCAGATGAGTGGTCGTCCCGATCGCGAAATCGTGATGGAGGGCGATGTCGAAATCACGCGCGGCAACACCACGGTCCGTGCCGACAGGGCGACCTATCACATTGTCGAGGATGAGGTGGAGGCCGCCGGCAATATCTGCCTGCAGCGCGTCGGCGACCGCTATACCGGCGATGAATTGAAGCTGAAGATGGATGCGGGACAGGGTTATGTGCTGCATCCGACTTACCGCCTGGAGCGCAACAATGCGCAAGGTCAGGCCGAACGCATCGATTTCGAAGCGGAAGATCGCGCACTGGTGACCGATGGCACCTACAGCACGTGCGAAGGACCGGACCCGGATTGGTATTTGAAGTCGGACACGCTGCACCTCGATAGCGGGCGCGACGTGGGTAACGCTTCCACGACGATCGTGTATTTCAAGGGTGTGCCGATCCTGGGTACGCCGGCGCTGTCTTTTCCATTGTCGGACGCGCGCAAATCGGGCGTGCTGCCGCCATCGATCGGGACTACCAACAAGGGCGGCCTCGAAATCACGGTGCCATATTATGTCAACATCGCGCCCAACCGCGATTTGACGCTGTACCCGAATATCATTGCGCGCCGCGGCTTGCAGTTGGGAGCGCATGGGCGTTACCTGAGCGAGACGTATTTCGGTGAAACACGGCTTGAATTCCTGCCCAACGACCAGCAGACGAAGACCAATCGCTACGCGGTCACATCGACCCATGCGCAGACACTGGCGCCCGGGTTGTCGTGGGGATGGAATATCAATGCCGCCTCGGACAACGATTATCCGAGCGATTTTTCGCGCACCATCACGACCAGCTCGCAGCGGTTGCTGCCGCGCGAGACCAACCTCAATTATTCGGGCGCCCACTGGAGTGCCGGCTTGCGCACGTCGGATTACCAGGTGCTGCAGGATCCGGCTGCGCTGATCACCCGCCCGTATGCCCGCTTGCCGCAATTGGCAGTTCAGGCGGGCCGCCAGGATGTGAGCGGTTTTGACTGGATCGTGCAATCGGAAATGACGCGTTTCTGGCATCAGGACTTGGTACGCGGCGACCGCTTTGTACTCAATCCGAAAGTGTCCTATCCGATCATCCGCCCCGGCTATTTTGTCACGCCAAAATTATCGTTCGACCTGACAAAATATTCGCTCGACAACACGACAGCGGGTACGCCGGAAACGCTGTCGCGTGCCTTGTCCACCTTCTCGGTCGACAGCGGCCTGGTGTTCGAACGCCGCGCGCGGTTTTTCGGGCAGGACATGACACAGACGCTGGAACCGCGTCTGTTTTATGTGCGCACACCTTATCGTGACCAGAGCCAGTTTCCGAATTTCGATAGCGCCGAAGCCGATTTGAGTTTTGCGCAGCTGTTCAGTGAAAATCGCTTTGTCGGACACGACCGCATCAGCGACGCCAACCAACTGACCGCAGCACTAGTGTCGCGTTACATCGAACCGACCGGCGCCGAGCGTATGCGCTTTGCGCTGGGCCAGCGCTTTTATTTTTCCGACCCGCGCGTAACCTTGGGCACGGCAAGCAACGCGAGCCGCTCCGACTGGCTGATCGCCGCATCGGGCCAGCTTACTGCCGCCTTGAGCGTGGAAGGCAACATGCAATACAGCGAGAGCCTGCGCACCCTGAATCGCGCCAATTTCGGCATACGCTGGCAACCTGGGCCAAAACGGGTACTCAATGTGCAATATCGCCGTGATTTGAACAGCCTCCCGGGACCGCTGGAACAGATTGATACTTCGGCACAATGGCCGATTGCAAGCCGCTGGTACGGCGTCGGGCGGGTAAACTATTCGCTGCCCGACCAGAAAGTTGTGGAAGGATTGCTGGGAATGGAATATAAAGCCGATTGCTGGGTCTTCCGCATCGTCGCCCAGCGCATTCCAACCGCAGCCGAAAAAGCAACGTCGGCCCTGTTTTTCCAGCTTGAGTTAAATGGATTGACCCGGTTGGGATCCAATCCGCTGGATGCGCTGCGCACCAGCGTCCCCGGCTACCAACTTATCAATCAACCTTGATTGACCTGATCAACGCAACCTTCACAAGTCACGTTAACCCATGAACACTTTTCCCACCATGCATGCTGCCCAGAATTCGCTCCACCGTATGACGCTTGCGGCAATCCTGATGTGTGTGACGCTGAGTGCAATGCCCAATGCCTGGTCGCAAGCCAAGAGGGCTGGCCACCAGAAGCCGGCGGCCGGCGCGCAAGCGCACACCCAGTTAGCGGAGAGCAAGCTCAAGATCACTCCCGATATGCCGGCGGCTGGTGCGAAAGCACGCGTCCAGTTGGCGGATTCTATCGTCGCGGTGGTCAACAACGAAGTCATTACGAGCGTCGAATTGAACGAGCGGATGCGTCTGGTAGAAAACCGGATGAAGAGTCAGGGTGTGGCCATGCCGCCTCATGATGAATTGCAGAAGCAATTGCTGGAGCGTCTGATTGTCGATCGCGCACAATTGCAACTGGCGCAGGAAACGGGTATCCGCGTCGACGACATCATGCTCGATCGCGCGGTGGCACGCATTGCGGAACAAAACAAAATGTCGGTGCAGGATTTCCGTAATCAATTGGAACGTGAAGGAACGCCTTTTGCCCGCTTCCGCCAAGATATCCGCGAGCAAATCATCATGCAGCGCGTGCGCGAACGCGAAGTCGACAACAAGATCCAGATCGCCGAATCGGAAGTCGACAATTACCTCGCGATCGAATCGGCGGCCACGCAAGTGCAACAAGAATTCAATCTGGCGCAGATTCTGGTGCGTATCCCGGAAAACGCATCGGCAGAACAGATCGGCGAGCGCCGTCGTCGCGCAGAAAACGTGCTGCAGCAAGTGAGGGCCGGTGGCGACTTTGCCAAGCTGGCGGCGACGTATTCCGACTCGGTCGATGCCTTGAAGGGCGGGGAGCTGGGATGGCGCAGCCAGGATCGTCTGCCGCAGCTATTCGTGGACGCTGTCGCGAATGTGAAGCAAGGCGATGTATCCGACGTGGTGAAAAGCGCGAACGGCTTCCATATCCTGAAGGTGGTCGGCAAGCGGGTGCCGAGCGTGGTGAAGACCGGCGCAAGTGCGCCGACGGTACAGCAAACGCATGCGCGCCACATCCTGATCAAGGTGAATCAGGTCGTCACGGCAGCCGATGCGCGACGCAGACTGGCCGAGCTGAAAGATCGCATTGACCACAAGGCAGCCACATTCGAAGATTTGGCAAAGTTGTATTCCAACGATCTGTCAGCCTCCAAAGGCGGCGACCTCGGATGGATTTATCCGGGCGATACCGTGCCGGAGTTCGAACGCGCGATGGATGGCTTGCAGGAAGGGCAGGTGAGCGAACCGATCGAATCGCCGTTCGGCTTCCACCTGATACAGGTGCTGGAACGCAAGAAGGACGACGTGTCGAAAGAACGCCAGCGCATGGTCGCACGTCAGATCATCCGCGACCGCAAGCTGGAAGAGGCGACCGAGGATTGGCTGCGCCAGCTGCGTGACCGAGCGTACGTCGAATACCGGCTCGACGAAAAATAATATCCATGTCTTTTTTATCCAAACGCCTGTGAGCATCCGGCCCACGATAGCCATTACCTGCGGCGAACCTGCAGGCATCGGCCCCGAGATTGCCGTAAAGGCGGCATGGCAGATGCGCGATGCTGTCAATTGCGTGCTGGTGGGCGATGCCGCGTTCTTATCGATGATTGCAGCCGATATCGATCCCGCGATCAGGCTGGCTGCATTATCTCAACAGGCAATGCGCAACACCGGCTTGCCGAGTTTTCCCGCCAATCAGATCGCCGTGCTCGATTGTCCATTGGCGGAGCCAGTGGTGCCTGGAAAACTGGACGCGCGAAACGGGCGTTACGTATTGCAGACGCTGGATATCGCGATCGAAGGCGCCCAGCAGCGCTGGTTCGACGCGATCGTAACGGCGCCGCTGCAAAAGAGCACGATCAATGACGCCGGCATGCCGTTTACCGGACATACCGAGTATCTGGCAGAAAAGACGAATACCGAGCAAGTCGTGATGATGCTGGCCGGCGGCGACGCATCGCATTATTTGCGGGTAGCATTGGCCACCACGCATCTGGCCTTGAAAGACGTGCCGGATGCAATCACCTTCGACAGCCTGGCGCGCACGCTCGACATTGTGCATGGCGACCTGCAGAGCAAATTCGGCCTGGTCAGGCCGTGCATCCTGGTGACCGGATTGAATCCGCATGCCGGCGAGGGCGGCTATCTGGGGCGCGAAGAAATCGATGTGATAACACCGGTGCTGCAAGCCGCGCAGGCAAAGGGCATGGATGTCAGCGGCCCGTATCCGGCCGATACGCTGTTCCAGCCGAAATGTCTGGAGCGCGCCGACTGCGTACTGGCGATGTACCATGACCAGGGCTTGCCGGTATTGAAGTACGCGAGCTTTGGGCGTGGCGTGAATATCACGCTTGGCCTGCCGATCATTCGCACCTCGGTCGATCATGGTACCGCGCTCGATTTGGCGATCAAAGGTATTGGTCATGCCGACCATGGCAGCATGATGGAAGCGATCAAAGTCGCCGCGCAGATGGTGGCGGCAAGTTCTCATTCAATCCCGTCCTGAATGGCGCATCGCATGCGCTTTACGCTCGAATTTCCAAATTAATGAAACATATTCCCCGCAAGCGTTTCGGCCAGAACTTCCTGACGGACGACACCGTCCTGCGCGACATCATCCGCGTCATCGATCCCCAACCCGACGATACGATGGTCGAGATCGGCCCTGGCCTGGCCGCGATGACGCGTCTGCTGCTGGAGTCGCTGAAGCAGTTGCACGTGGTCGAACTGGACCGAGATCTGGTGGCGCGGTTGCAGAAAACCTTCGATCCGGCCAAGTTGATCGTGCATGCGGGCGATGCATTGCAGTACGATTTTGCATCGATTCCGGTTGCACCCGGTCGCAAGCTGCGCATCGTCGGCAATTTGCCGTACAACATTTCCAGTCCCTTGTTGTTCCACCTCGCACAGATTGCGCCGCAGGTGCAGGATCAGCATTTCATGCTGCAAAAGGAAGTCGTCGAGCGCATGGTTGCAGAACCCGGCAGCAAGGCTTACGGGCGCTTGTCGGTGATGCTGCAATGGCGCTATCACATGGAGCTGATGTTCATCGTGCCGCCGACCGCATTCGATCCGCCGCCGCGTGTCGAGTCCGCCATTGTGCGCATGATCCCGATTGCGCAGCCGCTCGTCTGTGAGCCGGCGAAGCTGGAGCAGGTGGTATTGAAGGCGTTCTCGCAACGGCGCAAGGTGATACGCAATTGCGTCGCCGGCATGTTTACCGAGAATGAATTGATCGATGCGGGAGTTAATCCGCAGGATAGACCGGAAGCGGTGGGCTTGAAGCAGTTTGTGGCGTTGGCGAATCGCTTGCCGCCTATCTGAAATAAGGACCGCAGTCACTTTTCCTATCCGAAAGGAACACTCGGATACTTTGCAGATCAATTGCAGTGCCCGCTTGGCTTCATCATTGAGCAATTTGCTTCTGCCGGTATTACTGGTCTAACCGTAGACCACAAACTGAAAGACAACGATAAGGAGGCGTTACTTGACTACCTTCGGAGTTCCCATCGCCCGCGCTCCGAGGCAATCTATGTTGGTAGTGGTTCAATTGAGCAGCAGATCGTTGTTGCTCAATCGATTTTACAAAAGAGATGCTTCGAGATCTTGCTAAAGAGCCTCATACCGTTTATCAGCTAGGCTCGCGGAAGTTTGAAGAATTGGTGGCCAAGCTTCTTGAGGACCAGGGCTGCGAAGTTACGCTGACAAAACAGTCGCGGGATGGGGGGTACGATATCTTTGGGCGTATCAATTCGGGACCTGTTCCTCTTGTTTTCCTGGCCGAGTGCAAGCGCTACGCTGAGAAGAATCGTGTTGGCGTGGAAGTTATCCGAGGACTCTATGGGGTCACCGAGATGCAGCGCGCGAACTTTGGGATGGTCATCACAACGTCCTCGTTCACTCGAGATGCCAGGGAAGAGAAATTGCGCATTGGGCATCGCATGGACTTGAAGGAGTTCAATGATCTCAAGGACTGGTTTCAGAAGTACAAGTCTGAGGGCTAACCCATCGCTCCAAGGCCATAAGGCAAGGGAGCGGACTCCTTCTACGGCCTTGAGTCTCATGTCTGACTTCTTTCGTTCAGTCCTCAATGCCGGCACCTGAGTCTTCTCCGCGATATCGACAAATGTATACGCCGCAAGTTACGAATGTTACATCTGGAAGCAATGGGGGTGAGCCGGCTACCGGGAACTGCGCAAACGCAGTGTATCTGTGCGAGAAGCATGGAACACCAGCAAATCGGCGCATGGGCCTTGGCGGTTGTCGAAGACCCCCGGCGTTTGCACTGGCATTGCCGGTGTGGTACTTCAACAGTATGGGGCTACCCGCTCTTGCAGCGCAGTAGAAATTTTATTTATTGAACACCGTGTACGTGGATACGTTCGCTCGGTGGTGTGGGAGGAGGAGGCCGTGAGGTCTTTCCCTATCCCGATTAGGTAACAGATGAACATGGACATCTCACTTGACGAACTCATCGCGCTTATTCGCGAACACCAAGGCATACCTCCGAAGATGGCAATAACGGAAGCTTCTCTTCTGGAAAAAGACCTCGGTATCACGGGTGATGACGGATGTGAACTAATAGAGGTGGTTGAAAAGAAATTCGGCATCTCCTTTGCTGGGGCGAACGGCAGTCTCAGAGAGGCGTTTGATTTGAGTGAGGGCCAATATCTCTTTCACAGCGAAGGAATGAACTTGTTTGGGTTGATCGCCTCCCTTTTTGGGCACCCCCCTGAAAATGTAAGGGCAATAACCGTTGGTGAGCTATATCTTGCCGTTTGTCGAGCGAAGGAGAATAGATGTATTGCCTAACCCTACATTCGAGAGAGGCAGCCCAGAAGCGAGCTACTCCTCAATTTGAACGTTAAGCCTATGCGTACTGGGATGCGATCTGGCTATTGGGTTGTGCAGTGGTCCGAAGAATGGGATCCGTCGTTGGCTGACCTTCTGGCGGAGGTACCGGAACTTGTGCTTGGGCGATATGTGGCCATTGTGTCCTGCGATAGCAGTCCGTACAAACCAACAGCGGAAGAAATTGTAAACGGATGGGAAATGACTGATGATATTGCCGTCACTCCGATGATAAAAGCGGTGACCGATTTGCCAATACCTGGATTCGACGAGTGGTACATCCATGAGCAAAGGCCAGCGGTATACGTTTACCAGTCCTTTGTGAATCAGTACAGCTTTTCGCCGCTTGACTCGGATGAGAAAGAATTGAACGCGTTTTGGTTCCAGATTGAAGCAACACAACCGCTGCACGCATTGGGGGCGGGGACGCCAAACATGTTTGTGGTCACGCGCGACGAAAGCCTATATCTGAAAGTGAAAAGGTTTAACACGTCGCTGGACACCGACGTGTCGCGCCGGTCAGCTTAAGCGTGAAACTTGATTGGGGTTCCTGCGTCACCCACAACCTACATGGACATAAGTCGTAGCAGGAACGGCCGCAATCGGTCGAACGGCGACATCCGCGTTCGGTTCGAACACGTCGCATCAAATCCAGTCACGATTGATACAGTTAAAGGCTCCGCTCGATGAGTTCTATTTTGTACCCATCCGGGTCCTGCACAAACGCGATGACCGTTGTACCGCCTTTGACCGGCCCGGCTTCGCGCGTGACATTGCCGCCTTGCTCTTTCACGGTAGCGCATGTCTTATGCACGTCTTCCACTGCAATCGCGATATGACCGTAAGCGCTGCCGAGCTCGTATTTATTCACGCCGTAGTTGTACGTCAATTCCAGTTCTGCATGCTCCGGGTTCTTGCCATAGCCGACGAAAGCAAGCGTGTATTTCTGATCGGGCCGGTCGGTGGTGTGCAGCAGCGCCATGCCGAGCACCTTGGTGTAAAAATCGATCGAGCGTTGCAAGTCGCCGACTCGCAGCATCGTGTGTAGAATGCGCATCGTATTCTCCAGGAAGATTTCAAATGAATTGGCAATTGCATACACTCAATGTATGCAACCGCTACGTCCGATAGCATATACCGGGAACGGTCAAAAGATCGGCAGCGTCTCCGGCGCATGTTCGCGCAGCGCTTTTTTCGCGGCTGAAAACTCGGGAAACACCGATTGCACGGTCGCCCAGAAACGCGGGCTATGGTTCATCTCGCGCAGGTGCGAAAGCTCGTGTGCAATCACATAATCGATCAGCGGCAGCGCGAAATGGATCAGGCGCCAATTGAGCCGGATCTTGCCGTCGGACGTGCAGGAACCCCATTGCGTCATCGCCGACGACAATGCGAACGAGCGATAACTGACATCGAGCTTTTCGGCATACAAGGGCAGACGCTCGGCAAACACGCGCTTGGCTTCCAGTTGCAGCCATCCTTGCACCCGGTCCTTCAGTTGCTGTTCTGTTGCATCTGCAGGCAGGCACACCATCAACTCGCGTGTCGTACTGTCGTAAGCGACGCCAGCTGCTTGCGTCGCACGAATGCGCAATGTGAGATCCGCCCCCATATACGGTAGCGCCGCACCGTCGCACCATTGCATTTGCGGTTGCAGGCGGCGCGCGAAGCGCTCACGGCGCTCGCTCAGCTTGTTGAAAATCCAACGCTGCTTTTCGCGGATAGCGCTTTCGATTTCGGCCAGAGTGACCCACTTCGGCGCCGTAATGCGCAAGCCGTCATCGTCGATCAGAAATCCGATTGAACGCCGCTTCGACCGCAACAGTGCGTAATCGAGTACATGTTCGTTCAGATGGATGCGGCGTCTGCCATTGCGCGTGACAGTGGGGCGAACAGGCGGCGGTGTGATCGGTTGTGTTGGCATCACCGGTTGGAGTCCCGTCCCCGATAAATGGTTCGGCGCGGGATGGTCAATACGCGGTTGCGATGAAAAATCAGGCGAAAAAAAGTCCAATTGCAGCGAGAGCTGATGCGGGTCAGGCGATGTCTTGCGGAGCAGTTTCAAGGATTTTATATTGGCTAGAATTTGTTGGGGACAGAGTACCGCTTCGCTTAACTCTGTCCCGCAATATCATTTGTACACGTGCGGCGAAATTACGCGCATTTCGGATTCTATCCAATTTTCGACTTGTTGCATCAACTCTGTTGCGTTCAAGCCTTCCGGCGAAATCGGTTTGCCGATCGATACGGTGATCATGCCGGGCTTTTTGATGAATGAATTTTTCGGCCAGCATTCGCCGGAGTTCATCGCAATCGGCACTACCGGCGTATTGGTTTCAATCGCCAGGCGCGTGCCGCCGCCTTTGTATTTGCCTTTTTCGCCGACCGGAGTGCGTGTGCCTTCAGGGAACATGATGATCCATTGACCACCGGCCAGCCGCTTGCGGCCGTGCGCCACCACCTGTGCGAACGCATCCCTGCCTTTGTTGCGATTGATCGGGATCATGCGCAGCAGGCCCAGCGCCCAGCCAAACAATGGAATGTAGATTAACTCTTTTTTGAATACATACACCAGCGGCCGTGGCATGAAATACAAATAGAAGATAGTCTCCCATGCCGATTGATGCTTGGACAACAGGATCACCGGCGCATCAGGCAGGTTCTCGTAGCCCTTCACCTGATAGCGGATTCCGCACACCACTTTCGCGGCCCAAATCACGAACATATTCCAGCGCGAAGTCCAGAAATAGCGTTTGTTGTACGGCAGCGGCGCGCACAGAAAGCATAGCGGCGCCCAAATCAGGGTTGCCACCACCATCAAAAACATGAACAGCAGCGAACGCAGGAACAACGTGATGCGTAACATCGAATCTCCAGAAGGAATGCCAGGATTAGGGCGATTGAATAATGGGTTTTGGTGCATGAATCGGCACCGGGCAATATGGTTTTTGCGCTGTTATGCGGCGGCTGAGTTTTCTGTAGGGGGACGCAGCAGATGGTCGACGGCTTCCGTCAGGTTCTGGTAAATCGTCGTGCCCGGTGGCAGACCGCCTTTTTCGCGCGTTTTTTCCCCTTTGCCGGTCAACACCAGATAAGGCTCGCAACCAACCACGAAGCCGGCCTGCAAATCGCGCAGCGAATCGCCAATCGTCGGTACGCCTTTCAGGCTCATATTGAAGCGCTGTGCAATGGTATGCAGCATACCGGGTTTCGGCTTGCGGCAATCGCAGTTGTCGTCTGCCGCATGCGGGCAAAAAAAGATCGCCTCGATATCGGCGCCGACCGCCTGCGCACACGTATGCATCTTCTGATGAATTGCATTTAACATCTGCATGTTGAACAGGCCGCGCGCGATACCCGACTGATTGGTCGATACCACCACGCGGTAACCAGCCTCATTCAGGCGAGCGATCGCTTCCAGCGAACCCGGGATGGGGATCCATTCGTCGGGGGTTTTGATGAAAGCATCGGAGTCATGGTTAATGACGCCATCGCGGTCAAGGATAATCAGTTTCATGCTTGGTCTTTACGAGAATGGCTCGCCATTATCGTGATTGTTCGCCCTTCTCCCGTAAGCGGGAGAGGGGTTGGGGCGGGCGGCAGACGATGGTACATTTGCTTGAATGTTGGCTAGCGGCGTTAAGCGGCGAGTTTCGAAATGTCGGCGACCTGATTCATCATCCCATGCAGGTTGGACAGCAGCGCGATGCGATTATTGCGCAGTTGTTCGTCTTCAGCCATCACCATCACGTCGTTGAAGAATGCATCGACGTTGTCACGCAAATGCGCAAGCGCCTTCAAGGTGCCGGCGAAATCGCCCTGCGCGAATGCGGCATCGACCTTTGGTTTTAACGACGTCATCGCGGCATACAAACTTTCTTCCGCTGTTTCGCGCAGCAACTCTTTTTGCACGGTGCCGGCAACGCCTTCGGTTTTTTTCAGGATATTCGTGATGCGCTTGTTGGCGGCGGCGAGCGATTCCGCTTCCGGCAATTCGGCAAATGCTTTTACTGCGTTCAGGCGTTCGATGATGTTATCGAGCGTGTCCGGGTTTTGTGCAACGACGGCTTCAATTTCGTTCGGTGCAAAACCGCGTTCGCGCAATAGGCCGCGCAAGCGGTCAAGCATGAAAGCGATGACATCCGTGCCCGGATTCTTGAAGTTGGCGTTGCCGGAAAACAATTGTGCGGCATCCGCCAGCAAGGCGCTGACAGACAGCGGCAAGCGTTTTTCAATCAGCATGCGCAACATGCCCAGAGCATGGCGCCGCAATGCGAATGGATCCTTGTCGCCGGTCGGCTGCAATCCGATGCCCCAGATGCCGACCAGTGTTTCCAGCTTGTCCGCCAATGCGACCGCGGTACCGGTTGGCGTGGCGGGCAGCGCGTCGCCGGCAAAGCGCGGCTGGTAGTGTTCGGACGCGGCTTGTGCGACTTCTTCGTGCTCGCCGTCGTGACGTGCATAGTAGGTGCCCATGATGCCTTGCAGTTCGGGGAATTCGCCGACCATGTCGGTCAGCAGGTCGGCTTTGGCCAACGCCGCGCCGCGTTCCGCCAATGCAACGTCGGCGCCGAGCGCTTGCGCGATTTTTCCGGCCAGCGTCTTGACGCGTTCGGTGCGTTGCGCCTGCGTACCGAGCTTGTTGTGATACACGACGTTAGCCAAGCCGGGCAGGCGATCGGCCAGTTTCTTTTTCTTGTCTTGCTCGAAGAAAAATTTGGCATCCGACAGGCGCGGACGCACCACGCGTTCATTGCCGCCGATGATGTGTTGCGGATCTGTGGTTTCCAAATTCGACACGATCAAAAAGCGGGAGCGCAGCCGGCCATGGGGATCGGTCAACGCAAAATATTTCTGGTTGGTTTGCATGGTCAGGATCAAACATTCCTGAGGCACTGACAGGAATTCCTGCTCGAAGTTACATTCATACACGACCGGCCATTCGACCAGCGCGGTGACTTCATCGAGCAATGCTTCCGGCATCAATGCCAGGTCGCTGCCGGCGCGGTCGAGCAGTGCGGCGCGAATTTTTTCCTTGCGCTCAGTGATGCTCGCAATGACTTTGCCTTGCGCTTCCAGTACGGTACTGTAGCTTTCGGCATTGGTAATTGTGAGTTCGCCTTGCGACAGGAAACGATGGCCGAGCGTGGTGCGGCTGGCCGCCAAGCCGAGAATCGCGATCGGCACAACGTCGGCGCCGTGCAGCGCGATCAGCTTGTGTACCGGGCGCACGAATTGCACGGTCGATCCATCCGGACGCTGATAGCTCATCACCTTCGGGATCGGCAACTTCACGATCGTTTCTTCCAGCGCCACTTGCAAACCCTCGTGCAGTACCGAGCCCGGCGCGGTGTAGGTGTAGAAAAAACTTTCTGCTTTGCCGTCGACCGCACGTTCCAGTGCGCTGACCTTGATTTCATCGCCCTTGATGGCAGCAGCCAATGCGGCGAGCTTTTTCAATAGCGGTGCGCTTGGCTGACCTTCCGCGTTCAGCGCGACCGAAACCGGTAATACCTTTTCGCGGATCGACTTGTCCGGCGACATGGCGCGCACCTTGGTGATCGAGACCGCGAGGCGGCGTGGCGTTGCATATGCGGTGGCGACCGAATCTGCTTCGAGAAAATCGCGTGATTTCAATCCGTTCAAAATGCCGGCAGCGAATGCGTCGCCCAGTTTGGCGAGCGCTTTCGGTGGAAGTTCTTCGGTGAGAAGTTCGACTAACAGTGTTTGGTTCATATCTAGCCTGCGTTTTTCCCGTCCTCACCCTCCCTTTCAAGGGGAGGGCCGGGGTGGGGATGGGTTTCAGTCACTTACCAAGAAAACCCATCTCCCACCTAGCCTCCCCCTTGAAGGAGGAGGAACCGGGAAGTGGTTGTTATTTGAGAAATCGTTATTCGTTCAGGCTGCCTTGCGCGAGTCGCCGCACATCGGGAAACCGAGTTTTTCGCGCGACTCGAAATACGCTTGCGCAACCGCGCGCGACAAGTTGCGGATGCGGCCGATATACGCCGCGCGTTCGGTGACCGAAATCGCGCCGCGTGCATCGAGCAGGTTGAACGTGTGCGCCGCTTTCAGGATCATCTCGTACGCAGGTAATGCCAACGGGATTTCCAGCAGGCGCTTGGCTTCCGCTTCGTAATTCGTAAACAGCGAAAACAGGAATTCGGTATTCGAGTATTCAAAGTTGTAGGTCGATTGTTCGACTTCATTTTGATGGAACACGTCGCCGTAGGTCAGGTGCTTCTTGACGCCATGCTCTTCCCATTCGGTCCACACCAGGTCGTATACGTTTTCGACGCCTTGCAGGTACATCGCAAGACGCTCGATGCCGTAGGTGATTTCACCGAGTACCGGTTTGCAATCGAGGCCGCCGACTTGCTGGAAATAAGTGAATTGCGTGACTTCCATGCCGTTGAGCCACACTTCCCAGCCGAGGCCCCACGCGCCGAGCGTGGGGTTTTCCCAATCGTCTTCGACGAAGCGCACGTCGTTTTGCTTCAGGTTCAATCCCAAGGCTTCGAGCGAGCCCAAGTACAGGTCGAGAATATTTTCCGGCGCCGGCTTCAGTACCACCTGGTACTGGTAGTAGTGCTGCATGCGGTTCGGGTTCTCGCCGTAGCGGCCGTCTTTCGGGCGGCGCGACGGCTGCACATAGGCGGCGCGCCACGGTTCCGGTCCGATCGCGCGCAGGAAGGTCGCGGTGTGCGATGTACCGGCGCCGACTTCCATGTCGTAGGGTTGGAGCAGGGCGCAGCCTTGCGCATCCCAGTACTCTTGCAGCGTGAGAATGACTTGTTGAAATGTAAGCATAGTGGGATTTATTCGCTCTCGCGCTATGTTAGAGCGAGGAAAGTGGCTAAAGCCTTTGATTTTAGCGGTTTTTGCGATTCAAAAACCACGCGGTGCCTAATAACAGCATGCTTAGCCCGACAATGACAGTATTTCCATAGAGAATATAGGGAGTAACGCCTTTGTAACCTTGCACCGAGGCGGTCAGCACGCCGCGCGTGTATGGCGGCAATTGCGCAAGGACGCGGCCTTTTTGATCAATCACGGCGGTGGTGCCGGTGTTGGTCGCGCGCAGCATCGGGCGGCCGGTTTCCAGCGCGCGCATTTGCGAAATCTGCAAATGCTGCGGTAACGCGATCGAATCGCCGAACCAGGCGATGTTCGACACGTTGAGCAAGATGCTCGCTTGCGGCGTGCCTCTGAAGTAGCCGGCCGCGATTTGTTCTGCAATTTCCTCGCCGAACAAATCCTCGTAACAGATATTCGGCAATATCCATTGGTCCTTTACCGCAAACGGCGCTTGCAGCACCGAGGCATGCATGAAATCGCCCAGCGGTATGTGCATCATGTCGACAAACCAGCGGAACCCCATCGGAATGAATTCGCCGAACGGCACTAGATGATGTTTGTCGTAACGGTACTGATATTGCTGATCGGCATTCGTCGTCGTGTGCGGCGCCAGTCCGATCACGCTATTGGCGTACTGTCCCTGCCCGTCGCTGACCGGGATGCCGATCGCAAGGTGGCTGTTCGATTCTTGCGTGTATTGCGATAGGCGCGACAGGTAATCCGGTGGCAATTGGCGCACTAGTAGCGGAATCGCGGTCTCGGGCGTGGCGATCAAGTCGGCCGGCGCTTGGCGGATCATGTCGTAGTACATCAAGAGCGTCGCGACGATATGCTCGTTCTCGAACTTCATTTCTTGCGGTACATTGCCTTGCAAGAGCCGTACTGAAATTGGTTGGCCGTTGACTTGGGTCCAGTCGACCGTCTTCAAGCCAAAACCGATAGCGAGAATTGACACTGCCAATCCGAGCGGCAGTTTTTTGGAGGGTAACAAGGCGAGGCATCCGGCAATCACGGCGGCCAGCCAGCCGAGCCCATAGACACCGACGATCGGCGCGAAACCGGCGAGCGGACTAGCGGTATGGGCATATCCCGTGCTGACCCACGGAAAGCCTGTGAAAACCCAACCGCGCAGCCATTCAGCCAAGGTCCAGAGCACCGGGAAGATCACCAATAGCGCTACCGTGGACGTTGCTGACCAGCGTTGCCTGATCCAGGCTGCACCTGCGATGGCGAGCGCCGGAAATGCCCCCAGTAACAGCGCCAGCAGCGCCACCGCAAGCGCCGCCATCCAGGCCGGCATGCCGCCATAGCGATGCATGCTGATGAAGAGCCAATACACGCCGCATGCCGACCAGCCGAAGCCGTATGCCCAGCCGATCAGCGCGCTGCGTTTGATGGAGGAGGTGCGGGAGATAGAGCTGAACAGCGATGCCAGCAGCACGATTTGCAGCGGCCACCAGCCGAACGGTGCGAAGGCCAGCACATTGAGGGCGCCGGCCAATGCAGCAATGAACAACTGGGATGTGGCGCTTAAGCGGATATTCACGCGGTCGGTAGCCTGCTTTAATTGTCATTCCGAACGCCGATGAGGCAGGGAATGACGGAAGATTATTGATGAGGCTGATGTTAAAGGAAATTACGCCTGATCGGAGCTAAGTCTCCCAAACCAAATGCGTAACTGCCAATCTGCTCGTGTTTCCGTGTAGGAGCGGGCCTTGCCCGCGACAGTCGTATGCCCCATCACCACTCGCGGGCAAAACCCGCTTCTGCAAAAGCCCATTGCTTTTGCATGTGTACCCGGCTTGATGCTACGAAGCTTCTATAGACGCGATTTCCGGCAGCTTTTCAACCAGCAGCACATGCACTTGCCGCGCATCGGCACGCAGCACTTCGAAGCGCAGTCTGTCGATGTCGAACATGTCGCCCTTGTGCGGTACGCGGCCCAGATGGTTGGCGACCAGCCCGCCGATGGTATCAACATCCTCATCGGAAAAATTGGCGCCCAGTTCTGTATTGAATTGCCCGATTTCCGTCAGCGCTTTCACGCGCCAGCGCGAGCCGTGCACTCCATCCTTGATCGCAAGAATATTATCTTCCGCTTCATCGAAATCATATTCGTCTTCGATGTCGCCGACGATTTGTTCCAGCACGTCTTCGATGGTGATCAGGCCCGCGACACCGCCGTATTCGTCGACCACGATTGCCATGTGATTGCGGTTGGCGCGGAAATCGCGCAACAGGACATTCAGGCGTTTCGACTCGGGAATGAATACAGCGGGGCGCAACATGTCGCGCACGTCGAACGATTCTTCCGCGTAATAACGCAGCAGGTCTTTTGCGAGCAGGATGCCGAGCACCTTGTCGCGGTCGCCTTCGACTGCGGGAAAGCGCGAGTGCGCGGTTTCAAGCACCATCGGCAGCCATTCTTCAATCGGCTTGGTGATATCGACCATGTCCATTTGCGAGCGCGGGATCATGATGTCGCGTGCCGACAGGTCGGAGACCTGAAAGACGCCTTCGATCATCGACAGCGCATCGGCGTCGATCAGATTGCGTGCATGCGCGTCGTGCAGGATTTCGAGCAGTTCGACACGGCTTTCCGGCTCGGGGGAAATCAGTGCGGTCAGGCGTTCGAATAGTGAGCGGTGGGGTTTGGTGTCAGGGGATTTGACACCACTAGGGTGATCTTGCATATGGCGTGATGCCGTGGGTGCGACGTTGTTTTAGTGACTAATAGGATACAACAAATGGGCAATGAATCCAAAAAATACGGATTGGGTCAGCGAACCGGATCATGTCACTTTCAAATGAAACTGAACATGCGTTAGTGGATCACTTGAATAACGGCATCATCATTTTGTCGCAGTAATGTAGCTTGGCGCTTGGAGAAGCGCAGCGCTTCTCATATTCTGTTGCGAGGTAATCCACTACCTCAACAGGCAACGTAGGGATTCGCCAAACCCATCGATGTCAAAATCTCAATTTCCAGCCCTTCCATTTCCTCTGCCTCTTCCGGATCTTCATGGTCGTACCCTTGCGCATGCAGCACGCCATGCACGATCAAGTGCGCAGTGTGCGACTCGATCGATTTGTGTTGCTCGGCCGCTTCGCGTTGCAGCACATCAGTGCACAGGATGATGTCGGCTTGCGTGACTTCGCTGTCTTCATCTTCAGTGTAGGCAAAGGTCAGGACGTTGGTTGCATAATCCTTGTCGCGATAGTCGCGGTTCAACACCCGGCCTTCTTCGGCGTCAACAAAGCGGATCGTCAATTCGGCTGGTGCCAACAGTGCTGCTTGCACCCAACGCCGTATCTGCGTACGGGCGATGATGTCTTTCAGGCGTGCATCGGGATACTGCACCGACAGCGATAATTTATTTTTTGACGGCATTTTTGCTGGAGGTGGATTTGGTTGGGGTACTCGCTGCTTCATAGGCATCGACGATGCGCGCGACAAGCGGATGGCGTACCACGTCGGCACTGGTGAAGTGAGCGAATGCAATGCCGCGCACGTCCTTGAGTACCTGCACCGCATCGATCAGACCGCTTTTCTGGCTGCGCTGCAAATCGATCTGCGTCACGTCGCCGGTCACCACCGCCTTGCTACCAAAGCCGATGCGTGTCAAAAACATCTTCATCTGTTCCGGCGTCGTATTCTGCGCTTCGTCGAGAATGACGAATGCGTGGTTCAGGGTGCGACCGCGCATGTAGGCGAGCGGTGCGATTTCAATCGCCTGCTTTTCGAACATTTTTTGCGTGCGGTCGAAGCCGAGCAAATCGTACAGCGCGTCGTACAGCGGGCGCAGATACGGATCGACCTTTTGCGCCAGGTCGCCCGGCAGGAAGCCGAGCCGCTCGCCGGCTTCGACGGCGGGGCGTGTCAGCACAATGCGTTGCACGGCGTCGCGTTCCAGCGCATCGACTGCGCACGCAACGGCCAGATACGTCTTGCCAGTACCGGCTGGACCGACGCCGAAGGTCACGTCGTGTTCCAGGACCGCCTTGATGTACTGGGCTTGATGCGGTGTGCGGCCGCGCAAGTCGTGGCGGCGGGTTTTCAATACCGGACTTTCGGTTTCCATGTCGACCGCTGGCGTTTTCACCTTGGGGGCATCCGGTGCGGCCGGTGGTGCGGCCGGCATCAATGCAGCACGTTGCTCAACCAGCGCCAGTTGCACATCCTCGATTGACACGACTTTATTGGCGATTTCATAGAAATGTTCAAGGATTTCGACTGCACGTGCGGCATTGGTGCCGCCCACGATAAATTTTTCGCCGCGCCGGAAAATCGTTACATCCAGTGCCGCCGAAATCTGCCGCAGGTTTTCATCCATCGGACCGCACAGATGCGCAAGCCGCTTGTTGTCAAGCGGCTCGGGAATAAAATGCAGTGGATGGGAGAGGGGTTTGCTTTTCAATTTTTATGCACGTTCATTTGAAGAAAAATACTGTCCACGAAAGACACGAAAAGCACGAAAGGTTTCATAACATGATCCTTTGACGCGCTCTTCGGATATGCGTCAAACACGCCTTTTTACACAACATTTCCTTATTCATCTTTTTCGTGTTTTTCGTGGATAGTATCTTTTGACAGTATCTTTTGCAGACAGTGCGTAACGTCAGTTAACTGAAGAGCACAATCTCGCCGCGCAGCGAGTACGCGAAGCTTTGCAGGATCGTTACGTCAAGCATCTGGCCGACCAGGCGCGCCGCATTCGGGCCGCCATCAAAATTGACGACGCGGTTGTTTTCGGTGCGGCCCTGCAATTCATTCGGATCTTTCTTCGATGGGCCTTCGACCAGAATGCGCTGTATCGTGCCAACCATGTCGTCGCTATACCGCTTCGTATTGTCGGCGATCACTTTTTGCAGGCGTTGCAGGCGTTTCAGTTTCACTTCGTACGGTGTGTCATCGGCCAGATTGGCCGCCGGCGTGCCGGGACGCGGACTGAATATGAAACTGAAACTGTTGTCGTAACCGATGTCGTCGATCAGTTTCATCATCGCCTCGAAATCCGCCTCCGTCTCGCCTGGAAAGCCGACGATGAAGTCGGACGAGATCGCAATGTTGGGACGCACTTCACGCAGGCGGCGCAGTACCGATTTGTATTCCAGCGAGGTATAGCCACGTTTCATCGCCGCCAGGATGCGGTCGGAGCCGTGTTGCGCCGGCAGGTACAGATGATCGACCAGCTTGGGCACCTTGGCATAGGTGTCGATCAGGCGTTGTGTGAATTCTTTCGGATGGCTGGTGACGAAGCGGATGCGTTCGATGCCGTCGAATTCTGCAATGTATTCGATCAACAGCGCAAAGTCCGCGATTTCGCCGTCGGCCATGGTGCCGCGATATGCATTCACATTCTGGCCCAGCAACGTGATTTCCTTCACGCCTTGCGCGGTCAGGCCGGCGATTTCTGCTAATACATCATCGAAGCGGCGCGATACTTCTTCGCCGCGCGTGTAAGGCACCACGCAATAGCTGCAATACTTGCTGCAGCCTTCCATGATCGATACGAATGCGGTCGGACCGTCGACCTTGGCCGGCGGCAGATGGTCGAACTTTTCGATTTCCGGAAAACTGATATCGACTTGCGAGCGGCCGGTAGTGCGCCGCTGATTCAGCATTTCCGGCAAGCGATGCAGGGTTTGCGGGCCGAATACCAGATCGACATACGGCGCGCGTTTGACGATCGCTTCGCCCTCTTGCGATGCGACGCAGCCGCCGACACCGATCACGAGATCGGGCTTGTAGCGCTTCAATTCGCGCAAGCGACCGAGGTCGGAAAACACTTTTTCCTGCGCCTTCTCGCGCACCGAACAGGTGTTCAGCAAGATCACATCGGCTTCTTCTGGTGTGTCGGTCTTGATGAGGCCTTCGGCGGCATGGAGCACATCGGCCATTTTGTCCGAGTCATACTCGTTCATTTGGCAACCGAAGGTTTTGATGAATACTTTTTTTTGCATGGAATTCTTTTGCGGCTAGTTGTTCTTTTGCGATGACAGGGAGCGACTTGCTTCGTCCTTGCTCAAAATCCAGACGCGATCGATGTCGCCTTCCAGATTTTCCGTGTAATTGACGACAAATTCGGTGTCGCGTAAATACGCCGGTTGCTCGATCAGATTGTCTTCGTTCCGGATACGCGCACCGGTGGACAGATTGCGTGTTTTACCATCGATTATGATCGCCGGATAGAGCGCCGGCGACATCGTGCCGCGTTTGGCCGCCGGCGGAAACGGACGGTCAAATGCCTGGGCTGCAAGCGTTGTGACTGCGAACAAGAAACCGATCAGGAAACGTTGAGTCCACATGCCAAACTCCGTTTCATTCATAAAGTGGTTTGTGAAAACTGCGCGTTGCGACAATCGGGAGCGATGCACTGGAAATTCTTGCTTCATATCTGAAAAATCAGTTGAATCAAGCACTTGCGAGAAATTTTAAGGGCGGTGAGGACTGATTGATATGGCCGCAAAGTATACCATTAATACTGCGGCAAACCTTGCGTTGTTGCCATTTTTGCCCTGGATAGGGCCAAGCCGCACCCAGCTATCGTGGATTAGGCATTCTTAGCCTTTGATACCAATGTGAATCGCGACTTTATCAGCACCTCGATACTCCTCAAAGTCTGTGGTGAAGCTCCGGATGATCTTCTCGTTCTTTTCGAAGAAGACCCAGACGCGCATCCATGCATCAATGACTGCCTGAGGCATTGTTCCTTTTGCTTCGAATACGAGGTATTCACCTTCTTTGACATCTACTGTCGTAAATTCGGAAGAAGAAGGCCGTGGACCTGAAATCGCCACGCCTGCGGTTACTGCATAGAAGCCTGAAGCCTCGGACTCATAATGGGAATAGACCCCGAAAACTGGTGAATTGGGTATCTGGTTCGGCACCTTTGTTAAAACGCCATCCCTGAAAAACCGTTGCCATAAAGAGGGTAACTTTGCGCTCGAAGGGTTGAACTCGTCGCTATTGATGGTGCGGACGCCAACGCCGGCGACAGAGAAAGAAGGAATGGTAATGCGTTTTGGTTCCATGAACTGATGCTCCATATTTGGATGCGGCGGTATGCCATAGTATGCGAGATGGTGTTCATCCCGTTTTGATCAATCCCCCGTGAGCGGATGCAAGGCGGGCTCATCCCCGTGTATGGTGTAGAACTTGACTACATGAAAATACTTTACAGTGTTATTTGAAAAATGTGGATATGCGTTATCGTCATACCCTTTTGAACCTTGGTGATCCGCCACGGTCTTGAGTCTGTGAAAATATACTTC
The DNA here is from genome assembly GCA_966250375.1 of uncultured Oxalobacteraceae bacterium. Taxonomy (GTDB): domain Bacteria; phylum Pseudomonadota; class Gammaproteobacteria; order Burkholderiales; family Burkholderiaceae_D; genus CAMLDH01. The sequence continues at coordinate 25,759 of CBINHE010000040.1, forward strand.
GCGAGAATAGAAGATGGGAAGAATCATGCTGGAACGACTTAAACAATGCCTCGTTGTCATTGTGTTGGCAGCGGGCGTAGCGCATGCGGCCAGTCCTGCCGACCCATCCAAAGTGATGCGCATGGCCTTTGAAGGGGCGGACGATGGTTTTGATATGGTGCGCACAAGTAATTTTTATTCGCATTGGGCTGCCGGTGCTATTTTTGAGCCGCTGCTGACATATGACTATCTGGCCCGGCCAGCGAAATTGGTGCCTGCGGTAGCGGAGGCGATGCCGGAGATTGCCGATGGCGGCAAGACGTATACCTTTCATATCAAGAAAGGCATTTACTTTACGCCCGACGCGGCCTTCAAGGGCGTGCGGCGTGAATTGACCGCTGAAGATTATGCGTACAGTTTCAAACGTTTTCTTGATCCGAAAAATCGTTCCCCAAGTGCCAATTTCCTGGAAGGAAAAATCATCGGATTGGATGCGTTGGCCGCCACGGCAAAAAAAACCGGGCGCTTCAATTACGATGCACCCGTTGCGGGACTGCAAGTGCTTGACCGTTATACATTGCGCATTCGCTTGAACGCGCCCGATTACAATTTCTTGTATGTCATTGCCTACACCGGCTTGGGTGCAGTTGCGCGCGAGGTCATCGAAACTTATGGCGAGCAAAGCGGCATGCACCCGGTTGGCACCGGCGCTTACATGCTGCAGCAGTATGTCCCGCGCAGCAAAATCGTATTGAAGGCAAATCCGGATTACCGAGGATTTGTCTGGAATTTCCAGTCGTCAGGGGAGCCGTGGGATACGCAAATAGTGCGCGATATGCGTGGTAAAAAAATGCCGCAGATCGGCCGCGTCGACATCAGCATTATCGAGGAAGAGCAATCGCGCTGGCTGGCCTTTCAAGGCAAGCAAATCGATCTGGACAAGCTGCCGCAAGCGGCTGCGCCTACAGTACTCAATGGCAATAAACTCAACGCGGAGTTCGCCGCGCAGGGCATCAGTCTGTATCGCTTGGCTGAGCCCGAAGTGACCTATACCTTGTTCAATTTCAAAGATCCTGTCGTGGGTGGCATGACCAAGGAAAAGATCGCGTTGCGTCGTGCCATCGCCATGGTCTACAGCGTGCAGGACGAGTTGACACAATTACGCAGGGGGCAGGCGATCAAGGCGGAAATGCTCATTCCACCCGGCGTAGTGGGCCACGATCCGACCTATCGCAGCAGCCTTGCCTATGATCCGGTTCTTGCCAATAAATTGCTGGATCGCTTCGGTTACAAGCGTGGAGCCGATGGCTACCGCACGATGCCCGACGGTAAGCCGTTGCTGCTAAAGATACAGACTGAAGCAACTGCGGCATCGAAGATCGTTTCCGAAATATGGAAGCGCGGACTGGACCAGATCGGTATCAGGGTCGAATTCCCGGTAAGTAATTTCGCGGATAACGTCAAGGCCGCCGCAGAGTGTAAATTAATGATGTGGGGCGGGGCATGGATTGCGGATTTTCCAGAAGGCGAAAATTTTATGCAGTTGCTGTATGGCCCTAACGCGGGACAAGGTAATAACGGTTGTTATCAATCGCCTGCTTTCGATGCGATGTATGTAAAGGCCATTGCGTTGCCGCCGGGTGACGAGCGCAATCAGTTATATGTTCAGATGAATCGGCAAATGGAGGCCGATACGGCGTGGAGCGTGCACTCGTCCAGAATACGTAATTGGCTGGTGCGGCCATGGGTGAAGGGATTCAAGAAGCATCCGCTGCTGCACTCGGACTGGCAATATCTGGACGTGGAAAAACATTGACAAGCGTTGCGCCTCACGCAATTGCTTTTCCTTGACAAGGAAAGACATCAAATGAAATCACGATGGCTGTGCGGCCTGTTGTTTGTCTGCTTGCTGGGCGGTCTGCCTGTGCGGGCTTCGATCGCTGCATCGCCAGCCGATCCGGGAAAAGTATTACGCTATATTTTCCCCGTCGAGGAAACCGGTTTTGACCCGGCGTATGTCAGCGACATTTATTCGAGCATCATTGTCGATTCGATATTTGAAGGATTATTTACCTACGATTATCTGGCGCGGCCCGCCAAGTTGATACCGCTGACGGCAGAGGCCCTGCCGGAAGTGACGAACGAGGGCAAGACGTACACCATCCGCCTCAAAAAAGGGATTTATTTTGCCCCCGATCCGGCCTTCAACGGCAAGCAGCGCGAGCTGACGATGGCGGACTATGTGTATTCGCTCAAGCGTCTGGTCGATCCCAAGCTGCGCTCCTATCGTGCGTCATTCATCGAGGGCAAGGTTGTCGGACTGGATGACGTGGTGGCGCAAGCCAGGAAGAACGGCAACTTCGATTACGATCGCAAGGTCGCCGGACTCGAATTGCTCGACCGCTATACCTTGCGCATCCATTTGACCAAGCCTGATTACAACCTTGAGCAGATACTGGCACACCCAGCTACTGGCGCGTTAGCGCGCGAAGTGGTTGAAAAGTACCGCGACGAAGCGGGACACGTCATGGACCATCCGGTCGGTACCGGCCCTTACCGCCTGACGGAGTGGGTGCACGCATCGCGCATCGTGCTGGAGGCCAATCCGGCGTACCGCGGATTCACCTGGGACTTTCAGGCGAGTAGCGACCCTGAAGATCAGGCGATTATCGCCAGGATGAAGGGCAAGAAGATGCCGCAGATCGGCCGTATCGAGATCAGTGTCATGATCGAGAACCAATCGCAATGGCTGGCTTTTGAAAAGGATGAAGTCGATCTGTTTCAATTGCAGGAACCGCTTGCGCCCCAAGCCTTGACCAACGGTAAACTCAAACCCGAATTGGTGAAGCGGGGAGTGCAGTTGTCGCGTATCGCCGATCCTGAATTGGCCTATTTTTACTGGAATATGCAACACCCGGTATTGGGCGGCTTGAGCAAGGAGAAGATTGCATTGCGGCGCGCGCTGGCGATGGCACACAATATCGATGAAGAACTCAAGATCGTCTGGAACAGCGAAGCCGTCGCGCTGGAATACCCGATCCCGCCGGGCGTCGTCGGTCACGATCCGGCTTACAAGAGCAGCATCCAGTTCGATCTGGCTGCGGCCAATGCCCTGCTGGACAAGTTCGGCTACAAGAAGGGCGCCGATGGCTACCGTACTCTGCCGGATGGTAAACCGCTGGTCGTGCGCCACACGGTGCGTGCTGGTTCGCTCGGCCAATTGGAACTGGAGATGTGGAAAAAAACCTATAACTCGGTCGGTATTCGGATGGAAGGCGATACGCGCCCGTTCGCCGACTTGCTGAAAGCAGAAAAGCAATGCCTTCTGCAATCGCGCCGCTTTTCTTGGCTGGCCGACTATCCAGATGGCGACAATTTCATGGCATTGTTTTACGGGCCGAATATCGGCCAAAGCAATGGCGGCTGCGTCAAGATTCCAGAGTACGACAAAATGTATGAGCAGACCCGGAAACTGCCGCATGGGCCAGAACGTGACTTGCTGTACCACAAGATGGTACGTCTGCTGGAAGTATATGCTCCGCAGCGGCTGGGCTTTGCCCGCTACCACAACATGTTGGCGCAATCACGGGTAATCGGTTACAAGAAGCATCCGATTTTGAGTGCCGAATGGATGTATTTCGACATTGAAAAGCGTTAGTGGATCGTTCGTTATGCACGGAAATGAATCAGCCGCCTTGACGCGGTTTGGTAGGAGCGGGCCTTGCCCGCGAAAGACGCATTGGCAACGCCATCGCGGGCAAGGCCCGCTCCTACCAAACCGGCATGCATATGTTCTTTGGTCAGCCCATGCTCGGCAGCACGGTCCCAACATTATTTACAACAAATATTCTTACTATCCTATCCCTATCCCGATACAAGGAAGTGCATGAAACCATCATCATTTTTCTGGCCCGTCAGTGCAGCGTTACTGTCGCTGGCAATGAGCCAAGCCGTTGCCAAAGAGGCGGAGCGACCGCTGATTCCGATTGCGAAAGCGGAGGAAATCGCACCATTCTGCGAGCGCGGTCTGGCGGGTGCGCGCACGCAAGCGGCAATCATGGAAAAGCTGCCGAAGGCGCGTCCAGGCGATGCGAAAAAGGTTTTTGCCGATTGGAATAATTTGCAAATCACCCTCGAGGATGTGCAGGGACCGGTTGAGATATGGAACAACGTGTCGCCCGACCCCAAGGTGCGCAGCAATGCGGAAGCTTGCCTGGTCGAGATCAGCAAATTTGCGACTGACCTGTACCAAAGCGAAAAACTGTATGCGCGGTTCAAGGCCGTCAAGCCGGGCGATGCAGTGGAAAAGAAGCTGCGCCAAGATGTGATGGAAGGATTTGAGGATACCGGTGTGTCGCTGCCGCCGAAAAAGCGGGCGCGCATGAAGGCGATTCTGGAAAAAATGGAAGTGTTGAGCCAGGAATTCGCGCGCAATATCCGTGACAACAACCAGAAACTCAGCTTCACACCGGATGAAGTAAAAGGTCTGCCTGAAGCCTATCTTGCGCGTGCCAAGCGCGATGACAAGGGCAATTACCTGCTCGGCTTCGAATATCCGGACTACAACCCGTTCATGGAATATGCCGACAACAGCGACGCGCGCCGCCGTTATCAAATCGCATTTGCCAACCGTGGCACGCCCAGAAATGTGTCTTTGCTGAAACAGGCGATGGCTTTGCGCCTCGAGATGGCGCAGTTGTTCGGACTGAAGAGTTATGCGCATTACGTGGTGCGCCGTCGCATGGCGCTAACGCCTGAAGCCGTCCACAAATTCCTGAATGAGGTAAAAGGCGCGGTTACCGAATTGGAAAAAAAGGAACTGGAAGAATTGCGGGAATTCAAGGCGAAAACGCTGCAGCAGCCGCTGGCAGAGACGAAGATGGAGCGCTGGGATGTCGGCTATTGGCAGCAAAAGCTGAAGAAGGCGCGTTACAACATCGATCAAAACGCGTTGCGTAAATATTTTCCAACCGATGCTGCCGTGCCTTGGGCGTTGCATGTTTCCAGCACCTTGTACGGTGTCGAATTCAAGCCGGTTGAGGGTGTGCCGGTCTGGCATGAGGACGTGAAGTATTACGACGTATTCGATACCAAAAGCCGCGAGCGCATCGGCGGCATCTACCTCGATCTCTTCCCGCGTGACGGAAAATACGGCCACGCTGCGGCGTTCCCGATCCGGGGCGTCAGTACGCTTGCCCATCGCACGCCGATTTCGGTCTTGGTCGCCAATTTCGATCGCACCGGTTTGAATGGCGATGAACTGGAAACCCTGGTGCACGAATTCGGCCATGTGCTGCACGGCGTGTTGTCATCGACGCGCTATGTCTCGCAATCCGGCACCAGCGTCGAGCGCGATTTTGTCGAAGCGCCTTCGCAAATGTATGAAGAGTGGGCGCGTCGCAAAGAGTCGCTGACCTTGCTGTCGTCGTTTTGCAAGACGCAGTGCCCGGCCATTGACGACGCGCTGCTGCAACGCATGACTGCGGCGCACAACTACGGACGCGGCATCCGCTATGCGCGCCAATTGCTGTACGCAAGCTTCGACATGAACCTGCACAAGGAAGTCGCCGGCGATCCGCTCGCGATCTGGGAAAAGATGGAGGGCGCAACACCGCTCGGCCACGTGGCAGGCACGGAGTTCCCCGGACAGTTCGGCCATTTGATGGGCGGTTATGCAGCCGGCTATTACGGCTACATGTGGTCCGAAGTGCTGGCGCTCGACATGCTGTCGCGCTACAACGGCACCCTGATGAATCCGGAAACCGGCGGCCTGTATCGCAAGGCGATTCTGGCGCGCGGCAGCGAGATGCGCGGCAATGATCTGGTGCGCAGCTTTTTGGGGCGCAAACCCAACAGCAAAGCATTCTTCGCCGAAATTTCCGGCACACGCCTGCACTAGAGGAGCACCATGACTACGTACATCCTGCGCCGCCTATGGCAAATGGCGCCGACCATGCTGGGCGTGATCGTGCTGGTCTTCCTGCTGTTTAACTGGGTCGGCGGCGACCCAGCCTATATCCTGGCCGGCAAAATATCGAACCCGGAACAGATTGCCAATATCCGCAGGCAGCTCGGTATCGACCAGCCGTTCTACGTGCAGTTGTGGATTTTCATCAAGCAGATTGCGACCTTTGATTTCGGCAATAGCTGGAGTACCGGCGAATCGGTCTCCAATGTGATTACGACACGCCTCGGCCCATCGCTGACCGTGCTGATTCCGCTGACGATCCTGGAAACGTTTTTTGCAATCGCGCTGGCATTGGGCATCGCGTTCGTGCGCGGCTCGCTAACCGATCGCATGGTGATGATTGTCTGCACCGTCGGCATGTCGATCAGTATTCTGGTCTACATCATCGTGTTCCAGTATTGGTTCGCTTACAAACTCGGCTTGTTCCCGGTGCAGGGATGGGGCGACAGCTTTGCCGAAAACTTGCTCCGCTATTCCGCCTTGCCGATCCTCATTGCGCTGGCGGTCGGCATCGCGCCGAGCTTGCGTCTGTTTCGCACGTTCGTGCTGGATGAAGTCAACCAGGATTACGTGCGCACCGCACGCGCCAAGGGCGTGTCCGAGCGTCGCATCGTCTGGGTACACGTCTTGCGCAACGCATCGATCCCGATGATCACGCATGTCATGTCGAATTTGCCGGCGCTGTTAATTGGCGCATTCCTGATCGAACGCTTCTTTTCGATTCCCGGTATCGGCCGCGAAGTGATTCTAGCGGTGGAGCGCAGCGACTTCCCGGTGATCAAGGCGATTACCGTGTACGTCGCGTTTGCCACCATGCTATTCAATCTGTTGGCCGACCTGATGTATCAGGCGGTCGATCCACGCGTGCAACTGAAGTAGGGATGGGACATGACGCACACTGAAACTCTCGTCTCGCCCGGCTTGTGGGCATTGGCGTGGCGCCGCTTGCGCGCCGACCGCGTGGCAATGATCGCGCTGGCGATCGTCACTCTTTACCTGGTATCGCTGGCGCTGTCGTTTTCCGGCTTGCTGGCGGCGGATTGGGCGGATGAAGTCGGCGTCAATTACGCGCCGCCGACGTTTGTCGGCCCGCAAAGCGCCGCCGAACGCGGGACAGACAATGGCGCCGGACAGGTCGAAGCGCCGCCGCCGGAAAATCCGCTCGATCCGCTGAAGGACGTGCTCCGGGAATTGCGTGCGGCGGGAAGTGCGTCGCAACCGGCCGTGGTGAATGACTACGGCATCGCCGATCCGCTGGAAAAGGAAATGGCGGAAATCCGCGCCGAACTGTCCAAGTCGGATGTCAAGGCAGCGGCGCAGCGCCAGGAAACCTTGCCATTCGGCGCCGACAAATGGGGCCATGACATCATCAAGAAGACCATCAAGGGCGCCGAAACCTCGATCGTGGTTGGCCTGGTTGCCGCGGCATTGGCGACCTTCCTGGGTACCGTGTTTGGCGCATTGTCGGGTTATTACGGCAAATGGGTTGACGATTTCTTCAACTGGTTTTACAACATCTTTACCTCGGTGCCGTACTTGCTGCTGATTCTGGCGGTAGCAGCGGTATTGCAGCAAAAAGGCGTGACCACGATCGTGCTGATTCTGGGCTTGACCGGCTGGACCGGCACCTATCGCCTGATTCGCGCCGAGTACATGAAGCACAAGGCGCGCGAATACGTATGGGCGGCGGACGCGATTGGCGCGTCCAACTGGCGCAAGATGTTTTCGCACATTTTCCCGAACGTCAGCCATGTCGCATTGGTGCAAATGTCGATCCTGGTGGTGGGATTCATCAAGTCTGAAGTGATCCTGAGCTTCCTTGGATTCGGCGTGCCGGTCGGCGTGGTGTCGTGGGGCAGCATGTTGAATGAAGCGCAGAACGAACTGATTCTTGGCAAATGGTGGCAGTTGACTGCTGCGAGCGTTGCGATGGCGGTGTTGGTGACGGCGTTTTCGCTGTTTACCGATGCGTTGCGCGATGCGCTTGATCCGAAACTAAAATAATTTGCAGGGGGGCTTGCCCGCGATAGCGTTGCAATGACGTCTTTCGCGGGCAAGGCCCGTTCCTAAGTAGTCACTCATAATTTATTGTAGATTCCCTCCCCTTCAAGGGGAGGGTTAGGGTCGGGATGGGGTTGATGCCGTGGCTTGTAACCCATCCCCATCCCAACCTTCCCCTTGAAGGGGAAGGGGCTGTTCTTCCACAATATTTTATGGGTAAGTACTTAACACCCGTCAGGAAGAAATGCGATGAATCAGAAGCCACTCTTGCAAGTACAAAATCTGCGCGTGAGTTTTCGCACGGATAAAAAACATGTTGCCGAAGCAGTCAAGGGCATTTCCTTCGACATCCCGCGCAATTCCACCGTCGCGCTGGTCGGCGAGTCAGGTAGCGGCAAGTCCGTCAGTTCGCTCGCGGTGATGGGCCTGCTTGCGCCCGACACATCCATCGTCGATCCGGCGGGTCGCATCGAATTCGAGGGCCGCAATTTGCTGGCGCTATCAAGCGCCGAGCGGCGTGATCTGTGCGGCAAGGACATCTCGATGATTTTCCAGGAGCCGATGACGTCCTTGAACCCAGTTTTTACCGTCGGCTTTCAAATCGGCGAGGTGCTGCGTTTGCACATGGGCATGAATGCGAAGCAGGCGCGCGCACGCGCGATCGCGCTGCTGGAAGAAGTCGGCATTCCCAACGCAGCCGCCAGGATCGACGCGTATCCCAGCGAGATGTCAGGTGGCCAGCAGCAGCGCGTGATGATCGCGATGGCGATTGCGTGCGAGCCGAAGCTGCTGATCGCCGATGAACCGACCACCGCGCTCGATGTCACGATTCAAAAGCAAATCATCGATTTGATCGGCGCGCTGCAAAAGAAGCACCAGATGTCGGTGCTGTTCATCACCCATGATCTCGCGCTGGTCGGCGAGATCGCGGATCACGTGATCGTGATGCGCAATGGTGAAATCAGGGAGGCAGGGGAGATCAGCCAGATTTTCGAGGCGCCGCAGGATGGGTACACCAAGGCGCTGTTGCGCTGCCGGCCATCGCTTGATACACGTCCGATGCGTCTGCCGGTCATCGACGATTACATGAATGGACATGTCGAGCCGGAAGCAACGCATCAGGAACGTACACGCGGTCTCACCGGCAAGGAAGACATCGTGCTGGAGGTGCGCAACCTCGGCAAGAGCTTCTATACGCGTGAAGGCCTGTTTGGCCGCAAGGAATTCAAGGCGGTAAAAGACGTGTCGTTCAAGCTGGCGCGCGGCAAGACGCTGGGCGTGGTCGGCGAGTCCGGTTCCGGCAAGACGACGGTGGGTTTGACCCTGCTACGCCTGCATCAGGCGACCACGGGGCAGGCGCTGTTTGAAGGCAAGGATATTCTTTCGATGTCGGAAAAGGAATTCATGTCCTACAAGCGCCGCATCCAGATCATTTTCCAGAACCCGTATGCATCGCTCAATCCGCGCTTTACCGTTGGGCAGATTTTGCTGGAGCCGATGCGCATCCACCGGATCGGCGCCAATGACGGCGAGCGCGCGGAAATGGCGTATCAACTGCTGCAAAAGGTCGGCTTGCCTGCCGCGGCATTCCACCGTTATCCGCACGAATTTTCAGGCGGACAGCGGCAGCGGATTGCGATTGCGCGCTGTTTGACCATGAAGCCGGAGGTGCTGGTGTGCGATGAATCGGTATCGGCGCTGGACGTGTCGGTGCAAGCGCAAGTGTTGAATCTGCTGCAGGATTTGCAGGAGGAATTCGGCATGAGCTACATCTTCATTTCACACGATCTGGCGGTGGTGAAATACATCGCCGATCAGGTGATGGTGATGAATCAGGGCGAGGTGGTGGAGATGGCCAATTCGGATACCTTGTATCGCAATCCGACGCATCCGTACACGCGCACGTTGCTGAGTGCGATTCCGCGCGGATTGAAGCACTGAGTAGGAGCGGGCCATGCCCGCGAAAATATATGTCGATAGATGAAATTGTTCGCGGGCAGGGCCCGCTCCTACACAAACCTGGGCATACCGCTTTGCGTAAAGGGCGTGTATCGTTGCCCGGTTATGCCTATGTCGTGACTACGGTGGTACGTGAGCGTCGGCCGGTGTTCGCGGATTTTCGTTCTGCATATGCAGCTGCCAGCTGTTTCAAGCTTCCCACACTGCTTGGCGATGCAACCATGCTGGCATGGGTATTGATGCCTGATCATGCGCACTGGCTGATGCAACTTGGCGAATCCGATAACTTGTCTGTTGTCGTGAATCGCTTGAAGTCGGCCAGCGCACGAGCAACCAACCGCGTGCTCGAACGGGAAGGTCCCTTATGGGAGTCGGCATTCCATGATCGTGCGCTGCGTCGTGAAGAGGATGTACGGACCATTGCTCGCTATATCGTAGGCAATCCGCTGCGCGCCGGATTGGTAGCGCGGGTGGGAGAGTATTCGTTCTGGGATGCGGTCTGGATAGAGTGAAATGCCGCTGCAATTAAAAACCGCTATTGTAGGAGCGGGCCATGCCCGCGATAGCCGGCGCATCAATCGCGGGCATGGCCCGCTCCTACAACAGGATTCAGCGATAGCTTGGCCCAGCAATGCAATTATTGAAAACTTTTTCATTCATGAGGTAACCCTTGTTGGATTCCATTCGGCCCTTGTTCAAGAGCCTCGCTCCCGCAGTCGATTTCTGCTCCCTGCGTATCGTCGACGAGTCGAGCGAGCAGATCATGGTGCGGCAGGATGTGTTGCAGCCGCTTTCTACCAGCATCGATCGCGGCGCGATGGTCACGATCATTCACGGCGGCGGCTACGGCTATGCGGCGACCAGTGATTTGACAGCGTCCGGCTTGAAGGATGCAATTGAACGTGCGCACGCCTGGGCCGAAGCCAGTGCCGGCCGCTCCGTTGTCGATTACTCGGCAATCGCATTGCCGCGACCGAGCGGCAGTTACGCCGGGCCGATGGAGGCCGGCGCCTTGACGCTATCGCGCAAGGAATTGATCGAACTGTTGATGTGCGAA
>CBINHE010000041.1:0-36583 GCA_966250375.1 uncultured Oxalobacteraceae bacterium
GGATCGCTTTATTATCGGTGCGGTTCTGTCCATTTCTGCCGTGACTTACTACACGACGCCATTTGAAATAATTATGCGCCTGCTGGTTATGCCGAGTGCTGTGGCCGGCGTGTGTTTTCCAATGTTCGCAGAACATGCAAAAAACAGGAATGTAGAAAAACTACGAGAGATTTTATGGAGGAGCAGCAAGTATGTATTTTTATTGATGCTCTTCGCAGTAGGCATCATGTTTTTGTTTGCCGAGGATATTTTACGAATTTGGCTCAATGAAGAGTTTGCGCGCAACAGCGCAACCGTTCTCAAAATATTGTCGGTCGGGGTTTTAATCAATGGCCTGGCGTACATTCCGTATTCTTTCGTACAAGGAATGGGCGAATCAAGAGTGACAGCCCAATTCCATTTATTTGAACTGGCTGTTTATCTGCCGGTGCTCTATGTTGCAATACATGCCTATGGCATCATCGGCGTTGCCGTCGCCTGGTGTATCAGGGTTACATTGGATGCGTATCTTTTATTTTCGTATTCCCACAAAAAATTAACGAATTTTCCGGCAGCCATCGCCACGGACATGCGATGAATGGATACTCCTTCATCTATCCCCGCTATAGCGGCCAAGCTTTGCAACACATCAAGTGGATGATGCGCGAACTGGCCGGTGGCATGATGGGGAAAAGCAGCAAGTCAAATCATCGCCGGTAGAACGAACCTCTGGATCAGGCGGTTCCGGAATCATCTACCGAATTGACCGCAAGCGATTCGCCCCCCCCTGCTACCAGCCCATCACCCGCTGCAACGCAAACACCCCCACCGGCATCAACGCAATCACCAGCACTGCAAACAACCCTATCGGCACACTTCCCGGACGCAGATTGAACCACGCGGTCGCACCAATCGCGCACAGCGCATACACCAGTGAAAACCACAACACGGCCATTAAACCCAGCGAAACCGCCCCGCGCATTGAAAACGACATGCCGACCAAGGTCACAAGACTGATCGCCAATACCCCGCCCAGATAAGCAATCCAATGGAAGCTCTTCCAGCCGATCAGCGGCGGTTCATTGGGTGCGGCCGACTTCCTGATCGTCGCCTCTCGCTGCGCCAGAAAAATCAGCAGCGGATCGATTTCCCCGTAATGCAAAATGCCGGCGGTAGCAGCGGCCAGCAAATCTTCGCGTTTGACAGTCATTATTTACCCCTCGACTATTTGTTACACGTCTCCAATGGGCGAAAGGACACCGCTAACACACCACACCGCGCTTGGTCAACCCGCCCCCTTTGTGTATTTAAGCCAAATTTTCACTGCCGAATCATGAGGGAAATCAATTTCTGCGCACCCTTGGCTGGACCAAGCCTAGTAAAGGGCAAGAAACCATCCCGCTACGGTAAAATGGCCCTTGTCAATCCCTTCCTGCATTCTCCAAACACACACCAATGAGCAACGACCGTCACGACAGCACGAGCAACGCACCGTCATCCAACTTCCTGCGCGGCATCATCGACAACGACCTCACCGTCGGCAAATACGCCAACCGCACCAACGCCAACGGCCACGTGCTACCGCAAGTGATCACCCGTTTCCCGCCGGAGCCGAACGGCTATCTGCACATCGGCCACGCCAAATCGATCTGCCTCAACTTCGGCCTCGCGCGCGACTACGCCGGTCGCTGCCACATGCGCTTCGACGACACCAACCCGGAAAAAGAAGAACAGGAATACGTCGACACCATTCTCGACAGCGTCAAATGGCTAGGATTCGACTGGCAGCATGAAGGTCAGGATCACCTGTATTTCGCCAGCGACTACTTCGACCAGTTGTATACGATGGCCGAATACCTGATCACGTCCGGCCACGCGTATGTCGACAGCCAAAGCGCGGAAGAGATGACCGCCAATCGCGGCAACTTCGGCGAACCCGGCAAGAACTCGCGCTTCCGCGACCGCCCCGCCGCCGAATCGCTCGCCCTGTTCCGCCGCATGAAAGCCGGCGAATTCAAGGACGGCGAACACATCGTGCGCGCCAAGATCGACATGGCCTCGCCCAACATGAACATGCGCGACCCCGCGATCTACCGCATCCGCCACGCGCATCACCACCGCACCGGCGACAAGTGGTGCCTGTACCCGATGTACGACTACGCGCACCCGATCGAAGACGCGATTGAAAACATCACGCACTCGATCTGCACGCTGGAGTTCCAGGACCACCGCCCGTTCTACGACTGGCTGCTGGAGCACCTGGCCGAAGGCGGCTTCTTCAAAAAACCGCTACCGCAACAATACGAATTCGCGCGCCTCAACGTCACCTACGTCGTCACCAGCAAGCGCAAGCTGCGCCAACTGGTGGAAGAAGGCATCGTCGACGGCTGGGATGACCCGCGCATGCCCACCATCGTCGGACTGCGCCGCCGCGGCTTCACGCCGGAAGCGATCCAGTTGTTCTGCGAACGCAGCGGCGTCACCAAGTCCGACGGCTGGATCGACATCAGCTCGCTCGAAGGCTGCCTGCGCGAAGACCTCGACCCCAAGGCGCCGCGCGCCACCGCCGTGCTGAAACCGCTGAAACTCATCATCGACAATTTCCCGGAAAATCTCACGACCGAATGCAGTTCCCCGATCCACCCGCACCACCCAGAACGCGGCCTGCGCACCTTCCCGATCAGCAAGGAACTGTGGATCGAAGCCGACGACTTCATGGAAGTGCCGAGCAAAGGCTACTTCCGGCTTTATCCCGGCAACAAGGTACGGCTGCGCTACGGGTATGTGGTCGAATGCACCGGCTGCGACAAGGATGCGGAGGGCAATGTAATTGCGGTGCATTGCAATTATTTCGCGGATAGCAAATCGGGGACTGAGGGTTCTGCGAATTACAAGGTCAAGGGGAATATCCACTGGGTCAGCATCGCGCATGCGCTGGAGGCGGAGGTGCGCTTGTATGACCGGTTGTTTACCGATCCGAATCCGGATGCGGGGGGGAAGGATTTCAAATCGGTGTTGAATCCGAATGCGAAGGAAGTGGTGACGGCTTATCTGGAACCCGGGATGTCAAAGGCGATGCCGAATGAGAAGTTTCAGTTTGAGCGGCATGGGTATTTTGTGGCGGATCGGATTGACTCGAAGGCGGGGAAGCCGGTGTTTAATCGGGTGGTGACGTTGAAAGACTCGTGGGCGAAAAATTGATAGTGCAAAAAAACATCATAGACCATGTTAACGCTGAGGCCCCCCCTAAAATTCAGATCACTCCATTTTTGAAGTGGGCAGGTGGCAAACGCTGGCTGGCCGAGAAACTTGCAGCGTTAGCTACCGAAACCGGTTTTGTACGCTACATAGAACCTTTTTTGGGAAGCGGAGCGGTTTTTTTTCGTCTCGAGCCAGTAAGCGCGATCCTTTCTGATTCGAATCAAGAGTTGATCAACGCTTATCGAGCACTCAAAGAAGACTTTTCTAGTGTTTTCGTATTGTTGCAGGAACACCAGCGTCATCATTCCACGGATTATTACTACAAAATGCGGTCTTATCGGCCTCGTTGCGAATTTAGACAAGCGGCTCGATTCATTTATCTAAATAGGACATGTTGGAACGGCCTTTACCGCGTCAATTTGAGCGGTGAGTTTAACGTCCCTAAAGGAACAAAGGAGACCGTCCTATTAGACTCCGACAATTGGAATTTAGTATCGCGGCTTCTTCAAAACGCAGAACTCCGTGTTTCTGATTTCGAGGAAGTTATCGACTCAGCGAAGTCTGGCGATTTTATTTTTTCTGACCCACCTTACACAGTGAAACATAACTTCAACGGATTTATAAAATACAATGAAAAAATATTTTCTTGGGAAGATCAAATTCGGTTACGTGACTCGTTGTTAAGCGCATGCAGAAGAGGAGCCAAAGTAGTGGTCACAAACGCCAATCACTCCTCAATCCAAACTCTGTACTCGCAAAATTTCAACTTAAGGTCTCTTACTAGACAAAGTGTTTTGGCCGGTGACGTCAATTATCGTGGCAAATTTGAAGAACTTTTAATCTCCTGTATATAAGAACCGGCCATGCGCACCGGCTCTCATAATCCAAAATTTAAAATCGAAAAACTCCGCAAACAGGAACACGTATGCTGTCTAGCTTACAGGCAATCGATGCACTTCAAGGACTAGCAAGATCCAAAGCACGCGAAGTGCTTCATCGCTCAATCAAACCGTCTGAACTAGATAATTACATCAACGACGGATGGAGTTTCTCTCGCAAAAATAAGACGACAGTTCGTATCGTCAAACCGAAATCGCCAACATCACTGTTTCGTGATCATGTCTGGTGTTTACTCTACAAGCTGAGGTTTGAATACCTATCAGATGAAAACGGAATATTCATAGAGGCCACAAACGTCAGCCTTGGAGCGTCGTCAAGACCACAATTTGATGTGGTGGCAATTGGTGATGAAGTTATAGTGGGAATACGCTGCCTAACAGTTGAAGATATCACAAAGTCCGGTCAAATCAAAAAGGCCGTTGAGAGTCTGTCCAACGCCAGAGAAAATTTGGCAAGAACAGCACACGCAACATTCCCGAAAGAACAAAAAAGAATAACAGTATCCCTACTTTTTACATGCGGACTTAGTATTTCGGAACAAGAGCGCGCTAAGGCAAAAGAACTAAACGTCATTTTTTTTGATGAAAAGGATTTGGACTATTACGAAAAACTGACTGGGCACCTCGGACCCGCGGCAAAGTATCAACTCTTCGCTGATATTTTGCCGGGTAAGGCAATACCAGGTTTACACATCCGAGTTCCTGCTGTTAAAACCAAGATGGGAAACTCCACTTGTTACAGCTTCCCAATTTCGCCAGAATACTTGTTGAAGATCGCATACGTTTCGCATAGAACCAAAGGAAAAGCGTCTGACGTAAATACTTACCAACGCATGATAAGTAAAAGTCGTCTCTCAAACATAAAGGAATACATATCAAATTTAGGGGTGTTCCCTACAAGCATAGTTGTTAATCTCGAAAAGTCACGCCTAAGGTTCGAGAAAATCAAACAAGAGCACGCGAAGGATGAAGAGGAAATGAGCGGTACGTTAGGATGGCTCGATATTCGCCCTGCGTATAAATCGGCATGGATTATCGATGGCCAACACAGGCTTTTTTCATATTCAGGTCATGAATTGGCAGCCTCAAGTCATCTGTCAGTTTTAGCGTTTGAAGGGCTGCAAGCTAGTAAGCAGGCTCAACTTTTCGTCGACATAAACGCAAAACAAAAAAGCGTCAAGCCATCTTTACTGCAAGAGCTGTATTCCGAGCTACATTGGGATGCGGAAGATCCACCTACCAGAGTGCGTGCGATAGTATCTAAAGCCATTCAGGTATTAGACATAGATCGCGATTCGCCTTTACACAATCGAATTCAAACCGCTGACTCTATAAAAGATCACTTGCGCTGCATTAGCTTAGCAAGCATTTTCTCTGCAATCGAGAAAAAGGGATTTCATATCGCCTCAGAAAACAAAGGACATGTGATCGAATATGGACCTCTATGGGCTGGCGAAAATGAAGCCACCCTTGAACGAACCGTATATATATTAAAAAACTGGTTTAATGTAGTTAATAGCTTCGCGAAACAGTGGTGGGATATGGGTTCTGGCGATGGTGGTGGCTTAGCCATGAATGACGGCATTACGACTTGCCTAAATGTGTTACGTAGCGTGTTCTCTTATCTAGAAGAATCAGGGAAAAAGTTAATCCGAGACACAAATGAAAGGGTTTGGAAGGCTCTTGAACCGTATGCAAACTGCCTCGGTGAGTATCTCGGTAGTCTGAACTCGGAGGACCGGAAACGGTTCCGAGATCTACGGGGAGTACAAGGCCAAACCGCGCGGACACGTCGCTGTCAACAAGCAATAAGAAATCAGTTTTCTGACTTTAATCCGAAGGGACTCGATGATTTTTTAAAGTTAGAAAAGGAACAAACTAATCTCAAGGCAAAGGAAATTATCGATCGTATCGAGGTCACTTTGAAAGGCTACATTCTGGAAGAATTGAGAAATGAGTATGGGAACAAGGAAAATGAGTGGTTCGTTGAAGGTGTCCCTCAAAGCGTTCGGCTTGAAGTAATGAACCGGTACGAGAAAGACAATCGCAAGAGAGGTGCCCCAGAGCACTATTTTGAGTTAATTGATTACAGAAAAATAGCCTTCGAAAATTGGGAATTATTTGAACCAGTACTAGCTTATGGAAAAAGTGGAAATAAAGAAAAAAGAACAAAATGGATGGTAACGCTTAACGAGCAACGAAATATCGTAGCTCACCCTTCATCAGCTGTCTCACTATCACTCGAACAGCTATCTGAGCTAGAAGGATATGAGTGCTGGCTAAAAGATCAATTATCGGGCTCGGACCAAAGCAGCCCTATAGCGGTTGCCAATACTGCTGAATAAGGCTGTAGCACAAGCATAGTCCGGTTCAAGCGATACGTTAAACGTGTAGGGCACATCGCCATCCGCCGCATGCTTTAAACATCCGGCGAGTTACAACCCGCCTACGAATTCTGTTAATTGAATTAAAGGATTCAGCATCGGTTTAATTTGATGCCTCAAGCAATAAGCTGCCTCCCTTTAACTTGCTCCCTGCCCTGCTCTTTTCATTGGCATCAAGATTTGCGAACGCCGATTGTCACCAGATAATCGCGCGGCATCGCTACCCCCAAGTCCGTTTTAAAGCCCTCATGGTAGGCGATGAAATCCTGCTTCAGGCTGTCATAGCGCTGTGGATCAAGGGTTGCCGCCAGCGTCTTGGTTGGTCCGTAGCCGGATACGAACATTTCCCAAACCGCTTCACCGCTTGGTTCGCGCAGTACCGTGGTGCCGGTCTCGAAATGCAGGTCAAAACTCGGACCGAGAAGCTGCTGCACGCGCTCCCTGCTGCCCCATTCGAACGGTGACGGCGGCGCAGGCGATGCAGGCGCGGCCATGTAGTTTTTCATGACCTTGAACAATCCTGCGATCGTGCCATCGGGCGGCCAGGTTGTCAGGCCGATCCGGCCGCCTGGTTTGCAGACCCGCGATAACTCGGCGGCGGCAGCGTCCGGATTGCTGACGAACATGACCCCGAATGTTGAAATCACCGCGTCAAACGTCTTGTTTTCAAAAGCAAGTGCTTCAGCATCTCCCAGTTGAAAATCGATCGTCAATTGCTCGGCAGCGGCGTATGCCTTGGCGGCTTCGATGAGATCGAAACCGATGTCAATGCCGGTCACCTGCACACTTCGGGCAGCAATCCGGCGCGCAGTCCAGCCGGTACCTGTCGCCACATCGAGGATGTGTTCTGCCGGTTGAGGGTTCAGGCGAATCACACAATGCTCGATCGCATCGGCGATGGTCGCGCTGATTTTGTCGTAACTCGATCCTCCGCTATTCCAGATGGCGGCCGCTCTCAGATTGTGCGGCTGGATAATTTCCGCATTCATATTGCATCCTTTTAAAAATGACGTTGCTTTGAAGCCAAACATGTTGTCTTCGTACGGCAAAGAAAAAAAAGCCGCAGGGCACTGGTTGGCGAATGTCCTTTTACGCTATCAAGATAGGACTGGAAGGCAGAGACGGTTTGAGGAATAACAAATAGCCTGAGGAATTGGTAAAACGGACATTCGGCGGAAAGCGTTTCGTTTCCAAACAATACGGACAGAAATCCCGACCGGACAGTTGCGCATCGGCCCGCGTTCAAAGTATCGACCGTTGCCATTACAGGCGCACGCCCCGCACAGCCCACGTCATTCGCGCCCGCCCGGCCACATGCGGTGGAAAACCCGATCCTTGTCTACGATCCGATGCTTGAGCGCGGCGAGCACATGCAGTGCGATCAAGGCCACGAGCAGGTAGGAGGTATAGACGTGGATGCTGTTGAACACGCGGTAGATTGCCCTGTCTTCCCATCCCAGGATCGGCAACGGCACACCGAAGTAGGTTACGCCGAACTTGGTGAAATTAGACGCGATGAATCCGCTCAACGGCATCACGATGATGCATGCATAGAGCAGAAAATGGGTCAGTCGGGCCGCGCGCTGCTGCCACTGCGGCATGGTCGCCGGCAGGGCCGATGGTGGATGGGTGATACGCCATATGACGCGTATTGCGATCAGCAATGCGGCAGTAACGCCGATCGACTTGTGCAAATTGTAAAAGTAGGCGCGCTCGGGCATTCCCCTGGGAATGTCGTCCATGTACCAGCCAAGTCCGATCAGCACCAGCAAAAACAGCGCAATCGTCCAGTGCAGCAGCATTGCGATGCCGGAATATCTGCCGGAAGATGGCTGCGCTTGTGCATCCTGCTTGCCGGTTCGACGGGCCTGCGCGTGGTTCCATGCATTTTTCACCACTTATTCTCCAATTGCCACTCCCCAGGGCCGTTCGCCGACGGGGATTTCGGTGAGTACGCGGTAATGTTCCGTGTCGATCACGGACACGCTGTTGGAGCGGCCGTTGGCGACGTACAGCTTTTTCCCGTCGGGCGTGATCGCCATGTTCCAGGGCCGTTTTCCGACCGGCACGGTTGCGACGATCTCGTCGGTCTTGGTATCGATGATGGACACGCTGGCATCCTTGCCGTTGGAGATATATACGCGCTTGCCGTCCGGACTTACCGTAACACCATTGGAAAAATTTCCGGCTTTGATCGTCTTCAGCGGCCGTTGTTCTTTCAAGTCGATGACAGTCACCGTGCCGGCGAGTTCGGACGCGACATAGGCGCGGCTGCCGTCGGGCAGGAAGCCGATGCCTCGTGGGCGCGCGCCGACCGGCACTGCGGCGGTTTGCCTGCGCTGCGCGACATCGATGATGTCGACCTGCTTCGCTTCTTCGGCACTGGCAAACAGGTATTTCCCGTCGGGGCTGAACACCGCGTGCTCCGGATTCTTCCCTTGGACTTTCACGCTGAATGCCTTGCTGTTCGTCGCCGTGTCCACGAACGCGATGCTATTGCTCAATTCGCTTGTCGCGACGACCCATTTTCCGTTGGGCGATATATCGACGCCTTCCGGCGATTCACCCAGGTCGACCTTGCCGACCAGCGCGCGCTTCTCCAGATCGATAATCATCAGTGCATTGCTCGGCTGGTCGCTGATGTAAAGACGTTTGCCGTTCTTGCCCACCGCCAGCCCGCGAGGTTTGGAGCCGGCCTTGAATGCATCGATCACACGGTCGGTGGCGGTATCGATCACCGATACTGTCCCGCTCGCCTCGTTCGGCACATAGGCAAACGGTGCAGCAACCGCAAGCACGGGCGACACCGCAAGCACGATTGCGAGTACTTTCTTGCACAGAATGGACGGCGCGTGCTTCATTCCAGGTTGCCGGAAGTTTTTCCCTGCAAGGGCGCAATTTTTGTTTCTTCTTTCGGCAACCTGGTGCCGAGGCCGCTGAGCGAGCGGACATAGGCGACGATTTTCCATATATCGTCTTCCGGAAGTTTGTCGCGGAAGCTGGGCATGCCTCTTGGCCGGCCCTCGACGATCGTGGCGTAGATATTCACGGGATCGCTGCCATAGCGCCATTTGTCATCCATCAGTGCCGGCCCTATGGCACCGCCGCCTGCCGCATGGCAACCGACGCAGTTAAACCGGTTGTACAGGAGTTTGCCTTCAGCGATCGCAGCTACGTTGCCTTCATACGGGTTGGCCGTCTTCGGCTGAGTGCGGACCACTTCAGTTTGCGGAGCGGGCATCCTTGTTTGCACCGGCGAGCCACCCTGCAATTGCTGCTCTCTGGCGCAACCAGCCAGCACCAGGGCTAGCATCCTTGCCAGTGCAGCATAGGATATCCGGCGATTCTGTGGTCGGGCATTCATCGGCGTCCATCCATATCGGTTTGCGCTTGCGTCAGCGGGATGGCATAGGCGGCGAGCACTTTCTGGATGTCCGGGCGCCGCTTTTCAAGGGCCGCTTCAATTTCTTTTTTCATGGAATCATCGCCACGTCGCACACCTACCGAGATATCGAACTCCATCGGCAGGAACGTGTCCTTGCGAGGCGAGACCGGTACGATCTCAAGGGGAACCGACGCACGCTGCGCGAAAAAGCCCGCCAGCGGGCCCCAGACGATGGCAACGTCGATTTCACCTGCAGCCAGCGCATCGAAAATTCGCGCCGGCGGATTCGGCTGCCGATAGTCACCGTAAATCATGAAACCGACGACGTTGTCGGTGATATTGCGGCGGGCAAGGGCATGGGCCGGTGGCGTATTGGCATAGTCGTCGCCCATCAAGTGCACGCCGATCTTCAGCTTGTGCAAAATCGGGTCGTCAAACGAACGGATCCGATAGTCCCGATTCTTGGGGTAAACAAACACATAGGTGGAGCGGTAATAGGGTGTGGTGGTGGATACCTGTTCGAAGCCTTTCGGCACGGCCATCACCACGTCGCAATTACCGGCCTTGAGCGTATTGCGAATGAAGCCTCGCCGTTGAGCCCACCAGGTGTAATGCACCGTCGCATGCATTTCCTCCGCCAGGATGTTCGCAATCCTGTTTTCAAAACCCTCTTGCCGCGCATTGGAAAACGGCAGGTTGTTCGGATCGGCGCACACACGGAGTTGCCGCCCCGGCTGCGAGGCTGCCGGCTGCGCGGAGAAGAACAGGACTGCCACGGCAGCACCTATGCTCAGGTTCTTTTTGTTCGAGAGGATGTGCATCATCATCTTCGGATGTGGTCAAGGCAGCGCGAATACATACAGCTTTCCGCCCTTGCCGGTGTATTGCGACAGATCCTTCATCGCATTGACAAAGCCAAGCGCGGCCGTGCCGTCACGCGGATCCAGGTCGCCCGACACGATCGCGCCGGACCAGCCGCCGACGCCAGCCAGTACCGCCACGTACTGCTTGCCATCAGGCCCAAGATAGGTAACGGGCTGGCCGATGATCCCGGAGTCGACACGGAATTGCCAAAGCAACTCGCCGGTCCTGGCATGGACGGCCTTGAACCAACGATCCATGGTTCCATAGAACACCACGTCGCCTGCCGTTGCGACAGCGCCACTCCATACCGGGAACAGCTCCTTGATGCTCCACATCTTCCTTGCCGCCACCGGATCCCATGCGGAGAATTCGCCGCGATGTCCGCCCGGCCCTGCAAACATATGCACATCGGCGCCAACGAACGGCGTGCCGGCGATATAGCTGACCTCGGTGCCGCGCATGTCCATGCAGAGGTTGTTATGCGGGATGTAGAGCAGGCCGGTGCGTTCCGAGTAGGCCGATGGTTGCCAGTCCTTGGCGCCGGGCGCCGCCGGGCAGATGTCATGGATCGTCTTGCCCAGGCCGGTTGCCTTTTCCTTGACCTTGCGCGGCTCCCCTGTCTTGAGGTCGATGCCTTTGGTCACGTTGACGTATGCGAACGTTTCCGCGGAAAGCACTTCCCCAGTCGCACGGTCCATGACGTACATGTGTCCATTGCGCTCTGGGCGAATCAGGACTTTTCTCGTTTTCCCGTTAACGGGCAAGTCGAGCAGGATCAGTTCGTTGACGCCGTCATAGTCATACAAGTCGTGCCCTCCGATCTGATACGCCCATGCCGCCTGACCGTTATCAGGATTGCGCGCGAAGATGCTCAAGCTCCACTTGTTGTCGCCCGGCCGCTGGTCGGGATTCCATGGCCCAGGATTTCCCGTGCCGTAGTAAATGAGGTTGAGTTCCGGATCGTAGGAAATCCATCCCCACACGGTGCCGCCGCCGATCTTCCACGCGCCTGGAGGCCAGCTGCTAGCCCCGAGATCCTTGCCCTGGTCTTTCTGGTAGAACGGTTTGAAATTCGCACCAATAAGCACATCCTGATCAGGACCAGTACTGTAGGCAGTCCACACGACCTTACCGTTATTGATATCGATGGCTTTCAGCCAACCGCGCACGCCCAGTTCCCCGCCGCTGTTCCCGACCAGCATCTTGCCTTTGACAACGAGCGGGGCCATGGTAATGCTTTCGCCTCGATTGATCTCGCCTAGCTTGGTTTTCCATAGCTCCTTTCCCGTTTTGGCATCAAGGGCAATGGCATGGTTATCGAGTGTATTGAAGAGAATCTTGCCGTCGGTATAGACGAGGCCGCGATTGACCACATCGCAGCAGGCAACGCCTTGTGCAGCCGGCGCAGGGTTGGGATGATATTCCCACTTCTTCTGTCCACCTGGTTTTGTCAGATCCAGTGCATAGACGATATTGGGAAACGGTGTCACGACGTACATTGTGCCGTCCACAATGACAGGCGCAGCCTCGTGGCCAGTGGTCTGCCCCGTTGAGAACGACCAGGCTGGCCGTAGTGTCTTCACGTTATTGGCATTAATCTGATTCAGCCTGCTATAACGTGTGCTGGCGTAGTTTTTTGCCGGCATTGCCCACTGGCCATCCTCCTTGCGTGGATACCATGCCGGAAGCGCTGCTCCCGAATGCTGCCGTGGCGTCACGTACTTCTCAAGCCGAGGCAAGGCATTTTCCTTGTCTGGCGGCCCCGCCTTTTTTTCTTCCTTTGGCTGGGCGGTTGCAGCTAGGGAGAAGGCCATCATGATGAGAACGAGAAGGACGGCACTTAGGCGATTTCCTGAAAAGAAAATACCCCCTTGCACCGCGCTGGCGGGCGCATTACTGCGTTGCCCCTCGCTAGTGTGGCTCGCCACACGTCGCTCGGGGCGCCTTGCACTGCATCCCGCCAGCGCGGCGCAAGGGGGTATTTTCTCTCCCGAAAACCGCCTTATTCCTTTCGGCATGATGATCCTGCAACGAGAGGGATGCCGGTCAGACTGCGCTTCGGAGGGCAAGGTCTTCATGGAATAACCATTTGAAGAGACGGACCCTTTCTTTATAAGCCAAGCATGAGAACAACCTTTGTGGAGGCACAAATATTTGTCTGTTCAAAGCATTGATCAGAGGTGGGTTTGTTACATGGAATGCGGTTCGAATGCATAGAGGAAACGAAGGGCAACCATTCCAGACGAGTGCGGCATTGAAAATACCGGTCACAAACACATTCGCCCACTACTCTTTATAATCACACGACCTTCACCCCAGAGAAAGATTTCCATGACCACTTTCATGTACACCACGTCTATTCCCGTTTTCAAACAGATGCTCAACGGCTTGCACGCCATTTTGGCAAAGGCCGAAGCGCACGCGACGGAGAAAAACATCGAGCCGAATGCGTTGCTGCAAGCACGCCTTTTTCCCGACATGTTCCCTTTGGTCCGCCAAGTACAGATCGCAGCCGATTTCACCAAGGGCATTTCGGCACGTTTGGCCGGTGTCGACGTGCCGGTGTATGAAGACAAGGAGCAAACCTTTGCCGATTTGCAGGCGCTGATCACCAAGACCCTGGCGTTCATCGATGGCCTGAAGCCGGCCCAATTCGAAGGCAGCGAATCGCGTGAAATCGTTTTGCGCCCAGGTACGCCGAAAGAGAAAAAATTGGTCGGCCAGTCCTACCTGTCGAACTACGGTTTGCCGCAATTTTTCTTCCATGTCACCACCGCGTATGCGATCCTGCGGCACAACGGTGTGGACGTCGGCAAGCGCGATTACATGGGTGCGTATTAAAGCTTATTGAGAATTGTTGTCCCGGTTACTGGCTTCTATGTACGCTAAGTAGCCGAGCAAAATTAATTGTGAGTCCTACGCGGCATTTTTTGTAGGAGCGGGCCTTGCCCGCGATAGCTTGCATGTGCTACCACCTATCGCGGGGTGGAGCAGGGAATTCGGGCGGCCTGCCGCACGCCTGCGGAACGGTTTGCGCTTGCAAGCGGATCGCCGCCCGGCGCAAATGCGCCCTGCAAGGGAGGCCCGCTCCTACAAATTCATCGTTTCTTTTGCATGCGGGTGTTTGGGGGAAATGACGGTTCTAACGCGCGAGGCGCCCCCCTACCCCTGATAACTCATGTCGCTTGATGGCTGCTTTGGCTGCTCTTCGCTTTTCGGTTTCTGCGGATTAGGATTGAACAACTTCTCCCAAAAACTCCGCGTATCGTCGATATCCAGCGACCGCACTCCGTTTGCGTTCAGATATTCGTCATATATCCAGTCGCCATCGACTTGCGTCAATCCAGCCGGCACCGGGCGCTGCGATTCCGGCTTCCCGCGCAGCGCCACACGCATGTAGTCGATCCAGATCGGCAGCGCGACGGTGCCGCCGAACTCGCGGCCACCCAGCGATTTCGGCTTGTCGTATCCCATCCATGCGACCGCAACGGTATCGCCGCTGTAGCCGGCGAACCAGCCGTCCATCGCGTCGTTGGTGGTGCCGGTTTTGCCGGCAAGGTCGCCTCTCCCGAGTCGTTGGCTGGCCAGATAACCGGTGCCGGAGCGCACCACGTCGCGCAGCATGGTGTCCATGATGAAGGCGTTGCGCACGTCGAGTACGCGAGCAGCCTCTGGCTCGACGCTGACCGGCTTGTTTTCCAGAAGTACGTTGCCGCGCGCATCGGTCACTTTCTGGATCAGCCTGGGTGCGATCTGGTAGCCACCGTTGGCGAATACCGCATAGGCGCCGGCCATCTGCAACGGCGTGACGGAGCCTGTGCCGAGCGCCATGGTCAGGTTGGCTGGATGCTTGTTTGCGTCGAATCCGAAACGCGCGATGTATTGCTGCGCATACGGTGGCGTGATGGCTTGCAGGATGCGGATTGAAACGAGGTTCTTCGATCGTTTCAGGCCAGTGCGCATCGTCACCGGGCCGTCAACTCGGCCGTCATCGTTTTGCGGGTCCCAAGCTTGGCCGCCGTTGTCGGATACAGTGATTGCGAGCGGCGCATCGTTGATCATGGTGGCCGGCGAGAAGCCTTTTTCCAGCGCTGCCGAGTAAATGAAAGGCTTGATGCTGGAGCCGGGCTGGCGCCATGCCTGTGTCACATGGTCGAGTTTGTTGAAGGTGAAGTCGAAACCTCCGACCAGCGCGCGATACGACCCGTCTTGCGCGTTGAGCGCGACGAATGCCGCTTCCACGTCGGGCAACTGCGTGATCGACCATTTTTTCTTTGCCTCGCGCATGACGCGGATGACCGCGCCGGCACGGATGCGATTCTGCGCAGACGCTTTGGCGGTCAGTGCGGCTGCAGCGAAACGCAGGCCGCTGCCGCTGATCTCGATCGTTTCGCCGGATAGCGTTGCGGCGCGCACCAACCTGGGCGATGCGGCGATCACGACAGCCGATTGCAACTCGTCGCTGTCGGGATGCTTGAGCAGGATTTCTTCGATGGCTTGCTGGCGCTCTTCATCGTCCTCGGGCAGTTCGATGAAGGCTTCAGGGCCGCGGTAGCCGTGGCGGCGGTCGTAGTCGAGTACGCCGCGCCGCACCGCTTCATAGGCCGCATCCTGGTCGGCTTTAGTCAGTGTGGTGGTCACGTTGAAGCCACGGGTGTAGACATCTTCCTTGTACTGCGCGTACATGAACTGTCGCACTTGCTCGGCTGCATATTCGGCATGGGTGGTGATGCGATGGCTATTGCCGATGACGGTGAGTTTTTCCGCGGCTGCCCGGGCGTATTGGGCCGGCGTGATGTACGAAAGGTCGCGCATGCGATTCAACACTTGCAGTTGACGCTGCCTGGCACGCGTGGGATTGACGACCGGGTTGGCCGCTGCGGGCGCTTGCGGCAATCCGGCCAGCATCGCGGCTTCGGCGATGGTCAGATTTTGCACCGGTTTGCCGAAGTAGGTGCGTGCCGCGCTGCCGAAGCCGTAGGCACGCTCGCCGAGATAAATCTGGTTCATGTACAGCTCGAGGATCTGGTCTTTCGACAGCGTTTTTTCGATCTTGAACGCGAGCATGATTTCGTTGATCTTGCGCGCGTAGGTTTTTTCCCGGCTCAGAAAGAACGCGCGCGCTACTTGCATGGTGATGGTGGAAGCGCCTTGCGAGCGGCTGTTGCGCAGGTTCGCGAGACCGGCGCGCAATATGCCGGGGTAATACACGCCGCCATGCTCATAGAAGTGATCGTCCTCGATCGCAATGAGGGCCTTTTTCATGACCGCAGGCATCTGGCCGATTGGCACGAAGTCGCGGTGTTCCTCGCCGAATTCGCCGATCAATACCTGGTCGGCGGTAAAGACGCGCAGCGGAATCTTGGGCTGATAATCGGTCAGGCCGTTCATTGATGGCAATATCGACGCGACGATCACCAATGCATAACCAGCCAGCAGCAGCCCGACAACCGCCAGCACGGCGAACGACGCGATGGCCGCGTAAAGTATGCGCAACTTCAACGGCCGCCTGGACTTTTTTTGCCTGGACTTTTTTTTCGAGCGTGACGAAAACAACGAATACCACGACACTGCGATCCCCTGTTAGTTTGCGCAGCGTCACTCTACCAGATGAGGTTCGCGAATCCTGTTACATTTTGAAACAGAGTTTGCATATTGAATTTTCAACAACGTCACGGCGACAGAGGTGCCCGCGAAGCGAAATCTGCTTAAGCGGTTTTCGGGAAGAAAATACCCCCTTGCGCCGCGCTGGCGGGATGCAGTGCAAGGAGGGAGTGCTCCCTTGCAAGGGAGCACCGTTACGCGGGCATGCGGAAGGCGCATTGCCTTGCAAGGCAATGCCGTTACGCAGGCGTGGTGCATGCACCACGAAACCCCTGCTTCACCATGTCGCATGAATTCCCCGCTCCACCGCCCCGAGCGACGTGTGGTGAGCCACACTAGCGAGGGGCAACGCAGCAATGCGCCCGCCAGCGCGGCGCAAGGGGGTATTTTCTTTTCAGGAAATCGCCTTATTTGCCAGCACGTGTCAACTCCATCATCCCGGTCAGCAACTCGATGGGTAGCGGAAAAACAATGGTGGATGTCTTGTCGCCAGCGAGGTTGGCCAGTGTCTGCATATAGCGCAATTGCATTGCGCCCGGCTGTCGCGCCAGCACTTGCGCGGCCTGCATCAGTTTTTCCGATGCCTGCAATTCGCCTTCGGCGTGTATTACCTTGGCGCGCCGTTCGCGCTCTGCCTCCGCCTGTCTTGCAATTGCACGTACCATCGACTCGTCCAGATCGACATGCTTGATCTCCACGTTGGCGACCTTGATGCCCCACACATCGGTTTGCGCATCCAGCACTTGCTGGATATCCAGATTGAGTCGTTCGCGTTCGGCAAGCATCTCGTCCAGTTCATGCTTGCCGAGTACCGAGCGCAGCGTCGTTTGCGCGAGCTGGCTGGTCGCCTCAAAAAAATTCGCGACCTGGATGATGGCTTTCTCCGGATCGACCACACGAAAATACACCACGGCGTTGACTTTCACCGACACGTTATCGCGCGAAATCACGTCTTGCGTCGGCACGTCCAGCACCACGGTGCGCAAGTCGACGCGCACCATTTGCTGAAGCGCGGGAATCAGGATCACCAGTCCAGGCCCCTTCACTTTCCAGAAACGCCCCAGTTGAAACACGACGCCACGCTCATACTCGCGCAGGATGCGAATCGACGAAGCAAGCAGCACGATCAACAGCGCCAGGACACCGCCGAATCCAAACTCGAAAAACATGATTATTCTCCTTCGTCGTGATTGCCGATCGGCGCGACTTCCAGCACCAATCCATTGCGTGCCAGCACGCGGACCTTCTGCCCTCGCCGCAACGGCGTGTTGCTGACTACGCGCCAATTCTCGCTATGGATCCGGGCCCAGCTTTCGCCTGCAGTGTCGGCCACGACTTCTGCGGTCTGGCCGATCAGCTCATTGCTTCCTATCACCACCGCGCGTCGGTACGTTTTCAATGTGATGCTGGCGATGGCTGCAATTAATGCTGCACTCAAGAGGGCGACGGTGATGATCAGTTCGAGCGGGATGCCAAAGCCCGGCAGTTCAGTGTCGATCAGGATCACGGCGCCGATAATGAAGGCGGCGATGCCGCCCAGGCCGAGTGTGCCGAAACTAGGCAGGAACGCTTCTGCCACCATGAAGCCGATGCCAAGCACAATGAGCGCAAGGCCCGCGTAGTTGACGGGCAGCAGTTGCAACGCGTATAGGCCGAGCAACAAGCAGATGCCGCCGAGCACGCCGGGCAAGACCATGCCGGGATTCATGAATTCAAAGATCAATCCATAGACGCCGATCGCCATCAGGATCAGCGCGATGCTGGGATCGGTAATGACGGCGAGCAGTTTGGCGCGCCAGTCCGGCTGGTGGTTCACGATCGGTGCGCCGGCCGTCTGCAGCAGTTTTTCCTGTCCTTGCACATTCACTTTTTTGCCATTCAACTGTTTCAGCAGATTGTCGAGATCAGAGGCAACATATTCGATCACGTGCAATTTCAATGCTTCGTCGGCCGACAGGCTCACGGCTTGGCGCACTGCCTGCTCGGCCCATTCCATATTGCGCCCCCGCATTTGCGCCAGTCCGCGGATGTAGGCTGCGGCATCGTTGACTTGTTTGTGCGTCATCGGCTCCGTCAGCGGGCCATCGGGCGCCTTGGTGTCATCGTCTTCGGCATCGCGTCCATTATTTAGTTGACTTAGCGCAGGTTTTTCCGGCTCCGATGGTGTGGATGCGCTGCCCAGCTGGACCGGTGTCGCCGCACCCAGATTGGTGCCTGGCGCCATTGCCGCAATGTGACTGGCATACAGGATGTAGGTGCCTGCACTGGCCGCGCGCGCGCCACTTGGGGCAACATAAGTTGCAACCGGCGTCGGCGAGGCCAGGATTGCCTTGATGATCGTTCGCATCGAGGTATCCAAGCCACCGGGTGTATCGACCTTGAGCACCACCAGTTGCGCACCGTCGCGCGTAGCATGCGCTATCCCCCGAGCAACATAATCGGCAGTGGCTGGACCGATCGCACCGTCAACCGTCAACACCGTCACGGGCGTGGCAGCGGCCATGAGCGATGCAGACAGCATCGTTGACATTAGTGCGAAAGCAATCCGGAGGATGAAATATCCGTTCATCATCACAAACAGGGAGTAATGCGCGACGTTCAAGAAAGTTGAAATACGCTGTCGGCAAGACAAGCATCATTCGAGCCAGAGGGGGAAACTGCCATCTGCCTAAGTGGATGGCCCGCGCCTACAAAAGCACAATTTCTTTTGCGTGAATACTCGGTAATGAAATACGCATAGAGGCGTAGCGCCAAGGAGCGCAGCGCATCCGGGTTCTTATGACTGCGGACCCGAACGCGCCTGGATTGTCCAGCATATTTGCAGAGCACGGCACGGTACCTGTTGCTGGATCGGCTTGCAAAAATTCTACGTGCCGCCTGTAATTCTTTCCGGATAATCCGATGATGTCCGGTTTATTGGCGCGGCTGCGCCAGCCGATCCAGCATTGCTTTGACTGCCGCCATCTGTGGCGCTTTCTTGCTGTAAAAATCGGGAAAAAACGGATTCAAGCTGGAGTAACCCCAGAAATCCCAGCAGCCCTTGGGATTGTAGCCATAGCCAAATATGTAGCCGTTGCTTGGTTCCACTTGCGGATAAAGCATGATGATGTTGTTGGCATCGGCCAGTTCGTTGTAACCGGTCGTGGTATAGAAAAGATTGCCGATCACCGATGCGCCTTGCCGGCAGCCGTGAAACGCCACATGCACTTTGCACGTCTGCGTCTCGCAGGATTTTGGCACGTAGGCATACGCAGTGTCGCTCATGCTGGAGATGAACGAGTGGATGAATTCACTCTGGTCGAACTCGATGAGCTTGCCGGACAGTGTGCTCACCGGCGGATTCAAATTGCCGTAGATATAGTTCAGGATGTCGTGTGACTGGACGAAATCGCAGTCATTGATGTACGGCGCAGCAGTAATCGCGCAGGCGACATCCTTGTTATTGTTGGTGATGATCGAATGACCGGCATTGATATTGTGGACGTACTTGATGTTGGTGGCAGGCAATCCAGCCTTTGCGTAAAACGCCGCAGTTTGATCCACCACTGGGGTAGTGACGGTATAGTCCGCAGTGCCGCTGAACAGATAGACTCTTTCTTTCTTCAGATTGGCGAGGTCGTCGATCAAGCCCGACCGCGCGAAGCTTTGCGCTTGCACCAGCAGTGCGTCGGCATTGGGCGCCGCGTCCGGCAACGGCGTCATGCAAATCGTTGAGGCATTTAACAGATACGACGTCGATGGCGACGAGCCTGCGCAATAGAACGGCCCACCTGCAATCACGCCTGCCCCCACCAGCGTACCGGAATAGGCCACATGGAATTGCGCCGCCATGAATGCGCCGGACGACAGGCCGGAAACGGACGTCTGGCTCGGATCGACCTTGTAGGAAGGCAGTTTGACGACATTGGCGGCCCATGCGGACGTGGCAATCAAGGCGATTGCCAGCGATTTTCCGGTCAGGTGCAACAAGGACGCGACGCATGGGATTTTCATGAAATGCCTTCACAAGAGGTTTGATGTGCTGCAACGCACAGTACCCAAGAGGCGCCCATCCGTCAACGCTTTGCCTACGGCAAGATTTGACAGACTCGGCAAGGCAAATCCTGCCCGGCATGTGAAATATGGGATGATTGCCCTTCGCTCAATCGCCCGTCAGCCATGCACCCTGTTCATCGATTTACCCACCACCGCCCCCGCCTCGCGATCGCGATTTTCATCGGTCTCTTTGTCGGACTCGCACTGCCGGTGCAATGGCAACCGATGACGCGCGCACTGATCGCATGGAACGTCGGCGTATGGTCTTATCTGCTGTCGATCTGTGTGTTGATGATGCGCTCCAACTCGGTGCGGGTGCGCACGATTGCCGAGCAGGAGGACAACAGCGCGGTCGCAGTGCTGGCAGTGCTGTCGATTGCGGCCTTGATCAGCTTGGCGGCCATCGTATTCGAGTTGGCGGCGTCAAAAAATCTGACCGTCAGTGATCGCCTTATTCACTATGCATTTACCGGCGCGACCTTGTTCGGTTCGTGGCTGTTGGTCGGCATGCTGTTCACCTTCCACTACGCGCACATGTTTTACCGCGCGCCGGCCGAGAAGCGGCCTCTCGTTTTTCCGGAGCATGAGCATCAACCGGATTATTGGGATTTCCTGTATTTCTCGTTTACGATTGCGGTGGCTGCGCAAACGTCGGACGTGATCGTCATGTCGCGTTCGATGCGCAAAGTAGTGCTGGCGCAGTCGGTCCTCAGCTTCTTGTTCAACGTCGCAATCATCGGCCTGTCGATCAATATCGCGGCTGGTCTGGTCTGATCGCAAGCGGTTTCGTATTATCGGCAGCGCTGGCTATTTGTCCGGCACCACCACCAATTCTTCGCCATCCTGCGTCGACAATCCTCGTCCCAGCAATGCTCTTTTTTGTTGGCGTACCGATTCCAGCGCAGCCAGTATCTGTACTCGCAACGCGTGCGCTTCCGGTGCAGTGCGAAGCGATTCGCCCGGTGCGGCCTGCGCTTGATTCAGCTCATCGGTGAGTTCGTCTTCCTGTTCGGAGAGCAGGCGCAAGTTTTCCTCAACAGCGGCATCCGATAGAGCGGGAGAATCGAAATGGGTGCCGTTGGTTGGCATGATTGCGATGGTTTCGATCTCGGCATCGCATGGCGTGTCGGTGTACAGAATCGACCCCGTTGCTTCCCTGCATTTGTAGATTTCGGCTTGGATTGGCGGACTGGCCGCGCCCAGACACAATACCAATAACAAACCCTTGGATGTTCTCATGATGAACCTCCTGAACGCGCCATGTAACGTCGATGCAGATATTCAGGGTACCGGGTGTTTTACGCGGGCTCTTTAGCGAGAATCAAAAGCCGCCGAGATACGAATCAATCTCCATATCGGTGGCGCAAAGATTTTCATGTACAAGCGTGTGCGGCGATACGCATCACCGCAATTTCCATGCTGTCGCAGCCATCGACTTTGCGACATACCAATCCGGCATGCGCCAATTTGGGAGTCCGTTTGCTCCGCATGGTGCTGTATCGCCCATTGTTGCGCCAATTTGGGGCGCATTGCAGCGAAAATCCGGCATTTTCGTTGGTACGAATAATGCTATTTAACTTGTACAGATACATGGTGGACTTATGTCCATCTCAATCAGGAGATAGATCAAAATGCATTCTTTGGAAACGACCATGCTCCCCAAGCGCGACCAATCGGGTGTCAACTCCAAGCTTTCGGACGACGTCTTTGGTGCACTCATTAACTTGTCCGGTCGACGCCGCTTTACGTCGCAGCGCGTCGTGCTGTACACCGTGCTGGCGTCTCTCGGGCACGATGGTGCGATCGAAGCTGCGCACGGCGCATTGGCGCTGTTTCGCGATGCGCATATCACGCTGCTGGACGGCAAAGGTGGCCTGCCCGGCATCTTCTGCGATCAATTGCAGGATGCGTATTTCGGCACCTTGCAGGGCGACAAAAGCATTCGCGATTTCATCCATCTCGCGGCATGCGCGCTTGACGCTATCAAAACAGATGCGCGTCAGGCGCCAGCGCTTCTGGATGAACTGGTGCGCAGCGCCACGCCCTTGCTGGTGGTGCTCAACGGCCTCACGCTGGTATATGAAGAACAATCGAAGCGTTATGCGATGACGCTGAAAAAGCAAATGCTGGGCATGATGAGCGACATCAAGGCAATTGCGAAACAGGCACGCCTGGTGTCGTTCGATGCGCAAATCGTTGCTGCCCGTGCCGACGACGCCGGCAAGGAATTCTCAGTGGTGGCGAGCCGACTAACCGATATCACCAGTGAAATCGATGATCTGATGCATGAGGCGTTGAGCAATTCGACTGCCTGAAACAATGCAGGCAGGTCTATGCCAAGTCTTGTTCACGCTTGCCAAACGCCATACCCTGCCTCACGCAGGCCGATCGCAAGTTCCACTTCCATATCGCGCGCGCCGTCGTACGGCATCGGATTGTACATTTCATAGAGTTGCGGCAGCAGCCGCAGTCCGAACTGCTGCGCGAACTTGTTGGCTTGGATGCCGGCCTTGTGTTTGTCGAAGCGCAGGTCGGGATTCAGGCCGGTCATGCCGACATAGACGCACGGTTGGCCGGTGACGTAATCGGGATTAGCCTTCTTGAAGCGCGCTTCGTAAAGAACATCTTTCGATAGTTCGATCACATAGACGTGGTAATGGTAGCGACGAGCCATCATCCTAGATTCGGCAGTTGGACAGGTGCGAGTGTGCATTTTTCCGGCTCTCTGGCTAGGCGCGACGACGACGCGGACTGTATTCCACTAGGAGAAGCAACGACGCCAGAGGGCCGGAAAAGTGTGCAATCGTGCCTGTAGCGCTCTCACCCAATTGGTGAACGCTATTAAGCGAAAGAAAGTCATTGGTCATGCGACTTTCCAGACAAAAGTAAGCGGTCAACTGCTGAATCTAGGATCATGCATTCAAATGCGTGTGCAGGCGGCGCGATCGCATCGTATGCGGCGCCGTATGAATGCCTATTTTTTCGGCATCATCTCTTCGTAGGTTTTCACATTGCCGCAATCGGCGCTGAGCCATTTTCCTCTGCTTTCCTGATGCTGATCGAATGGATGGCCCTGTACGGCTCCTTTGAAATCATAGGTTGTGCTAAAGCTTTCGGCACCTGAGAACATACCTTTCACTCTGCCCTTGCCTTTCATATGGGGACCGTCGCAGATGATATCCACGGCGTAATTGCTGCTGGTGCCCTGAAAGTTTTCCGAGTGGCAGCCGGCTTCATTGCGTGTCATTTCAGGCGGTTGTTCGCGCGCCGCCATTTCTTTTGAAATACACACTTTGGTAACCATGCCGCCGTCCTGCATTTGCGGAATATCCATGCCCATCTCGCGCATTTTTTGCATTTGTGCCTGCGGGATTTTCGATATGTTTTTCATGGCATCCGACTTGATGTTCATTTCCCACAAGCCCGGCTTCATCGTTCCCTCTGCCCACGCGACGCCAGAGGTACACAACATCGAAAGCATCAACATCGAGAGGACAGGCTTTTGCATGGTAGCTCCTGGAAAATGAATGGAAATGCTACTACCGTTCAGAGTCCCGGACAACCGAAGTTCCCAACAGCGTGATTCGCATCATAAGCTCCCCGTACTTGCAGGCGTGCAATTTCCCTCCATAAAAAAGAACGCAGATTGAATGCGCCCTGGATGCACGTCGCCGAGTTGCTTATCAGGAAAAATATATATCCCAGAATCCGGCAGCACCAAACCTTGTGTAAACGCATGACTGTCACATCGCAACATGTTAGTGTCCAGAGTTGGAAATTAATTAACAATCATTTTCTTTGTCAGCGAGCTTCTAACTCAGGGCGCTAGTCATCAGTCAATTTGAAGTGGAGCAAAAGAAATCGATGGATTTTTTAGATTGGCAAGATGCGAGGAGGCAGCATAGCGAGCTATGCAACGACGAGGGCGTTCCACTGGAAGGCCGAAACAGCCAAGCGAAAAAAGACGCGATTTACTGACAGGGGATTTGCCGAATGCGGTTAGTAGTCAGTCAAGTTGAATCGACGAGAAAGAAATCGATGGATTTTTTCGTCTGGCAAGGCGCGAGGAGGCGGCATAGCGAGCTATGCAACGACGAGCAACGCTGCCAAGCGGAAAAAGACGCGATTTAAGCCCGTCGAGTCAGCTTGACTGACTACCAGCCTTGCCGCCGGACTAACGTTGCGCAGCCATGTACACCCAATTTTTCAATCTGAAACAAGCGCCGTTTTCGATTGCGCCCGATCCGCGCTATCTATTCATGAGCGAGCGCCATCGCGAAGCGTTGGCGCACTTGCTGTATGGCGTCGGCAGCGGCGGCGGCTTCGTGCTGCTGAGCGGTGAAATCGGCGCCGGCAAGACAACGATATGCCGCTGTTTTTTAGAACAGGCACCGGCCAATTGCAACGTTGCATACCTCTTCAATTCGAAACTGACGGTCACCGAATTGCTGCAATCGATCTGCGACGAATTCCGCATCAAGCGCAAACACGACGATGCCGGCAGCGCAAGCATCAAGGAATACGTTGATGCGTTGACGGTCTATCTGCTCGCTGCCCATGCCGACCGCCGGAACAATGTACTCATCATCGATGAAGCGCAGAATTTGTCGACCGAGGTGCTGGAGCAATTGCGGCTGCTGACCAATCTGGAAACCAACGAGCGCAAACTGCTGCAGATCATTCTGATCGGCCAACCCGAATTGCGCCCGATGCTGGCAGGGCCCGAGCTAATCCAGTTGGCACAGCGCGTGATTGCACGCTATCACCTCGAGCCGCTGTCCGCCGCCGAGACCGTCGACTATATCCGGTATCGCTTGTCCGTTGCCGGCGCAACGTCGACAACGCTGTTCAGGTTGCCGGTATTGAAGCAAATCCATCGGCTGACACGCGGCGTGCCGCGAAGGATCAATTTGCTGTGCGATCGCGCATTGCTGGGTGCCTATGCTGAAGGCAAACATGAAGTGGACCGCCGCATGGTCGATAAAGCGGCAGCGGAAGTATTCGGCCCGCAAAGCACCACCGCACCGATCACGATGCCGCCCTGGCACTCTGCGGTGTGGGGCGTGTTGGCGGGTGTAACGATCGCCGGTGCAGCGTTCTGGACCTTGAACAATGGCTATCAAATAAACCCCGGCCATTCGGAAATCGCTGCGTCAACTACCACCGCGCATAAGGGCCATCGATTGGAAAAGTCGATGCAAGCGCCCTCTTCCGGCATGACAGTCGCGGCTGGCGCGACGGATTCTGGTATCGAAAAGGCGACGCCGCCGGCAACTGCCACTCCGTTGGACATGGATGATCCTTCCAACACCGACCTGCGCAATCGCAATGCCGCGATTCGGCAATTGGCGCAACTGTGGGGAATGTCGCCGCCAGGCGATGGTTTGCCATGCCTGGTTGCGCAAAAAGAGAATTTGCGTTGCTATACCGGCACCGGCATCGGCTTGGACGAGATACGCCGGCTTGATCGTCCGGTGGTGCTGACCTTGCGCGACGACAGTGACACAGTCCACTATACGCTGCTGACCAAACTGACCAATACCAGCGCCACGCTGCGGATTGGCGGCGCCACGCAAACCGTCAGCACTCGCGCGCTTTCCCGTATATACAAGGGTAACCTCATCATGCTATGGCGCGCGCCGTACACTTATCGCGAATTCATCGGCCTTGGCCATCGTGGCAAAGAAGCGGACTGGATTGCCGCACAACTGGCAAAAATGGACGGCGCCAAGGGCTCGGCCGACAGCCAGGTATTCGATATGGAAATGGTCAGGAGAGTGCGTGAATTTCAACTCGGACAAGGCATGAAAGCGGATGGCGTGGCCGGCCAAAAAACTTCCATGCATTTGAATCGTGTCGCAGGCGTGGCCGAACCACACCTGCAAAACACGACGGTGACGGTACGCGGATCGTCCGGAGAATGATGGCATGTCGTATATTCTTGAAGCACTGAAAAAGGCGGAAGCGGAACGCACTCTCGGTGCCGTTCCCAACATTCACGCGCGGCCTCTCGTCACGACATTGTCGGCGAACAGGCTCGCGCTTTGGCAGCGACCGTGGATGTGGCTTGCGCTGATGACGTTGGTACTGACGCCGACTGTGGCGTTCTGGATCAATGCGGTGCGTACCGCGCCAGCCGCCCCTATGGATGCCGTATTGCCGACACAAGCGGCGCCTCGCCCGGCCGCATCCATAGCGCCGATGGCGGCAGCAATACCGGCACCGCCGACGGCAGCAGCAATACCGGCACCGCCGATAGCGGCGGCAATACCGGCACCGCCGATCGATGTGGTTGCACCGCCAAAAGCAGCCCCGCAAAAGCCGGTCAAGCACAAGACCAAGGCTGAACCAGCCCAATCCAAAGCAAGCGTGCCGATGCCGGCGCAGCGGAAACCCTCCCCGCCGCAGGATGAGCACATGGTCGTCACGCTGCGCGAGCTGCCGGAACATATCCAGAGAACAATCCCGCAACTCAGTATCGGTGGCTATATTTATTCAGACAACCAGGCCGATCGTTCGGTCCTGATCAACAAGCGCTTATTGCGCGACGGCGATCAGGTTGCAGCCGATCTGATCCTGGAAAAAATGACGCCGACCGGCATAATCTTCAATTACAAGGGCTATCGCTATCGCACGTCATATTGAAATCGCTCCTCTGCGGGACCCTGTCACGTCCTGAGCACCACCGTCTGTTCGCCATACGCGACCAGGCGGCTGCCATGTCGGCACCGCCATCTCGCTGCGAAATTCGCCCTAGACCTCGCGCCGAAATATCAGGAAGGAGTTTGGAAGGAACGAATCGGATACGAGGCAAAGCGCTCCTCGCTTGTGTAGCCGGCTACACAAGCGAGAGAGCAACGCAACAGTATGCCCACTTGCAGTCTGTTGCACTCGCCCTCCTGACTTTGCTGCTGTGGAGATATTGAACAGGCTTTTACGCCTCATGGATCTTGCTTAGTGCTTCAAAATGGGCAAGACCGCCTCGCCCATACAAAATCGGAACTCGGTGGTTTCCGTTGTCCATCTCGATTTCGGCAATAGGCGCCGCAGGGCGACCATCTAATTGTGGGTACACAATCACCGGCGCCAAGCTAATACCCCTCCTCTCATTGATTTCTTCCACAAGGAACTCCATCTCGTTACTGTAAGCCCTTAACAGGTCTGCCACTCCAACATTCGGAAAGCGTTTCACTAATTCATTTCGGAAATATTGAGTCTCCTGTTCATGCTCCTCTTCGTAACGCCCTGTAGCATGTTGCAAGAGAGAGGCAATCAGGCAGTTCATACCTTTACCATTGTTTGTCGCAATTCCAATATTGTTCTCCTCGAGCCACGTTTCAGTGGCCGAAGAATATTGCGCAAAGTCCTCGAGTAACCGGGCTTGGGCCGTTCCTGTCAATAAGGCTGATAAGTAAGAAGGCGGGTTCCCCTCTGAAGCAACAGCTGAAAGAATATTATCCATAGCGCTCATACCTTTCAAATACCTCAGACCAGTGTCATCCGTCTCGGAGTCGCTCCACCGCGCGTCCGAGTAGTCTTCCTCGAAGTCCGACCGTGTGCTCCAATAACCTTCATCCTCTCCATTCGAGGGGAATTGTTTCAATATTGCATCTGCTTGATCGATCAATTCCTTAGACTCGGCTACCTGCTCTCTGGCACGCTGGCGAGCACGTTTCGTCTTCAACCCATCCAGCAGCAGTTGCGGCCCGCTGAACATGCTGCCAGGAATCGCCTTTATCACACGCCAAGTGCGCTTCGCCAGCGAAACATGCTCCCTATAGCAAGCGGCGCTCTCTCTTAAATCGATGAGAATCGGCTTGCCGTCTTTGCCCATGATGTCGTTCACCATCCAATCTGCTTCGATTTTCTCCGCTTGATTTTTCATCTCCTCCCATTTCTTGAGAGTTTTCGCCGTTTTCTGTTGCTGTTTCGATCCCGGCAATACGACATCTTGTTCTTTGGCATAGGCTTTCTCGATTTTTTTCTTTTGATTTTTCGACAGCAATCCCTTTTTCAGCGCATCGTCCAGTTGCTCTTGCGTCGTGCCGGACTTCCCCCCCTTTTTTATCCAGGTTGGGACCGCCAATTGTTTACGATCAACCACATCTTTATAGTCTCGCGCAGGAATGACTGTTATGCCCGCATTCAATCCGGAGAATACTTGGCCGCCAAGCATTGCCACTGCCGCCCCTTCTGTAGCGCTATCATGCGGCGCATCTCCTTCCAATGAATTCAACCCATGCTCGACAAACTTGGAGCCATATTCAGCGCCCAGTATGTCGCCGAGAATGGCGACCTCACCTACCGACGACAACATCTGAAAATTATTGCTGACACGCTGGAGCGTCTGCGCCCAAAACTCACCGACCTTGTTGTTACAACGGGCACTGGTTCCTTCTTTAACAAAATACCAAGAGCTGGTCAGCGCTTTTCCGATCGGGCCATCAAGGTCGATCTGGTCCGTTTCCCGTCGCTCAAAATGCCCAATTTCTTTTTTTAATTTTTTGATTCTTTCTTCGATCTCAGCGCATTTTTTTTCTTTCTCCTTCAGGTGATGTCTCCTCACCCCCTCAGGAAGGAACCTTGCCCCCGGTGTCAGCTTGTCAGGTACGAACTTGATGGTGAATTTATCTTCTTCAATTTCACTGGTCAGTTTTCGCTGCGTGTACATTAATTCCGCAAGCTTATGTTGATAAATTTCCCGCGTTACCCCCAAAATTGCCTGCGGCTGTTCTTCATAAAATTTACTTGCAGTTGTGATGTCGATATCGTTCTCTTCGATTTCACTCAACGGTTTATTGCGGCTTTCTTCTTTAAGAAGAGACGAAATATCCACCTTTTTTGTTGCCGTACGCAGTGTATAGCTCTTGTCCTTCATATAATCGAAGGCTCCTGCGACAACCTGGAGCGGCACAGTGGCAGCTTGCACTGCGATTCCCGCCACAGGTACTGTTGGATAGAGAGGCGCTGCAACGGAGCCGGCAATCACGGAGACACCCCCACTCCCTCGTTTTCCAAAATATTGACGCTTAAATGCTGCGAATCGGTAGGTGTACTTTTTATTCGCCTCATCTATCTTGTTTTTCTCTTGCTCGGTTTTATCTCTCAACGCCTTAAGCGCTGCGCTATCCTCATCCGAAGCATTCTTCGCCGATGCGGTAGCAATAGCATTGCGCAATGCGGCATTGTTCGTCCGAAGCAGTGCCTTTACATCCTTAAACTCTTTGCGCACATCCTTCAAGCCAGGTGCATTCTGTACAGTAGGGGGGAGCTTCGGCTTACCGCCGTCGTTCAGTTGAACCTGCCATATCTCCGAGGCAATCCGCCCCCATCCTGCTATAGGCGCTTGAACGCCATAACCTGGCCCTTGATGAAACAGGGTTTTACCAAGCGACGTATGCATCTGCAGCCCCCCTGCCCCTCCAACCAGACTAAGCACACGTCCGGTCACCGTATGCAACCCCTCAACGCTGGCCGCCTTGCGCCATCCTGATTTTTCCTTTTTCAACCGGGGGTCGCGGCCAAGCACGCCCTCGATAAATTTTTTCTGTGCCTCGTTCACTTTGGATGTTTTGGTGTCCTTTTTCGGACCGATATGCAATTTTTGCTTGATTTTCGTCATGGCCGATGTCTTCGGCAGCGCTTCTGCCTCTACCCGCAATTTCAAATAATCCAAAGTCGCGGCGGCGTTTCCCTTTCTATCTTTAGCCTTTTTTTCCCCCTCAAAAAGCCGCGATATTTTTTCTCTTTTTACTGCCTCTTTCTGTTCTTTTTTTGCGTCGACCGCTACATTGCCTTTTGCCGACTTCGCAGATGCGAAAGGAATAAAGCAGGCAAAGCCCCCAGACAAGCGATTACTTCTCAATCTCATTCTCCTATAACCAAGCACAGAGGCCTGATCCATTTCAAAACAACACTCTTAAATCCAATTGGGAGCCGCGACGAAATAACCTCGTCTCATTTTGAATGCCTCCCTCTCTGGACTGGAGGCATTCAAAATTTATGCAACCTTGATGAGTGAGGAAAATGCGTGATTGGTTTCAGAATATTTCCGCATATGCAATGCACTTTTTTGTTGGATATCAAGCAGTACCCAGTGAATAGGCGCTTTGGCGGTTGTGGCGGAATGCAATGCAAGGCGGTGAAGCGGGGAGGGTCGTGGGGCAGTGCGTCCGGTAAGGTCAGCAAAGTTACCTTAACTTATTGTTGCGCGAGTCCTTACACCAGCCCTCACCAATGACGTAGCATGAAATCGCGTCTTTTTCCGTCTGACTGTTTCGGTGTGCCAGGATTGGTATTAATGCCGTAGGTATGCTCATTGTTTGGGGGGGCAGTACCAGGCGCGAGGAGCGCCGAGGAGGAGTCACACAAGCGAGGGGAGCAACAACGCAATGCGCGCCAAAGAGGCCTGGAGCACTTCTTATATCCAAGGGTATTTACACATCTTTGCAAAGAGCACAAGAAAGCGCCCTCTCTCGCACGAGCTGAGCTTTACCCACAAGTTTGCGAGCGCGCTCGTCTCCCGCCTGCGGGAGACGGATTGGAGATATGAGGGTGATCGCAAGAGGAGCGGCCTTGACAGTCACTCTCCCTTGCAGGGCGCGCACAGGCTTGCAAGCCTGTGCCGCTACGCAGGTGGAAAAAAGGAGTGCGGCCTGTTCGTGAACGGATTTGCGTTAGGAGCGTGGCTTAGGCGATGGACAGACGCACATCAATGTTTCCCCGTGTCGCGTTCGAGTACGGGCAAACGATGTGAGCCTTATCGACCAAGGTTTGAGCCGCTTCACGCGCCATGCCAGGCAGCGAAATCTTCAGATCGACCTCGATACCAAAACCGTTGGGAATGGCACCAATGCCCACGCTGCCCTCGATGGACACGTCAGCAGGCATAGCGATCTTGTCGCGTGCGGCAACAAACTTCATCGCGCCCAGAAAGCAGGCGCTGTAACCCGCAGCAAACAACTGCTCGGGATTGGTGCCTTCGCCGCCCGCGCCGCCAAGTGCCTTCGGCGTGGTTAGTTTCAGATCGAGATTGCCTTCAGGCACAATAGCTCGGCCATCGCGACCGCCAGTGGCTTTGGCATGGGCACGGTAAAGAACTTGTTCAATCGACATGGTTGGACTCCAATAAAAAAGTTGAAAAAATCGCGGCGACTTGAAGCTTCTGTTGAGAGGCCACGACAGCATAAATAGCAAGCTATCAAATAGCGCACTATATATTCAGTAAGAAATGGGCACCATGCCGCATAACTGGTGCGCATCAGGCATTCTTGAACAGCCTTTCCCGTAGCAGAAGCAGGTGATCACGAAGCGAGGCCAGTTCGTCTGGCGTGCATTCGGTGGCACAGAAAACACTATTGGGCACAGCCTTGGCACGTTGCTCGAGTTCGCGCCCCTTCTGAGTGAGACTTATGATCACCTGCCGCTCATCGGTCTTGGCGCGAACACGTTCCAGCACACCCAGCGTTTCCATGCGCTTGAGAAGCGGTGTCAGGGTCGCCGAATCCAGAAAAAGGCGCTCGCCGATCTCGGACACTGTCAGCGAATCGCACTCCCATAACACAATCAGCACAAGGTATTGCGGGTAGGTCACCCCCAGTTCGCGCAATAACTTGCGATAAACCTTGTTCATTCCCAGCATTGTCGAGTACAGCGCGAAGCACAGTTGCTCACTCAGCAGTAGCGATGCGGTGGGCGTACTTGGCAAGATGTGATTTTGTGTAGGCATGATTAGATAATAGATAGCTCGCTATATAATTGCAAGCTATTTATTGTAAATACATGAAAATCTAGTAGTCCCCCTCCCTCATGGACCGCAATCCAAGGCAACTCCCTACTGGGATAGGCTCTTAGTAATTCCCCTGCTTGGCGTAGGAAGGACATCCGTTTTTCCCCCATTTACCCTTGCAGATTCGCCATTTGCATGCTTCACGTGCAAACAGGCCGGCAATGTTGTTGCATCGGGCCATCGGTAAGCATTGCGCGGCTTGCTTGCAACGTAGAGCGGCCGCTCTAGCTTCGCGCCTGCCCTCCTGCTGACGCGCTCTTGCCAATTTCTGCGCTAAGGATCTCCTTCGTTCAGTCTTTTTTTTTAATTCGTTTTCTGCTTGCTGCTTGAGACGATCGATTTCCTTGCTTCTCGCAAGTTTCGCTGAAGCGCCTTGCCGCTGCACTGACTTGATCGGCTTGCGCGGACTGGCCTGAGGCGCCGCATTGTTCGGCACGTCGCCGGTCGTCGTCATCGCCGCCTTTTCCTGCGGTTGCTTCGGTGGCGCAACGTGATGTGCCACCGAAGCAGCGTTTTCCGCATTGCCATTGATGCCTGATTTTGGGTTCGCTTCCTGCAAGTCGTGCGGTTTTGGTTTAATCGCGATATCGGCCGTCAAATTGGGCGGAACGCCGTCATACGGCAATTCACCGGCGCTGATGCCGAAAGACTGCCGCGCAGCATGCGGTGTTTGCAACGGCTTCACAAGCCCCCCGTCGGGCGGCTGTCCCGATTTTCGCTTGGCTGCCAGCGCGCGAACAATGGCATGATCATTCATCCACCATGCGCCGAACAAGCCGACGCCGATGGCGAAGGCAAAGCAACTTACAACGAAGATCACGCGCGAAGACAGGGTGGCAAACAGCGATCCCGCTTTGCTGGTGGAAATCGATGGTCTTCCAAATGCATCGGACGCGGAATGCACGTACGGCGGCGACGCCTCGTCTTCCGGTCGGTTCACGTCAAGGAGTGGCTTGCCACACGCAATGCAGACCCTTGTCGGGTCAAAATTTTCAGTCCTGCAATATTGGCAAATTATTTCCATTTCACTTTGCTATTCCCCTTGCCATTTTCTGGCACACGGTTCTCACGCGAGGTCCGTGCAATCGATAAATTCCTCAGCATACCCGTTACGTCAGACACGTCTGTCGTATTGAAAACACAATCCTCCGGACTATTGAGCGCTGTCATGCATCATCCTTTTTTTCGACCAGAATTTGCCCATTTGTCACGACATTTTGCAGCGCACCATGACTCCCCTTCCGCACCGTCGAATGGTAAGCTTGCGATACTTACGCGAAGGAAATAACGATGGCCAGTCTTTGACTGGCGCAGAAGATGACCTGATGCCGCTGGTGTCACTGCTCGCATGGCCTGCTGTCGGCTTGGACGGCGACACTTATATGCGGGTATTCCGCGAGACTGAACTGGAGTTCGAAGAAATGAGTCGGGTACCATGAAATGACGTGACAGAATTGGCGCCAATAGGGCAGCGCCCTCCTCAATATTGAAGTGCATCGATGTCACTTCCCCCTCCAAAAGACTGATCAATAACAAAAACACTGATGTCCTCGCACACCTTTC
The DNA here is from genome assembly GCA_966250375.1 of uncultured Oxalobacteraceae bacterium. GTDB lineage: Bacteria > Pseudomonadota > Gammaproteobacteria > Burkholderiales > Burkholderiaceae_D > CAMLDH01. The sequence goes on from CBINHE010000041.1 coordinate 33,703, forward strand.
TCTGGCACGATTACGAAACCTTCGGCGCGCAAGCGCGCCGCGACCGCCCGGCGCAATTTGCGGCGATCCGCACCGATGCGGAGTTAAATGAAATCGGCGAACCGATCATGCATTACTGCCGGCCCGCGTCGGATTTCCTGCCCGACCCGCAGTCCTGCCTGATCACCGGCATCACGCCGCAAGTCTGCCTGCAGCGTGGCGTGCCGGAACACCAATTCGCGGCCATCATTGAACAAGCGCTGGCCGCGAGCGGCACCATCGGCGTCGGTTACAACACGATCCGTTTTGATGATGAAATCACGCGCTTCATGTTCTGGCGCAATCTGATCGATCCGTATGCGCGCGAGTGGCAAAACAATTGCGGGCGCTGGGACATTCTCGATATGGTACGTACAGCATATGCGTTGCGGCCCGAAGGTATCAACTGGCCGACCCATCCCGACGGTCGCCCCAGCTTCAAGCTGGAACATCTAACGGTCGCCAACGGTCTGGCGCACGATGCTGCGCACGATGCATTGTCAGACGTGCGCGCCACCATCGCACTGGCGCGGCTGATCCGGGAGCGCCAGCCCAAGCTATTTGATTTCTGCTTCGGCTTGCACAAGAAAGACCGCGTCGCCAGCGAGATCGGGCTACCGCTGCAGCGCCCATTCCTGCACATCTCGGGCATGATCCCGGCCGAACGCGGCTGCATTACGCTGGCGTGGCCGCTCGGCGCGCATCCGACCAACAAGAATGAAGTGATCGTGTGGGATCTGGCTTGCGATCCGACCGAATTATTGGGACTTGATGCGGACACGATACGCACCCGCATGTTCAGCAAGACTGACGCGCTGCCGGAGGGCGTGACCCGACTGCCGATCAAGACCATCCATTTGAACAAGTCACCGATGGTAATCAACAACCTGAAGACGCTATCGCCCGCGATGGCGCAGCGCTGGGGACTGGATGTCGCTGCCGCGTTGCGCAATGCCGACATCGCGGCGGCATCCGGCCTGAACGCGAAGATGGACATCATCTGGCGCGAGGTGTTTCAGCGGCCGGCGGAAGCCACGCCGGATGTCGATGAGGATTTGTACGGCGGCTTCGTCGGCAACAACGATCGGCGCCTGCTGAACCAATTGCGCACCATGCCGCCGGAAAAACTGGCAACGACGCAGTCCAGCTTTCAAGATGTGCGATTGGAAGAGATTCTGTTCCGCTACCGCGCGCGCAATTTCCCAATGACCTTGAACGACCATGAGATGCGACTCTGGGAAGAGCACCGTGCGGCACGCCTGTTCGACGGTGCCGGCGGTGCCCGTACGATCGAGATGCTGTTCAGTGAAATCGACCAATTATCGGAAGATGCCGATGAGCGCAGCGAAGATATTCTGGGGGCCTTATATGACTATGCAGAAACTATTGCGCCGGCACGCAGTCTTATTCGTCTCAACGATCATCGTTGATTGTTTAAAATTCGTTTTTCCTGGGACGTGACTGAGACCGCTTTGGACCATATACAGACTTTCGCCGCATCCGGCTACACAATCAGCGACTTGCAGCTTTTTCGCGGTGTGAGCGAAGCCAGCGTGGCTGCGGTACTGGCCGATTGCGCAGTCATCAGCGTGACAGCCGGACAAGCAGTGCCGGATACCGGCACCGGCGGCACACGTTTATTATATCTGGTGTTGCGCGGTGCACTGGGCGGCGCACCTGCCGACATGCAGGCGGGAACAGCGGAAGTCACGATCGCCAAGGTGCTGCCGGGCGAATGCGTGGGTGAACTTTCGGTGCTGGACGATGAAACGAGTTCCTCCACGATGTATGCGCTGCAGGAAAGTGATGTGCTGGTCATTGAGGCAGAAAAGCTGTGGCGGCTGATCGACGAATCCAACGGCGTCGCGCGCAATCTGCTGCGCCTTTTGTCGTTTCGCATCCGTGCCGCTAACGCACAAATATGGCGACGCCAGAAACAGGGCGAATTCTATCGGCAATTGTCGATGGTCGACGGCTTGACCGGCCTGCAAAACCGCGCGTGGTTGAATGACCATTTGCCGGCGCTGATCGACAATGCGCACACAACACCGCACCCGCTATCGGTCATCATGATCGACATCGACCACTTCAAGAAATTCAATGACGAGCATGGCCATTTGTCGGGAGACCGGGCGCTGCAGGTAGCCACCAAAGTATTGAGCGCGGCCCTGCGCCCGACCGATTTCGCAGTGCGCTACGGCGGGGAGGAATTGATGGTGATCCTGCCGCAAGCCGATCAGAAGACTGGCATGATGGTCGCGCAGCGCCTGTGCGAACGCATGCAGCAGTCAATCGTGTTTGCCGATATGTGCAAGCCGCTGCCGCATATCACCGCGTCATTCGGCGTGGCGAGCCTGGATACCGGCCAGCATGCCGAGGGATTGATCGCCGTAGCCGATGCGGCGCTGTATCGTGCAAAAAAAGCCGGCCGCAATCAAGTGGCGCTGTAGACGTCATGAGCGAAACAACAAACAAATTTGGTCAAGTGAAAATGGCAGACACATCCATCGTTCCCGGCGTCTATGAGCATTACAAGGGGAAGAAATACTTCGTACTGGGCTTGTCCAGAGATACTGAGACGGAGGAACTGTTCGTTGTGTATCGCCCGTTATATGAAACGGATTGGCCGCATCTATGGCATCGCAGCGCAGCAATGTTTTGCGAGAACGTCAACATCAACGGCAATACCGTGCCGCGCTTCAAATTGATTGCCGCCTGACGACAGATCAAGCGGCCGCATGCCTGCCATAGTCATGCAATAGCTCGGAGCAACTTCTCGAACACATCGATTGGCACTTGCCTATCACCGCCAGGGCAATCGCGCTATGAATTCTCTGCCGATGTTGTTCTGAAGAGCAACGTT
>CBINHE010000042.1:0-36553 GCA_966250375.1 uncultured Oxalobacteraceae bacterium
CAGATGTTACGGGAATAAAATTGAGTTTCATATTTGTGTATAACCCTATGGCTCTGGCCCGGCAATCCATCGACTGCGCATTGGGGCTATCCCGATCCGGCTGCGGTCGAAGGCCCCGATAGCGAAAAGCGCAAGGCGTTTCAGGATACGCTGCATGCATTGCGCTCTCGTCTTCAATTGCTGGTCAGTCTGCCGGTCGACAAGCTCGATCACCTGTCGCTGCAACGCGAAGCCCGTGCGCTGGCAAGGTCATGATCGGGCAGCGTCTGCTTGCGGAAGCACTGGGCACAGCACTATTGCTGGCCATCGTCGTCGGGTCAGGGATCATGGGAGAACAACTGGCGAATGGGAATGTCGCGATCGCGTTGCTAGCCAATAGTTTGGCAACTGGGGCCGGATTGTTCGTGTTGATCATGGTATTCGGGCCGATATCCGGCGCACACTTCAACCCGGCTGTATCGCTGGTTGCTGCGATGCGTGGCGAATTGTCGCGCGCTCATCTGCCGCTCTATGTGCTCGCGCAATTGGGTGGCGCAATCATCGGTGTGTGGATTGCGCATGCGATGTTCGGCCTCGATTTGCTGCAAACCTCGGCCAAGACACGCACCGGCGCCAGCCAGTGGTGGGCAGAATTCGTCGCAACGTTCGGGCTGCTGCTGACCATCCTAGGGGCGACACGCACCAAGGATCAGCCGCTGGCACTGGTGGCTGCGATGGTGGGTTTGTACATTACCGCCGCTTACTGGTTCACAGCATCGACTTCATTTGCCAATCCCGCAGTGACGATTGCGCGCTCGTTGACAGATACTTTTGCCGGCATCCGTCCCGCTGATATTTCTGGCTTCATTGCGGCGCAGTGCGCCGGCGCATTGGCAACCGTGTTGGTTGCCAAAACGCTCTTCAAAAAATTGACTTAAAAAAATCGTGCCGCAAGAAAAGCGGCGATTTCAGATCGTCACTTTATCGGCAATGCGGCGCGCCATTGTCTTGGCGGCATCTGCACTTTTTGCCTCGACCATGACCCGGATTAGAGGCTCGGTGCCGGACGCGCGAATCAGCACGCGGCCGTTGCCTCCCAGCTCGGCCTCGACCACTTCCTTCTCTGTGAGGATGGCGATATTTTTTTGCCATTCGAAACCGGCAGGCACTTTCACGTTGATCAGTGTTTGCGGATAGAGTGCGATATCTTCAGTGCATTGCGCGAGTGTCTTGCTGCTGCGTTTCAAGGCCGACAGCACCTGCAGCGCCGAAATGATCCCATCGCCGGTCGTATGCTTATCAAGGCACAGCAAGTGGCCTGAGCCCTCGCCGCCCAACAGCCACCCGCGTTCTTGCAGCAACTCAAGCACATAACGGTCGCCTACCTTGGCCCGCTCAAAGCCGACGCCCATTTTCTTGAACGCGACCTCCAGCGCCATGTTGGTCATCAGGGTACCGACAGCCCCTTGCACCGGCGCCGTGGCCATCCGATCTTTGACCACCACATAGAGCAGCTCATCGCCGTTGTAGATGCGGCCGGACGAATCGACCATCAATAGCCGGTCGGCGTCGCCGTCGAGCGCGATACCGAGATCGGCTTGATGCTCCTGCACCGCTTTCGATAGCACCTCAGGCGAAGTGGCGCCGACGCCATCATTAATATTCAAGCCGTTCGGATGATTGCCGATCGCGATGACTTCCGCCCCAAGTTCATGAAAAACATCGGGTGCAATATGGTAGGCAGCGCCATGTGCGCAATCGATCACGATTTTTGTGCCCCGCAAGTTCAGTTCGTTCGGGAACGTGCTTTTACAAAACTCGATGTAGCGCCCACGTGCATCTTCGAGGCGCCTCGCTTTACCCAACTTTTCCGACGACACGCATTCTATTGGCGAGTCCAACGCCGCTTCGATAGCAGCCTCGACAGAGTCGGGCAACTTGTTGCCCTGCCCGGAAAAAAATTTGATGCCGTTGTCCTGATACGGATTGTGCGACGCTGATATCACAACCCCGGCCGACAAGCGCAAAGCACGCGTTAAATAAGCCACCGCCGGCGTCGGTATCGGCCCGGCTAGCATCACATCGACGCCTGCAGCGGAAAACCCTGCCTCCAATGCTGCCTCCAGCATGTAGCCGGAGATGCGCGTGTCTTTGCCGATCAATACCGTTGGCTTGACGGCCGCCGATTCGGATCGGGTCAGCACTTTGCCAGCGGCATAGCCAAGTTTCATCACAAAATCCGGTGTAATCGGCGCAACGCCGACCAATCCACGCACGCCATCAGTGCCGAAATATTTACGTGTCATTTGTTTTTGTTCCTGTGATTATGAGTGTAGGGTGGCAGCCTGCCATACTTTAAGAGCATCGACGGTTTCCGCCACATCGTGAACACGCAAAATGCTGGCGCCTTGCGCTGTGGCAAACAATGCTGCAGCAATACTACCCGCAAGCCGGCTCTCTACCGGTTTACCGGTAATCACGCCGATCATTGACTTGCGCGATAAGCCGGCAAGCAGCGGCAAGCCAAGCGAAGTTTGCATTTTGCCTATATTTTTTAATAATGCAAGGTTATGTTCAAGTGTTTTGCCAAATCCGAAACCCGGATCAATGCATAAGCGATTGCGCGCGATTCCTGTCTGCTCCATGGCCTCAATGCGATCCTGCAAGAATGCTATCACTTCGGCAACCACATCGCCGTACGTCGGCTTCAGTTGCATGGTCTGCGGATCGTTCAGCATATGCATGATACATAATGCGCAATCGCTATCGTTGATGATGCTTAATGCGCCGGATGCCCGGAAACCATTGATGTCATTAATCATGTCCACGCCAGCCATGATCGCCTCGCGCATGACTTGCGGCTTGCAAGTATCGATCGACAGCGGTTTTCCACAATCGCGCAGTGCATATAATACCGGCATCACGCGGCGCAATTCCTCCTCGACCGATAGTTGTTTGGCACCGGGGCGACTCGATTCGCCGCCGATATCGATGATATCGGCGCCTTCCGCAATCATCTGCTCCGCATGCGACAACGCCAACTCCAGCGATTGAAATTGACCGCCATCTGAAAACGAATCGGGCGTTACGTTAAGTACACCCATGACCAGCGGCCTAGCACCATCTCGATTCAGTGGAAAACGGTAACGGCCAAACTGGAAGTACGATTGCATCATGTCGTTGCTTTTATTATGTTGGAATAGAATATGTGGCACCAACCCGAATTTATGCAACATCCGGATTAACTAACAATATCCCGCGACTCCAAAAAAAGAAAAAGGGCGAGGATTGCTCCCCACCCTTGTCTCAAACACGCAAAAATCACATCGCTAAGCGACAACGCTTAAGCCGGAGCGGTCGCGTTCGGCGTCACGCCACCACCTGACGAATTATCGGGAGACGAACGCTTTACTGGCACACCAGCTTTTGGCAGGCGTGGTTCACGCCCTTCCATGATGTCGTTGATCTGGTCAGCATCAATGGTTTCCCATTCCAGTAGGGTTTTGGCCATGACATCAACTTTCTCGCGATTTTCTTCCAACAACTTGCGCGACAACGCATATTGCGCGTCCAAAATGCTGCGAATTTCAGTATCGACTTTTTGCTGCGTTGCTTCCGACACGGTCTTGGCAGACATGCGGCCAAAATATGCATCTTGCTCAGTATCTTCATACACCATGGTACCCAGGCTTTCGGACATGCCGTAGCGGGTTACCATTGCGCGCGCCAGCTTGGTCGCACGCTCGAAATCGTTCGACGCACCGGTCGACATCTGGTGCATGAAAATTTCTTCAGCAATGCGTCCGCCGAACAGAATCGCGATTTCTTCCAGCATCTTATCCTTATACATGTTCACGCGATCATGCTCGGGCAACTGCCAAGTCAGGCCAAGTGCAAACCCACGCGGCATGATGGTGACCTTATGTACCGGATCTGCTTTTGGCATAAGCTTGGCAACCACCGCGTGGCCGGACTCGTGGTACGCAGTATTGCGCCGTTCTTCTTCTCGCATAACGGCGGATTTACGCTCCGGTCCCATGACGATCTTGTCTTTTGCGTCTTCAAAATCCTGCATCTCGACCAGACGCTTGCTGCGGCGTGCGGCAAACAATGCCGCTTCGTTCACCAAGTTTGCCAGATCGGCACCGGAGAAACCCGGTGTACCGCGTGCCAGGATGTCGGCCTTAACATCCGGTGCAATGGGTACTTTGCGCATGTGGACATACAGGATTTGCTCGCGACCACGAATGTCCGGCAAGCCGACCATCACTTGACGATCGAAACGGCCCGGGCGCAGCAACGCCTTGTCCAGCACGTCGGCACGGTTGGTTGCAGCAATCACGATCACGCCGGAATTAGCTTCAAAACCATCCATCTCGACCAGCAACTGGTTCAATGTCTGCTCGCGCTCGTCATTGCCTCCGCCCATACCGGCGCCACGATGACGTCCGACCGCGTCAATTTCATCGATGAAGACGATACATGGTGAATGTTTTTTTGCATTCTCGAACATATCGCGCACGCGGGAAGCCCCCACACCGACGAACATTTCAACAAAATCGGAACCGGAGATTGTAAAGAACGGCACCTTCGCTTCACCCGCGATTGCACGTGCCAGCAAAGTTTTGCCTGTGCCCGGTGGGCCTACCATCAGCACGCCGCGTGGAATGCGGCCACCGAGCTTCTGGAATTTGGTCGGATCGCGCAGAAAATCGACCAGCTCCTGCACTTCTTCCTTGGCCTCGTCGCAACCGGCGACGTCGGCGAAGGTCACGGTATTGCTCGCCTCATCCAGCATACGCGCCTTGGAGCGGCCAAAAGAAAACGCCCCGCCCTTGCCACCACCCTGCATTTGACGCATGAAAAATACCCACACACCAATCAAAAGGAGCATCGGGAACCATGAAATGAACACTTGCGACAAGAAGGATTGCTCTTCCGGCTGCTTGACGTCGAATTTCACCCCATTATTGACCAAATCGCCAATCAGACCGCGGTCCAAATAGGTAATGGCCGTCTTGATCTTCTTCCCATCCTGAGTAGTCGCAACAATACTGCGATCTTCGATCGTCGCATCCTTGATATGTTTGGCTTTGACTTCATCCAGAAAGTCGGAGTACGGAATAGGAGTGGCACCGCCTGCCAGCCCACGTCCATCGAACTGCTTGAACACGGTAAACAGCACCAATGCGATGACCACCCAAATGGCGGCCTTGGAAAACATATTGTTCACTAGAACTCCTTAGACGCAAGTGCGCCTTTTCTACATAGCTAAAGCCGATTTTACTCGTAATAATCGGGGCTTACTAGATCAGATATCGGGCTAATCCCCTTAAAAATCAAGGGGAAATGTGTAATTTTGACCGTCGCGGGACAGAGTTAAGCGTAGCAGTACTCTGTTCACAACACTTCAAGCAGGGTTTTTTAGTATTTTACCCACCAAAAAAATCTCCGACGATTTGTCTTTGCTGGCTTTGGGCTTCTTGGACGTCACAATCTTGAACGCCTGTCGGAAATTTTCCAGTATCTGGTTATAGCCTGCCCCATTGAAGCATTTGACGACCAGTCCCCCGGAAGGTTTCAGATGTGCATGCGCAAATTCTACTGCCAAATCGATTATGTGCTCGACCCGAGCAGCATCCGCTACCGCGATTCCGGACAGATTCGGCGCCATATCGGACAGTACCAAATCGACCTTGCGGCCTGCCAATACCTGTTCTAGCTGTTGCAAGACGCTCTCTTCGCGAAAATCGCCTTGTATAAAATAGACATCCGCGATCGGCTCCATTGGCAAAATATCCAGCCCAATGATGGTGCCATGAATACCACCGCCGACCTGACCGGCCAACTTGTTGCGCACATATTGCGACCAACTGCCGGGCGTACTTCCCAGATCAACAATCACTTGACCCGGCTTGATCAGTTTTTCGCTCTCATCAATCTCCTTGAGCTTATACACCGCACGAGCCCGATAACCATCTTTTTGCGCCAGCTTCACATATGGGTCGTTGATATGGTCATGCAGCCAGTTTTTGTTTAATTTGTTCTTTGCCATTCGCGTAGAATACCGTGTTTAATGATAGTGTGGGATAGAGTTCAGCGGGCCACCGCAGTAGCCTAGGCGCCCCCTCTGTTCCCAACCAATTGGATAGACCTTATATGTTGAAACTTACACCAGCGGAACGTAGCGAACTCCGCTCCGAAGCGCACGCCCTCAACCCCGTTGTTATGATTGGTGAAGCCGGCTTGAAGCCGTCTGTGCTCAAGGAAATCGACGCCAGCCTGGATGCGCACGGCTTGGTCAAAGTACGTGTTTTTGGCGACGACCGCGAAGCGCGTGTCGAAATGTACGACACGATTTGCACCAAACTGGATGCAGCACCGATACAACATATTGGCAAGTTGCTGATTATTTATCGCCCGAAGAAAGACCTGCTGAAAGAACGGAGCGAAAAAAGAGGAAAAGGCATGCGTGAAGTCACGATCGTCAAACCAAGTCCAAGCGGCACCAAACGCCCGACTGTCTCAAAGGTTATCCTTAAAGGCAATGAGCGCGTTACCGCCGGCGGCTCCATCAAGCGTGCTAAGCCGCGTCAAACCAGCCCCAAAAAATCGTCCTTGGGCCGCGGTTAGCAGTCAGTCTCCCTTATTTTCAGAACCAACACTACGCCCATCAAACTTTGTGTGAAATAAAGAGCGCTGGATAGTCCGTGCAAAATGCCAAATTGCACCTTGGCATTCGGCGCCATCACACCACTCGCCCCCGCTTGCTCGCGCAACGCAGCCATGAAGGGTTGAAGACCAAAATGGCTGATCAATGTGCATACCAGCATCGCGCAGATCAAAATTAGCAAAAATCTGCGCTGTGTGACATTGCGACCATACGCTTGCAACTTCTGCAATACCATAAGAGTAACAGCGCAGAAAATCGATAACCATGCTTCAACGCGAAATACATTTCCGGCAATTGATCCTGCCAGCACCCGGTCTGAAAGTGTGATGAATAAAGTGGGAGCAACCATGTAGCCGACAGTCCACAGGCTTCCCACCCATAAAGTCGATATCAACAGCCGGGCGCGTAACACAAGCATGTGAAATCAGAGGTACCGAACTTCGAGAACTTCATATTCGCGAACGCCGGACGGCGCCTGTACACCGACCACGTCGCCTGCATACTTACCGATCAATGCACGTGCGATCGGAGACGTAATCGACACTTTCATTTCTTTCAGATCCGCCTCATCGGTACCGACAATTTGATATGTCACTTTTTCGCCGGATTCCAAGTCTTCCAGATAAACGGTCGACGCAAATACGATGCGGCCTTCCGCATCGAGCAATGCCGGGTCAATAATTTGCGCTGCGCCCAACTTGCCTTCCAGATCGGCAATGCGGCCTTCGATAAAGCTTTGGCGCTCTTTTGCGGCATCGTACTCGGCATTTTCCGAGAGATCGCCTTGTGCCCGCGCCTCAGCAATTGCATTGATGACCGCAGGACGATCCTTAGTCTTCAGACGGTGCAGCTCTTCTTTGAGCAATTCTGCGCCGCGTTTGGTAATAGGTACTGAGCTCATGATTTTATTAATAAAATGAAAACCACAGAGGCCACAAATAGCACCGGAAACATCCGATACTGTCTGCGACCTCTGTGGCTAAGGTTGAATTATTTAATTCAGTTTAAAGTTTTATGCAGACCTTGTAAATCATAGACATGCAACTCGTCGAGGTGGCGCATTCCCTCAACGGCAGCTTCTGCACCCGCAATCGTGGTATAGGTCGTTGCCCGCGCAGCAAGTGCCGAGGTCCGGATTGCGCGTGAGTCGGTAATCGCGTTGCGTTTTTCCTCGACGGTGTTAATAACCAGCGCAATCTCATTGTTCTTGATCATGTCCACCACGTGCGGCCGGCCTTCGACCAATTTATTGATAGTTGTAACCGGAATCCCGGCAGCATTGATCGCTGCAGCCGTGCCCTTGGTCGCCACCACCGAAAAACCCATTTCGACCAAGTCCTTGGCAACCTGTACCGCGCGCGGCTTGTCGCTATTTTTCACGCTCAAGAATACTTTGCCTGACTTCGGCAACTTGATGCCCGCGCCCATTTGCGATTTTACGAATGCCTCTCCGAAAGTCTTACCCACGCCCATCACTTCACCGGTCGATTTCATTTCCGGTCCCAGGATCGTATCGACACCAGGGAATTTCACGAACGGGAATACTGCCTCCTTCACGCTGAAATACGAAGGAACCACTTCCTTCGTAATGCCTTGACTTTCCAGTGACTGTCCGACCATGCAGCGCGCAGCAATCTTGGCAAGTTGCAGACCCGTTGCTTTCGACACGAATGGCACGGTACGCGAAGCGCGCGGATTGACTTCCAGCACAAAAACGATGTCCTGCATCTTGCCATCGACTTCTTTTTGCTGAATCGCAAACTGCACGTTCATCAAACCGACGACGTTCAAGCCCTTGGCCATTAACGCGGTCTGGCGTTTCAATTCGTCGATTGTCTCTTGAGACAGCGAATACGGTGGCAGCGAACATGCAGAATCGCCTGAATGCACGCCTGCCTGTTCGATATGTTCCATTACGCCGCCGATTAAAGTGCGCTTGCCATCCGACAGACAGTCGACATCGACCTCGATCGCATCATTCAGGAATCGATCCAGCAATACCGGTGAATCATGCGACACTTTGACCGCTTCACGCATGTAGCGTTCGAGGTCGCGCTGTTCATGCACAATTTCCATCGCACGGCCACCGAGCACATACGACGGGCGCACCACCAATGGATAACCGATTTCCTGCGCCAGCTTCAATGCATCCTCTTCGGTACGTGCAGTGCGATTCGGCGGCTGACGCAAATTCAGGCCACGCAGCATTTTTTGAAAACGTTCGCGGTCTTCCGCCGCATCGATCATGTCGGGCGAGGTGCCGACGATCGGGACGCCATTAGCTTCCAGATCTAACGCCAGTTTCAACGGAGTTTGGCCGCCGTATTGCACGATCACGCCGTAAGGCTTTTCTTTGTCGACGATTTCCAGTACGTCTTCCAACGTCAGCGGTTCAAAGTACAAGCGATCGGAGGTGTCGTAGTCGGTCGACACGGTTTCCGGATTGCAGTTGACCATGATGGTTTCGTATCCATCTTCGCGCATTGCAAGTGCCGCATGCACGCAGCAATAGTCGAATTCAATACCTTGGCCGATACGGTTCGGGCCGCCGCCGAGCACCATGATTTTCTTTTTGTTGGTAGGCTGCGCCTCGCACTCTTCTTCATAGGTCGAATACATATACGCGGTATTGGTAGCGAATTCGCCAGCGCAAGTATCGACCCGCTTGTAAACCGGGCGAATATTGAGCGCATGGCGCTTTTCACGCACCTCCTTGTCGGTAACTTTCAACAATTTCGCCAAGCGACGATCAGCAAATCCTTTTTGCTTGAGCTTGAACAGGAGTGCCTTGTCAATCGCATCCAGCGATTGCGTTTCCAGCCACAGCTCGATATCGACTATCTCCTTGATCTGCACCAGGAACCATGGATCGATATGCGTCAATTGATGGACTTCGTCCAGCGTGAATCCTTGCGCAAACGCGTCGCCGACGTACCAGATACGCTCCGGCCCTGGCTCACCGAGTTCTTCTTCGATCACTTCGCGGTCGAGGGTTTTCTGGTTCATGCCATCGACGCCGACTTCAAGACCACGCAACGCTTTCTGGAACGATTCCTGGAAGGTGCGACCGATGGCCATCACCTCGCCCACCGATTTCATTTGCGTCGTCAGATGATTGTCGGCAGTCGGGAATTTTTCGAATGTGAAACGCGGGATCTTGGTCACGACATAATCGATGCTCGGCTCAAACGATGCCGGTGTGGCGCCACCGGTAATTTCATTGCGCAATTCATCGAGCGTAAAACCGACTGCCAACTTGGCGGCAATCTTCGCAATCGGGAAACCAGTTGCTTTCGATGCCAGCGCGGATGAACGCGATACGCGCGGATTCATCTCGATGACGATCATGCGGCCGTCTTCCGGGTTGATCGAAAACTGCACGTTCGACCCACCGGTATCGACGCCGATTTCGCGCAATACCGCGAGCGACGCGTTACGCATGATCTGGTATTCCTTGTCGGTCAGCGTCTGCGCCGGCGCGACGGTAATCGAGTCACCGGTATGAATACCCATCGGATCCAGGTTTTCAATCGAGCATATGATGATGCAATTGTCCTTTTTGTCGCGGACCACTTCCATCTCGTACTCTTTCCAGCCGATCAGCGATTCTTCAATCAGCAGTTCAGAGGTTGGCGACGCTTCCAGACCACGTTTGCAGATCGTTTCGAATTCTTCCGAGTTGTAGGCGATGCCACCGCCGGTGCCGCCCATCGTGAATGACGGTCGGATGATTACCGGAAAACCCAATTCCTTTTGCACCGCCCACGATTCTTCCATCGTGTGCGATACGCCGGAGCGTGCCGAACCGAGACCGATCTTTGTCATCGCCTCCTTGAATTTGGAACGGTCTTCCGCCTTGTCGATCGCTTCCGGCGATGCGCCGATCAGCTCGCAATGGTATTTTTTCAGGACGCCGTTGTTGTGCAGATCGAGCGCGCAATTCAGGGCGGTCTGGCCGCCCATGGTCGGCAGGATCGCATCGGGGCGCTCCTTGTCGATGATGCGTTCCACTACTTGCCAGGTAATCGGCTCGATATAAGTCACGTCCGCCATTTCCGGATCGGTCATGATGGTGGCCGGATTGCTGTTGACCAAGATCACGCGGTAGCCTTCCTCGCGTAATGCCTTGCAAGCCTGTGCACCTGAGTAATCAAATTCGCACGCCTGACCGATGATGATCGGGCCGGCACCAATAATCAGAATACTTTTTATGTCATTACGCTTAGGCATTTTTCTGTTTCTCCATCATCGCCACGAAGCGATCGAACAAGGGGGCGATATCGTGCGGGCCGGGCGAGGCTTCAGGGTGACCCTGAAAGCAGAACGCAGGTTTGTCGGTGCGTGCAAAACCTTGCAGCGAACCGTCGAACAACGAAACGTGAGTGACGCGGCAGTTGGCCGGCAATGAATCCGCATCGACTGCAAAACCATGATTCTGAGAGGTGATCATCACCTGCTTGGTGTCGAGATCTTGTACCGGGTGGTTTGCGCCGTGATGGCCGAATTTCATTTTGAGTGTTTTGGCACCGGAGGCCAGCGCCATAATTTGGTGGCCGAGGCAAATGCCGAAGGTCGGAATGCCGCGCTCGATCAATTCCTTGCTTGCTGCAATCGCGTAATCGCATGGCTCCGGATCGCCGGGACCATTGGACAGGAAGATGCCGTCCGGGTTGAGCGCCAATGCATCGGCGGCCGATGCTTGCGCCGGCAGCACCGTCACTTTGCAACCGCGCTCGGCCAGCATGCGCAGGATATTACGTTTGACGCCATAGTCGAATGCAACGACGTGGTGTTTGGGCGCGCTCTGCTGCCCGTAGCCTTTACCCAGCTCCCATTCAGCTTCAGTCCAGCCGTACACTGCCTTAGTCGATACTACTTTGGCTAGATCCATGCCGGATAGGCCAGGGAAAGACCTGGTCAGTTCCAGCGCCATTTCGATGTTGTCTTCACCGACCAGGATGGTGCCGCTTTGTGCACCTTTTTCCCGCAGGATGCGCGTCAGCTTACGGGTATCGATACCGGCGATCGCGACGATGTTTTCAGCTTTTAGATAATCCGACAGCGTTTGCGTCGAACGGAAATTGGATACCAAAAGCGGCAGGTCTTTGATGATCAATCCCGCTGCATGGATTTTCGGCGCTTCGATATCCTCTTGATTAATGCCGGTATTGCCGATATGCGGGTAGGTCAGCGTGACGATTTGGCGGCAATAGCTGGGATCGGTGAGGATTTCCTGATAGCCGGTCATCGCGGTGTTGAACACCACTTCACCGGTCGTGTGGCCGGTAGCCCCAATGGAAAAACCTTTGAAAATCGCCCCGTCTGCAAGCGCTAGGATGGCCGGAACTGTGTGGCCAGAAAAAAATGGCGGCAAGGGTAACTCCTGATGTGGTTACCGCCGCTGCGCTGCGTCAGAACAACCGTTATGATCCCCGCCGTACGTGCGCTTGGGTTGTCATGAATGGCCTTTTCGGGACGAGATGGAAGAGGGTATGCGCTACGGCGGAATTTAATTGGCTAAACCTAATAATTATAGCGCAAAACACACCTCCCAAGCAAATGCGCGACTTGCCTGCATTATTTCGCGTTGTTACGATAGTTTACAGATCAAGAGCTGCGATGCCGGCTTTTGCAATTTGTACATCCTCTGACGATTTCACGCCGGAGATGCCGACTGCGCCTAAGCATTGACCGTCGACCATGACTGGGACGCCACCTTCAAGCATACCTTCCAGATTCGGTGCTGTGATGAAGGAAAAGCGACCGTTGTTGATCATATCTTCGTAAATTTTGGTTTCACGACGCCCTATTGCTGCAGTTTTAGCTTTCGCCGGCGCGATACTGGCCGAAATCGGCGCCGCGCCATCCAAGCGTTGCAACCATAACAAGTGGCCGCCGTCATCTACGATTGAAATGGTAACAGCCCAGTTATTCGCTTTTGCTTCCGCTTCTGCTGCGGCAGCGATTTTCTTGACATCGTCAAGCGTCAAAATTTGCTTGGATTGCATTACGGCCTCCTGTTTGAAGAAGGCGGAATTGTACGACAATCATTCACTTGCAATCAAAAACGTTTTTCGCCCTCTCGGATTTGCGCTGCTGCTATCAAGCGGTTGATGGCGTTCGTCAGCTTTTTGTCTGCAGCAATATGAGGTCAACGAGAGGCTTTAGCTCTGTGGATAATTTGTCGATATGCGGCAACACTTGATCGGTCTTGCCTTCCTCTACCCATCGCAGTAAGGTTATCAGATTGGGGACAGCGGAATGATTGCCCAATGAGTCACTCGGCAGTGGCAAGCCTGCCTGGAACGCGGCCTCCTCCTCCGCACCCACTACACCGGAAATACCATGCGTCAAACCAAGCGCGGCACGCCGCTGCGCAATGTCACGCAATGTACTCAATGGAAGCGTGCCTGCGGTGGTATCAACGCCGTATTCCGATAAGGGCACCATGCCGCAGCTCGCGATGAATGAGATACCGTCATCTTTGCCCAGGCAGGTATTGGCAATGGCGCCGCACACGCGCTGAGCAAAGGTACGGGCCGAATCGAAATGGATATTGCCGGTGGCCAGTGTAAATTCCGCCTCGCCCGTCCGAGAGATGCAATCGGTCTGTCGCACAGTGTTCTGCAATAGCTGTCCTATCGCATGCATGACGTTGCTCGGCGGCGCTTTCGCGCTGATGCTCAAGCCGCTGTGTTTCAAGCCGGTGCTAATATTCAGGATGACGAAATTTTTACCATGTCGTACAGAATTTGCCAACATCGCTCCTGCTTGCGTCTCAAGCATTTCAGGTGAACTCAGTTGTAAATGCGGGTCGGAATTCGCCTTATGAAGCAGCGCCTCCAAGCTGCGCTCGAATTCGCATTGTGTGTTTACCAGCTTTGATAAAATATCGAGGCGCGACAGCAATTGTGTGGTGCCGATACCCTTGGCAATCAAGTCGGTCGCGCCGGCGGCCTTGGCACGTATGCGCTCTTCCTGTTCATCACTACCGGAGACGACGACAACCGGGATATTGCGTATCCGCGCAATTTTTGATGTCCGAATTCGCTGCAGCAAGCCGTATCCATCCAGCTTCGGCATGGTGAGATCGGTAATCACGACACGAATACTCTGGTCGAGCAGCAGTGTCTCCCAAGCCTGCTCTCCATCAAGAGCCTCGCGGAATTCGAACATGCCTTCAATATGTTTGATCAGCATGGCGCGCACTATGCGAGAGTCGTCCGCAATCAGGACGCGCGGTTTAACGGGAATATCGCTGGATGTATTTTGAAGCATGCGAACCGGTCTTTACTTGCGTTATCGGTAGCATACCTGCAAGCAATAATTTTTGACAGCACTACTGGATTGACTTACATTCTGAAAGTCATATTGAAGAGATTACCCTGATGACAACTAGACGACTCCCTCGCCGAGTGAAGCTTTTCTCGAACGCGGGCGTGCTTGCCGCCTTGCTGGGTTTATCCCATTCAGCCTTCAGCGTGGAAACACCAGCGTCGGAACCCAACACCGCCCTTACCAAGCTGCAGAAGTTTACCAATCGGGCATCTGAACTGGCATTAAGCGCGATGGGGATGCTCGGCATCCGATATAAATACGGCGGCACCACGCCGGAAAACGGCCTTGATTGCAGCGGGCTGGTTCGTTACGTCTTCAAGGAAGCATGGGGCGAAGACTTGCCGCGCACGTCCGAAGAAATTAGCCACCTAGGCCAACATGTCGATCAAAAAGATTTGCAACCCGGCGATCTGGTGTTTTACAACACTTTGAAACGCGGGTTTTCTCATGTCGGCATTTATCTGGGCGATAGCAAGTTCATCCATTCGCCTTCCGCCGGCGGTGAAGTCCGGATTGAGAGCATGGATATCAACTATTGGAAAAAGCGCTTTAACGGCGCTCGTCGCCTCAACGAGCCGGATCAGAATTAATTTCCAAACCCTTGAAGCAACCCGATTGCGACGTTATTACTGCTCGCGCCTGGCTTTGAGCTTTCGTTTGATTTCCACAAGTATTTCATTAGCAGCTTGCTCACCCGCCAAAATCGCAAGGTTGCGGCCGTTGAAATCATTACCTTTCATGGTGCCGAGTTTCGGGTTGATCACAATATCCGCATTCTTCAGTTCTTGGCGATTGATGCTCTGTCCCATGATGGCAAAGGTTTGCAGCAGCACATCCAAAGAACTCGATGCGGTTTGCGCATCCGGCTGCGAGGAAATATCGACGGCAATGACGAAATCCGCACCCATCTCGCGCGCAAAATGTACCGGTACCGGCGACACTAGGCCTCCATCGACATAACGGCGATCGCCAATCTTGACCGGCTGGAAAACACTCGGCACGGCGGAAGATGCGCGCACTGCAAGACCAGTATTACCCTGTTGAAATAATATCGGCGCACCACTATTCAGATCGGTCGCCACTGCGCCAAATCGCATTTTCAGCTTTTCAAGCGGCACGTTATTGACAGTTCGGTTGACGTAATTTTGCAGCGCTTCGCCCTTCAATACGCCGCTCGCTTTGGCAAACAGCGGCACCGACCAATCCGAGATCGCAGCTTCATCCATATCGAGCGCCAGCTTGTGCAACGCGTAGCCATTATTGCCTGCTGCATACAATGCGCCAACCAAGCTTCCGGCACTGGTGCCGACCACGATATCGGGCATGATGCCTTGAGACTCCAGCACCTTGATAACGCCAATATGTGCAAAGCCGCGTGCGGCACCGCCCCCCAATGCAAGACCGATTTTGACCGGGCGTAGCGGCTTGGGCTGCGGCGTAACAACCGGGAGAGTGGGTACTGGAATTGATGAGGCAGTTGTACTGCAACCGGTCAACATGCTCGCTGCTGAAACAACGCAAATCGACAATAAACGTATAAGGGACATGAGATATTAGAGTTACGGCATCCCGCGATGCCGCATAAAGCGGCGAAATGATATCGTCCTGATCATGCTGTGGACGATATTGATTCAGCCTTTAAGTCATTCGAATGCGCCCGATTGATACTCGAACGCTTGTGGCCGCATGAATATGCGAACCGGATTGAATTGTAGCTTATGTTGCGGCCAGCAAAATCGGCAATATACCGCAGGAAATCATGCGATCTCATTAACGCTGAAACGCGGATATCCCTCCCCCTTGGAAAGGGCCAAGCGGACTCTGCTCCTCTTCCAGCTGATGGATGTTGGGTTTACCGCTCCACAGCTTGTAAATGACGGTGTCATTCTTGATCACAACGATTGCGTCAAACTGCCAGCCGGATACGTTTACCACGCGCTTGAAATTCAGGAAATCCATCCAGAAATTTCCAACGCGCTGGCGATCCAGATGCTTTTGTTCGATTTCATATGCAAAGCAAGACTGCGCCGCCGAGATGCATTCCTGCAAACCGGTGTCGAGAAGACGAATGTCGGGAGTTGATACCGGAATCAGCCTGCGCAGCAAATCTGCGTGTGCAAGCACCGCAATGTTGGGCGTGCGCTCCGGATCAACACCGAGCGCTTTCAATTCCGTCAAACTGGTTTTTCCAGGGAGGATGCCGGCAAACATGGTTTGCGCATCTTCATAACTATGCCATGGCGACCGGCTTTCCTGCTTTGTATTCGGCAGCAGGCCCGCGCACCCTGGCAATATCAACAATATACAAACAGAAAAGGCTATATTCAGAGCGAGGGGAATTTTGGCTCCCTTTACTGATCGCTTCCATGAAGGATTGGGCTGAGTGAGCATTTTCTTTTCATATCTTATGATCCTGTAACCAGTGTATCCCTTTTAAAAGTTTACTCAAGGAAACTTTGCAGTAAACGTGCTGCCCTTGTCAGGTTCAGAGTCCACCGTCAGAGTCGCGCCATGGCGCAACAATACATGCTTGACGATTGCAAGGCCCAAGCCGGTGCCTCGGGTCTCTCTTGATCTGCTTTTGTCGACCCGGTAAAAACGCTCTGTCAGGCGCACGATGTGTTCAGCGCGAATGCCGATACCAGTGTCTTGCACAGAAAACTGCGGCCCCGACGGCTTCATTTTCCATGCGAGTCTGATTTCGCCATCCGCTGGCGTGTAGCGCACCGCATTCGATACCAGGTTACTAAACGCACTTCTCAGTTCTTCGGTGCCACCCTTGATGTCGGGGCCATCGATCGTCAGGGAAATTTTGTGTTTGCCCCCCGACAATGCATTGGCTTCCCGCAATATCTGGTCCAGCAAACTGTGGATATTGACCCGTTCCGGGCGCAGAGGGTAATCGATCGATTCCAGCCGAGTCAGCGTCAACATGTCTTCGACCAGATTTTGCATGCGCTTTCCTTGCTCGTTCATCAGCTTCAAATGCGCCATGCGCGTTTGCTGATCAAGGTTCGGCTGGTTATAGGCGATTTCAAGAAAGCCGTTGATCACAGTCAGCGGCGTACGCAGCTCATGCGATGCATTGGCGATGAAATCGCGTCGCATCATTTCTATTCGTTCTGATTCCGTCGCATCATGCGTGACCAAAATTTGGCGACGGTTTTCAAATGGAATGATTTGCACAATCAGCTTGCGCTCCCGCAGCGACAGCGTGAGCGGTTGTTCATAGCGCCCCAGGATGATGTAATCCATGAAATCCGGGTTGCGAATCAGATTGGTAACGCGCATCCCCTTGTCGCGATCATTCTTCAGCCCCAGGTGTTTTTCAGCGGCAGGATTGCACCATTCCAGAAAAAGCACATCGTCCATGATGACGACCCCATCCGGCAACAAGCTCATCGCTTGCCTGAAGCGAGCCAGCCACTCGGTCAGTTCGGCGCGATTTTTTTCATCATCGCGACGCAATCTGTAGAGCCGCGCAAAAATATCTGTCCACGCCCCCCACCCGTCGGGTAATTTGCTGCTGTCGGGGTTGTCGAGCCACCCCCACAAGCGGTAAAGATAAAGTATCTGCACCACGACCAGCAATGCCATTCCCGCGATACCGAGCAAAAGCCCGATGATGGGCCCAAAGAAAAACCAAAGGATTCCGGATCCGAGAAAAACAAGCGATATACGCAAAGCGGCCGGAATCCAGAACAATAGCTGTGGATTCATAAAACAGAGAAGTATGGGGCCTCTAACACAATGAGTTAGATGCTCCTATTTTTCGGACAGCATGTAGCCTACACTACGAACGGTCTTGATAAGCGATTCGGCGTCTTTGAGCGCTTTGCGCAGTCGCAGCACATGAACGTCGACGGTGCGCTCTTCAATGACGACATGGTCGCCCCACACCTTGTCCAGCAACTGACTGCGCGAGAAAACTCGGTCCGGATGCGCCATAAAGAATTTCAAAAGCTTGAATTCGGCATGGCCGATATCGATTTTCTGGTCATGCAGGCTGACGCTGCAACTGGCCGGATCCAGCGTCACCACGCCGACCGTCATCAGCTTTTGTGCGTGCTCGGGTGTTTTTCGCCGTAACAAGGCATTGATGCGCGCCGTCAGTTCACGCGGCGAAAATGGTTTAGTCACATAGTCGTCGGCACCATTATCGAGGCCGGCGATCTTGTCTTCTTCCATGCTTTTCGCAGTCAGCATGATCACGGGCAGTTCATTGAACTGGCGATCCGCGCGAATTCGCGATAACAAGCGCAAGCCGGTCTGATCCGGCAGCATCCAGTCCAGCAGGACCATTTGCGGGGTGCGCCGCTGGATGAACTCCCATGCTTCAGCAGCATTGTTAGCGACCGATGCATTCCAGCCCGCTTCTTTCAACGTGAAGCTGACCAGCTCAACAATGGAGGGTTCATCTTCGACAATCAGAATATTGGTTTCGCCTGCGGCCATGGCAATCAAATTTAAAGCCGCACAGCGGCTCGTTTCGCGCCCCTCCCCCGCTGGCGGGAAAGGAGTTCGTGTTGGGGTGAGGGAACGGCGATAGCCGTCAGGCGTTGTGATCCAATTGCGTGCTCGCATAATCGGTATGGCGAATATCTTTGCCTTCGACCACGTAGATCACATATTCCGCGATATTTTTCGCATGGTCGCCAATCCGTTCGATTGCCTTCGCGACCCACAAGGTATCGAGTGCCGCCGAGATGGTGCGCGGATCTTCCATCATGAAGGTGATCGCATTGCGTATGATCGTGCGGAATTCATGATCGATGATCTGGTCTTGCGCAATGAGATGGATCGCCTGATCCTTGTCCAATCGTGCAAATGCGTCAAGCGCATCGTGCAGCAAATCGCTCGCGCTGTTGGAAATCACACGGATCGTCTCATAGTGATTGAATGTGCCCGTCATCCCGCGCTCATGCATGTTTTTCGTGGTGCGCGCGATCTTGGCTGCTTCGTCGCCGATGCGTTCCAGATCGGTGATCACCTTGAGCGAGGCCATGACAGTACGCAAATCGTTGGCGGCCGGCTGGCGTTTGACGATCAAATGGCTGCAAGTATCGTCCAGTATGACTTCAAGGCGATTGACGTCTTCATCCGCCTTGATCACTTGCGTCGCTTGCTCGGCATCGCCGGTTCTAAAGCACGTGATCGCATCGCGGAACTGGTTTTCAACCAGCCCGCCCATCATCAAAACCTTGGAGCGTATCGTCTCAAGATCCTGATCAAATTGTTTTGAAGAGTGTTCGCCTGGCATCAGGTTTCTCCTTGTTTTGTTAGAGACAAAAACGCTGCATCATTCGATGCACGGCAGCGCCTCACAAAGCCTTGGCGGCCTTCTTTTGTCCTGCAATAATTTTCATTACCCAAAGCGACCGGTAATGTAATCCTGCGTCTCTGTTTTCGCCGGGTTCATGAAGATTTGATCAGTCTCGCCAAACTCCACCAACTCGCCCAAATACATGTACGCGGTATAGTCGGAACAGCGCGCCGCCTGTTGCATGTTATGAGTAACAATTGTGATCGTGTAATCTTGTTTCAGTTCGCTGATCAGTTCTTCGATTTTCGCGGTAGAGATCGGATCCAGCGCCGAGGTCGGCTCATCCAGCAGCAACACGTCCGGCTTGACCGCCACGCCGCGCGCAATGCAAAGGCGCTGTTGCTGGCCGCCCGACAGGCTGAGGCCGCTCTTGTTGAGCTTGTCCTTGACCTCGCCCCACAATGCCGCCTTGTTCAGCGCCCATTCGACCCGCTCATCCATTTCGCCCTTCGGCAGGTTTTCATACAGGCGCACACCGAATGCGATGTTGTCGTAGACCGACATCGGGAACGGCGTCGGCTTCTGAAACACCATGCCGACCTTGGCGCGCAGCATATTCACGTCCTGTCCTGGCTCCAGGATATTACGGCCGTGGTACATGATTTTTCCTTCGGCGCGTTGACCTGGATACAAGTCATACATTCGGTTCAGCGTGCGCAATAACGTTGACTTGCCGCAACCCGATGGGCCGATAAAGGCGGTGACCTTTTTCTCATGAATCTTCAGGTTGATATTTTTCAATCCCTGAAAATTTCCATAGAAAAAATTCAAATCTGAAATTTCGATGGTCGGCTGTTTGTCGATATTCACAGCGACACTCGCAGCGACTTGGGCAGAAATTTGATTATTCATATCGTCTTTTAGTATTCAATTCCGGATCTTCTGGCTGAAGAAGGTACGCGACAAGATGTTCAGGCCCAATACGCTGAAGGTCACCAGCAATGCGCCGCCCCACGCAAGGGCGCGCCAGTTATCGTACGGGCTCATTGCAAATTGATAAATGACAACCGGCAGATTCGCCAGCGGTGCATTCATGTCCGCGCTG
This sequence comes from uncultured Oxalobacteraceae bacterium, assembly GCA_966250375.1. Lineage (GTDB taxonomy): Bacteria > Pseudomonadota > Gammaproteobacteria > Burkholderiales > Burkholderiaceae_D > CAMLDH01. Next base: position 20,359 of record CBINHE010000042.1, read on the forward strand.
AAAAATTGGTTGTTCAATGCAGTAAACAATAGCGGCGCCGTCTCGCCCGAAATGCGGGCCAGCGCCAGCAACGCACCGGTCATCACACCCGCTTTCACGGCCCGCAGACGCACCATCGTCGCGACTTTCCAGCGCGGAGCACCAAGCGCGAAGGCGGCTTCGAGCAAACTGTTGGGGACCAGTTTCAGCATGTTGTCGGTGGTACGCACGACCACCGGAATCGCAATCAGCGAGATCGCAAAGGTGCCGGCCCAACCCGAAAAATGTTTTACGTTCGCTACGTAAATCGCATAGATAAACAGGCCGATCACAATCGAGGGTGCCGACAGCATGATATCGGTGACGAAACGCGTGACTTGTGCGAGTACGCTCTGCTCACCATATTCAGCCAGGTAGATTCCAGCAAAAATACCGACTGGCGTACTGATCGCTGTCGCCAGCCCGACCATCAAAAGACTGCCGACAATCGGATTCGTCAAGCCGCCGCCATCGCTACCCGGCGCAGGCGTCGTCTGGGTAAACATATCGACGCTCAGCGCACCGACACCTTTCACCAGCAGCGTAAACAGAATCCACATCAGGAAAAACAATCCCACCGCCATCGCCATGGACGATAGCGCAATGCCAATGCGATGGATCCACAGACGCCGACGATAGACAGGATTCAAGGGAGCACTATTCATTTCAACCCCTCCTTGCGAGACATCCCGAGCAACATCAATTTGGCGGCAGACAGAACGATGAATGTAATGACGAACAGGATCAAACCGAGCGCGAACAGGGACGACACATGTAGTGTGGATTCTGCTTCGGCGAATTCATTAGCCAGCGTCGACGCAATGCTGTTACCGGCAGAAAAAAGAGACCACGATAGCTGGTGCGCATTGCCTATCACGAACGTGACCGCCATGGTTTCGCCGAGCGCGCGTCCCAGGCCAAGCATCACGCCGCCCACGACACCGTTCTTGGTATAAGGCAGCACAATCTTGCGTACGACTTCCCACTTGGTGCAACCGAGGCCGTATGCGGACTCCTTCAGCACGGCGGGAACCACTTCAAATACATCGCGCATGACCGACGAGATAAATGGAATGATCATGACGGCCAGGATCATTCCGGCGGTCAGAATGCCGATCCCCATCATCGGCCCCTTGAAAAGCTGGCCGATCACTGGTAATTGCCCTAAGGTATGCGCCAGCGCGGGCTGCACATAATCGGCAAACAGCGGGGCGAATACAAACAGGCCCCACATGCCATAAATAATGCTCGGTACACCTGCCAGCAACTCGACGGCAGCGCCCAGTGGGCGGCGCAGCCAAACCGGACAGATTTCCGTGAGGAACAAGGCGATACCGAAACTGAGAGGAAACGCGATGACAAGTGCAATCAGCGAGGTGACGAGTGTGCCGACAATCGCAATCAGCGCGCCATATTTGTCATTGACCGGATCCCATTCGACCGTAGTGATAAATGCGAAGCCGAATTCCTTGAACGCTGGCCATGCGCCGATGACAAGTGAAATAATAATGCCGACCAAAACGAGCAAAACACTCAGCGCGAATCCGAGTGTGATCTTGTGGAAGAAAAAATCCTGAAGACGCTGATTGCGCATCGTGGCAATCAGCGTCTTGTCCGCAGTATGGACTTCAGGTGCTTTTTTCTCTGATTCAGCCAGCGGCATCACGATGGGAAAAATAGGGGCACTCATAACTCACTTTAGCGATAGGGGTTGTGCTTGAATAATGTTTGGATATCATATCGACTCGGCACTATAACAAACACAGCCCTTCCCTTGTTACGCGTTACTGTAAAAGCAATTATCTGAAATTTCCGCCCCGGAATTACCAGACAGCCTTGCCGGATGCATCTTTCAATTGCGTTTTCCATGCGTCTTGCACCAGTTTCACAACTGGAGCCGGCATCGAAACATAGTCAAGCTCGGCAGCCATGGCGCCGCCGCTCTTGTAGGCCCAATCGAAGAACTTCAGGACTTCCTTGCCTCTGGCGGCATCGGCTTGCACCTTGTGCATCAGAATGAACGACGCACCGGTGATCGGCCAACTGGCTTTGCCCGGTTGGTTTGTGAGGACCACAGCAAAGCCAGGCGTTTTAGCCCAATCGGCACCTGCGGCAGCAGCTTTGAAGTTATCATCATCGGGCTCCACGAACTGGCCGTCGCGGTTTTTCAACTGCGTATGTTGCATCTTGTTTCTTTTAGCATATGCATATTCAACATAGCCAATCGAACCCTTGATACGCTGCACGTTGGCGGCGACGCCCTCATTGCCTTTGCCGCCTAGACCGACCGGCCACTTAACCGCAGTGCCTGCACCCACGGTCGTTTTGAAATCAGCGTTGACCTTGGACAGGAAATCGGTGAACAGGAACGATGTCCCCGAACCGTCAGCACGGTGCACAACCGTAATATCGTTAGCCGGCAGCGTTACACCAGCGTTGATGGCAGTGATTTCCGGCGCATTCCATTTGGTGATCTTGCCCAGGTAAATGTTGGCAAGGATGTCGCCGGTCATTTTCAATTGACCAGGCTTCAGTCCTTCCAGATTCACCACCGGCACCACGCCGCCCATGATGGCCGGAAACTGCGTGAGACCTGCCGCGTTCAGATCTTCCACCTTGAGAGGCATGTCGGATGCACCGAAATCCACGGTTTTAGCCTTGATTTGCTTGATGCCACCGCCGGAACCGATGGATTGGTAGTTCATGCCCGTACCAGTGGTCTTTTTATAGGCCTCCGCCCATTTGGCGTAAATTGGATACGGAAACGTTGCACCAGCACCAGTGATATCGGCTGCCTGTGCAGAAGAAAACGCTATTGCAGCACCTGCCGCCAAGACTACGGATTTCAAAATTTGGTTCAGTCGCATATCTGCCCTCATGTTGGTCAAGTAAGACACGATGAACTCTAAACAAGAATTGTGACAGCTTTATGACTTGTCAAAATAATTCGTCATAGGCCGCTTGAAACCGAGAATAGTTGTCACGGAGCCACGATGTTGCCTGCCTAAACGCCCGCTTGTATTATTGGCGAAATGAAACAACACATAAATAAGAAGTTAAGCCCTGATAGCAAATTGCAAACGGCCGCATCCCAGAGCGAAATTTATCTCAATCGGGAATTGTCGCAATTGGCATTCAACCGGCGGGTGTTGGCACTGGCAGAGGACGCGTCTGTGCCGTTGCTGGAACGACTGCGCTATTTATGTATTGTCAGCAGCAATCTGGACGAATTCTTTGAAGGCCGCATCGCAAGCCTGCTCGCCCGGAATCGGATCGACGGGACTCTGGTGGAGCCGCCCGCCCTCACCGCCTCGTTGGAGCGCACCAGTGCTGAGTGTCACCAGATTATCGAGAAGCAATATGCAATCCTGAATGATGAAATTTTGCCGCAGTTATCTGCAAAAGGCATTCGCTTGTTGCGACACCAGGATCGCAACGAGGCGCAGCGTGCATGGGTAAAGGCTTTTTTCGATCGCGAAGTGCGGCCGCTGTTGACGCCGATCGGGCTCGATCCGGCGCATCCGTTCCCGCAAGTCGTCAACAAGAGCCTCAACTTCATTATTGAACTGTCTGGCAAGGACGCATTCGGGCGCGGTACCGCAATCGCGATCGTCAAAGCACCACGTGTATTGCCGCGGGTCATTCGCCTGCCTGATGCATTGTCAAAGAACGGCGTGACGTTCTGCTTGTTGTCCTCCATCATCCATGCCCACGTTACCGACCTGTTTACCGGGCGCAAGGTGGTAGCATTTTCACAATTTCGCGTCACACGCAGCAGCGATTTATGGGTGGATGAAGAAGAAGTCAAGAATCTGCGCCAAGCATTACAAAGCGAATTGCACAGTCGCCAATTCGGTGTCGCGGTACGGCTGGAAGTTGCCAAAAATTGTCCGCCCCACCTTGCAAATTTTTTGCTTGAGCAGTTTTCAATCAATAAAAACCGCCTGTACGCCGTAGATGGGCCGGTCAACATGGTGCGGTTAACCGAACTGATCGAACATGCAAGCCAACCGGCCTTGCGATTCCCGGTGTTTTCTCCCGCTTATCCGCCCAAGCTTGCCCAGGAAGACATCTTCACGCTACTGAAAAACGAAGATGTACTGCTGCACCATCCTTACCAGTCATTCCAGCCGGTCCTCGATTTTATCCGTAGCGCCGCGAACGATCCCGATGTAGTCGCCATCAAGCATACGATTTATCGCACCGGCATGAATTCCGATGTGATGGATTCGCTGATCACTGCGGCGCTACGCGGCAAGGAAGTAACCGTGATCGTCGAATTGATGGCGCGCTTCGATGAGGAGGCAAATATCAACTGGGCAGATAGGCTGGAGCGCGTCGGGGCGCAGGTCGTGTACGGCGTGGTCGGATTGAAAACGCATGCCAAGATCGCGCTGGTGATCCGGCGCGAAGACAATGAACTGCGCTACTACGCGCACCTTGGCACCGGCAATTACCATCCGACCACCACCAAGCTCTATACCGATTTCGGTTTGTTGACGGCCAATCCCGCCTTGACCGCCGAGGTCAACGAGATATTCATTCACCTGACCAGTCTGACCAAGCCTAAAAAACTGCATCATTTGTGGCTGGCGCCATTTGCGCTGCAAAAGGAATTCATCAAGGCGATTCGCAACGAGGCAAGGATCGCGCGCGAAGGACGTCCCGGCCACATCATCGCCAAAATGAATGCATTGCTGGATGAGTCAGTCATTCGCGCCTTGTACGCTGCATCGTCCGACGGCGTCAAAATCGATTTGATCGTGCGCGGCGCGTGTGCGCTCAAGCCCGGCGTGCGCGGCTTATCGGAAAATATCCGGGTGCGCTCGATCGTCAGCCGTTTCCTGGAACATAGCCGTATCTTTTATTTCCGCAACGACTTGGCGCATGATGTCTATCTCTCCAGCGCGGACTGGATGAACCGCAACCTGTTCCGTCGCATTGAGGTCGCGTTTCCGGTGCTGAATAAATCGCTGAAGAATCGCGTCATCGTGGAAGGTCTGAATCTCTACCTGAAGGACAATGCCGACGCATGGGAACTGGAGCCCAGCGGCTTGTATCAAAAACGTAAATCGCGCAGCAAGCAAAGCGCATTCAGCGCACAGCAATACCTGATGCAGACACTTGGGTCCCACACTTCCGATACCGGAGAATAAAGCATGGAACTGATCCTGTGGCGCCATGCCGAAGCGGAGTTGGGTACGCCCGACCACGCGCGTGCATTGACTGCAAAAGGCCACATGCAAGCGGCGAAAATGGGGGAGTGGCTGGACCGCAACCTGCCCAACAGTTGCAAGATACTGGTGAGTCCAGCCAGACGCACGATGCAAACCGCAGAGGCGCTTGGCCGCAAGTTCAAAACCGTGCCAGAGCTGGCGCCGGAAAATGGCCTGGAAAGATTACTGGCTGCCGCAAATTGGCCGGACAGCCGGGAACCGGTCTTGATCGTCGGACATCAACCTACGCTCGGCCAGGCAGCGGCGCTGTTGATTGCCGGCATGCGGCAGGACTGGACGATACGCAAGGCAAACGTGTGGTGGATTGCGCAAGACGAATACGATAACGGCTCCAGCAATTTCCTTAAAGCGGCCATGGCACCGGATTTGTTCTTCAAATAAATCCGCCTACTTGGTTCCGAACAAGCGATCTCCGGCATCCCCCAGACCAGGGACAATATACGCATGATCGTTCAGATGCGAATCCAGCGCCGCCACATACAGCTTCACATTCGGATGGGCGCGCTGGAAGGTTTCAACGCCTTCCGGCGCCGCGACCAATGCCAGGAACATGATCTGGTCATCGCCGACGCCGCGCTTCTTCAGCGCCTCGACCGCATGCACTGCCGAGTTGCCGGTGGCAAGCATCGGATCGCATACGATAAAACTGCGGTCGGCCAAATCCGGCAAGCGCACCAGATATTCCACCGGCATATGAGTCGCTGGATCGCGATAGACGCCGATATGACCGACTCGCGCGGAAGGAATCAACTCCAGCAAGCCATCGCTCATGCCGATCCCCGCCCGTAATACAGGAACGAGCACCAGCTTTTTGCCGGCGATGACCGGCGCCTCCATGCTCTGCAACGGCGTCTCGATGCGCGTCGTCGTCAGCGGCAGATTGCGGGTGATTTCGTAACCCATCAACAATGTGATCTCGCGCAGCAATTCGCGGAAGCTGCGGGTCGACGTTTCGCGGTCGCGCATATGACTGAGCTTATGCTGGATCAGTGGGTGATCGAGGATGAAGAGGTTCGGGAAGCGCTGGTCTTGTTTCATGGGTTTGCCCAAATAGTTATTAGTAAAAGGTAGGTACGGCATGCACCGCAAAACGTGTTGTAGAGCCATCGCTTTCGGTATCAACAACTGGTTCCATCTTAATGGGTTTCAAGCAGATTTTCTGTAAAGCACTGCCAATAAGGCGGTTTTCTTTTCAGGAAATCGCCTAGAGCGGATTGCAAATCACTGTAGGGTGCGCCCCGCGCACCGATACCGCCGCAAGAGCACCGGTGCGCGGGGCGCACCCTACCTTACATTGGAGCGCAAACCGCTCTAATGTGATCGACTCTCATTGCGTCTCGATCTATTGCAACGCAAGGCTCAGCGTGTGCAGAACCAGACCGACCAAGCCGCCGACCAAGGTACCGTTGATGCGGATGTATTGAAGATCTTTTCCGACGTGCAGTTCGAATTTGCGTGAGATTGTCTCGGCGTCCCATTTTTGAATCACGCGTTGTACCAGAGCAGCGATGATATCGCGTCGCGCAACGATGGTTTCTGTAGCGAAGCTGCGCATCCAGTGATTGAGTTTATCGCGCACCGTCTCCTCCTGCATCAGTACCTTGCTGAAAATGTGGATCGCATCATTCAGTTTGGCCACAGCCTTCGAATCCGCGGATGTGGTATCGGTCAACAGCCGCTCCTTGGTAATTCGCCACACGTTAGCCGTGTAATCGTGCAGCAGAGGATGCCTCAGACCTCGTCTTACCACGCCGGCGATTTTTTCTTCGTACTCTGGCGAGCTTCTCAATTTATCGATCAACTCGTCGGTCGCAGCTTGAAACTGCTCCCGCCATTCGCTACCTTCGCGTTGCATTTCGTTCAGAATATTTTGCGCGCCCTCGATCAGGTGCTCAAAAAATTTGTCATCAAGCGATTTCGGCATCCAGCGCGGACTTTGCTCGTGAACCTTTTGCCGGATGTAGGGTTTATTCTGTTCCAACGCGCGCGCCGCACTCTCAATCGCACGATCAAACAAAATTTGATGATGTTGGCCGGCGGCCAGAACCGATAAGACTTCGGCCAAAAGCGGCGCGACCTTGACGTCCTTCATTGACGTCCTTATCACACGTTGCAGGAAGCGGCTGGCATCGTCGTCCTCGATCAGGTGCAACAAGGCAGGTACCACGCTTACGATCTGCGTCGCGACGGCGCGGCTATTCGCGAGTTGCATTAACCAATTTGCAGCCACGCCGGAAAAATCAATTTGTGCCAGCTCCTCGCTCAGCACCTCGCGCGTGATGAAATTATGTTCAAGAAAATAAGCGATGCTTTCGCCTACACGATCCTTGTTTTCCGGAATGATGGCGGTGTGCGGAATCGGCAGCCCCAATGGTCTTCTGAAAAGCGCCGTGACGGCAAACCAGTCAGCTAGTGCCCCCACCATCGCGGCTTCGGCAAATGCGCTCACGAAGGAAAGATAGCCGTAAGTCGATTGCAATAACTTTGCGCCAACAAAAAGAATCGCCATCAGCACAAGCAGGCTGGTGGCGATCCATCGCATCTTTTTTAATTGCGCAAGTTGCTCCTGCTCGGACATTGAATTCCTTAACGTTATACAACATTGCATCGCATGCTCAATTCGAGCACGACGATGTCAGTTAGTTCATCAACGACATGCCCGTCGTCAATAGACGCAAGGGCTCTCGGTGTATATGGATGGTGTGCGCCTGAATCAAGCTTTCGGCGACGTAGTGATGTGGGATCTTATCCCCAAGGCCATCATTTCCTCCGTCAGCTTGATGTCCGGCGCCAACCCGCTCTGCGGGTTGAATACGTTGGGGGCGCGCTATCCATTCAGACCAAGGATGGAAAGAAGAATGCGAGTACGGCCATCGGCGTGTCCGCCGGCAGTTACGGTCGCCGTATCTGCTGACTTACCAAAGAACACCGTTGGCCAATTGGATTCTTACGTCCTCACGCCCACAGGCGGTTATCGCAATTCAGAGATGACCGGCACCACCTTCTACATGCCTGGCGCACCGCACACCGTGTGGGTCGGGGCGCGCTACACGTTTCAATAACCCAAGGCCCGCTGCATCTGAACGCGAATGGGGCGATCAGGAACGAGGATGACAGAAAATTAGCTATTGATGCAACGATCAGCATTTCTTCGGGCGGCCTGCCTTCAATGGTGGCAGGCTGCTGACGGCAGCCTTGAGTCGTGCGACATCCATGTTCTTGATCAACGCCACACCTACCCGTAGCAATTCGCTTTTTTTGACTGCAATGCCGGCTTTGAGGCACGCCTTCTTCACGTCGCCGAGTACCTGGTATTCCGCTTCAGGCATCGTGAAACTGTCGCGCACCAGTTTCGGCTTCTTGATTTTCTCTTTTTGTTCCGGCGCGGGTTTGGCCTTGGGTAGAACCTTGTCTGGACTCGCTACCGGCTTGGCAACGGGTGTTGCGGTTTTGATGGATGCAGAGACCGCTGGCTTGCCTGGTTTCTTTGCTGCTGCAACGGGTTTCGATTTCGCCACAACCGGCTTCGTTTTTGCAACGGTGGACTTCGTTTCAGGCGCTGCGCCATTGGGTTTTGCCTTTACCAAAGTCGGTGTCTCTTTTGTCGGCGATCCGGTTTTTCTGGTTACCATGAATTACTCCCCTTTTAAATTAATTATATAAACAATATATACAATTAAATCAAGCAATACAAGTTGCAGAATTTGCGCATCCGTTGACCGCCACTCCCTCTGTGCCACCGCTATCGGCATTCCGTACAGTGATCGTATATGGCCATCAAAGTCCCAGCGGCACGCCTGCAAGCACGGCCACGCCCAGCGCGGCAAATATGCCAGCCGCGATCCCGCGTACCAATTTGAAAGGGAACTTGGGCGACGCCACCCGACCCAGGAATACCGCAGGCACGTCTGCCAGCAGCATGCCCATCGTGGTACCCGCGAGTACCGGGATCAAGTCCTGGTAGCGGGCTGCCAGCGCTACCGTCGCCAACTGCGTTTTGTCGCCGATTTCTGCGAGGAAGAAGGTGATGCAGGTGAGAACAAAAACACCATAGTGACCCTGCCCCACTGCCTCGTTTTCCATCTTGTCGGGCTTGAGCGCCCAAGCGGCGATGGCAAGGAACGACAACCCCAGCATCCAGCGCAGCATCGCGGTTGGGATATGTGCAGCGACCAATTGCCCGAGCAGCGCCGCCAACGCGTGATTGGCAATGGTCGCGACGAAGATGCCGGCGATGATCGGCACAGGTCGCCTGAAGCGGACCGCCAGCAGCAATGCGAGAAGTTGTGTTTTATCGCCGATTTCACCGATGGTGACAGCGAGGACGGATACCAGGAATGCTTCCATTGCAATAAAGCGGGTTGGGCGAACGATCAACCAATGACATGACGCTTCCCGCCCAACCCTGGGTAACGGAAGCGCACATGCCAAAGGTCTCGCCAAACCGTGGATGGTCTTTCGCGCGCATGGCGCCAGATCATCTGGTCAAACGCACCATGACCGAGATCAAGTATGTTGATGCGTTTTCTTCCGGGAGAAGAAGGCTACTCCCCAATGACAAATACGGCGCCAATTATATCTCTCTATCCAGAAAGTTTCGAGCGGCTTGGCGGAACCGCTCACTTTTTGGCGGTCTACACAAAATCAACTGGCCCTGATCGTGAAATCGATGCCGACCTGATCCCACCACTCCCTCTCTTTCTCCATCCAGTACGACACGGTGGGGTGGTCGGCGATCCAGGCTCGTTTGATCTCAAGCTCGATCTTGTTCTTCATTTTCAGACGTATCTGCTCCGGGTCCACGTCGATCCGGGAATGCATGAACATGACGGCCAGGCGTAGCGCCAGCAGCGCTTTGGCAAAATCAGGATCGGATAAGCTGTCGTTGAGTTTTCGCAAATTACCCTTCTGCCCGAGTATCAACATACTCATGGTGCGCTGCTCACGCGTGGTAAAACCGGGAAGGTCCGCATTCTCGATCAGATAGGCGCCATGCTTGTGATACCCGCTGTGTGAAACGACCGCGCCGATCTCATGCAACAACCCGCTCCAGTACAGATACCGGCTATACGTGTCGGCGCCGGGTTTGAGCAAGCCGTACAGCGCGCTTGCGATATCCGCAACTCGGCTGGCGCGCACCTCGTCAACGTGAAAGCGTGGCAACGCACTGCGCACCGATTGCTCGCGCCGATCGCGCTGGGTCGCACGCAACTGCAAATCCCACAGCACGCCGACGCGCAGCCCCGCCTCGATCGGCGCCATCGATTTGATACCCAGTTCCTGCATCAGGCCAATCAGAATCGCCAGGCCGCCCACGATCACTGCGGCGCGATCCGGCTTCATCCCCGCCAGTTCGATACGGCTGGTATGGCCGAATTGAATCAGGCGCGCCTTGAGCGCTTCCACGCTATTGGAGGACAGCGTACCGTCGCCCAGGCCGTTTTTCGAAATCGCGTCTGCTATCGCACGCATCGTGCCGGAAGAGCCATACGCCACCGACCAATATTGCGGATGATAGGGCGGCGCGGCGTCTTCAAAATGGCTGCGTGCGGAAAGTATCGCGGCGTCGAACGATGCGGCATCAATGAGCCCGCCGGGAAAAAAGGAAAGGCTTTGCTTGACGGTACCGATGCTGAACGATTCAACCCGCTCGATTTCCTGTCCTCTACCGAGAATCAACTCGGTCGAGCCTCCGCCTATGTCCAGCACCAGCCTTCTCTCGTCTGAAGCGGCGACCGTACTGGCGACTCCCATGTAAATCAAGCGTCCCTCTTCTTCGCCGGAAATGATCTCGATCGGATAGCCGATCGCTCTCTCGGCAGCGGGTAGAAATGCATTCGCATTTTTTGCGATACGCAGCGTATTGGTGGCAACCACGCGCACCGCATCGAGCGGATAGGTCGCCAGGATTTCCTTGAAACGCGCCAGGCATTCTATGGCGCGCTGCATTGCCTGCTCGGTCAGGCAGCCCTTGCTGTCGAGCCCCGCCCCCAAGCGAATTGGATCGCGCGCACTTTTTATGATGCGTATGCTCTCCCCATCGTGCCTGCCGATATGCAGGCGGAAACTATTGGAACCCAAATCAACCGCAGCAAACATGCTGTCCTCTCATCTCGTATACATTCTTATTGAGCGCTCCATCATGAATAACAGCCAGAACGCTCAATCCCTCACTTGTAAAGCATAAACAATAATTATTCATTATTACAGCCTAATGACTTAGCGTGCAATTTTTGCATGTACCGGCGCCACAGCCTGTTTTCAGCAAAGCGCAAATTATCTATCCGAGATGCATTGCAGCACCTACCTCCACAGCAGGATCTCTTTTCAGCGAACTTAGATGATATTTTTACACTCAAATAAACGGAATAATTTATCGATGATTGCTAGCGTTTCGCACGCGGAAGTTTCTTGCATTGCCAGAGACAGGAGCTATTTCCGCCGCCTCACTTTTTGACGATTGGAGGCGTATTTTTCCAGCGCTCCGCAGCATAAAGGAAACAGCCATGAAACGAAGAAAAATTCGAATCAATGCCTCGAATCCCTTTTTGATCTGGAGTGGCTTGGCGTTAAAAACCAGCGAAATGATGGTTGCATCAGCTGAAGTCATCAGCCATCGTGCCAGCCGCATGGCGATGGCTGGAGTGGTGCCAAGCGAACATGATCAACGCGAGTTCGTATTGATGGGGCAGGAAAAAATCGAAGCGGTTGCGGAATCAGCGCAAGCAATTGCGGAACGCATGCTGAACCTGAATCAGGAAATCAGCACGCTGGCATATAAACAGCTCATGATGGGAACCAGTGGAATCATCTCGCTGGCGACCAGTGCCACTCTTGCTGAATCGAGCAATTTGCAAGCGAAACTCGTGCAAGACACGATGTCCGGTTCAGCCGCGGCGGTCTCACAGCTGACGGACTCGCTCGCCCGCGTCGCGCATAGAGGACTCAAGCCTCTCCACTCACGCGCCACAGCAAATGCAAAGCGCCTCAGAAAATTGAAATAGCGCGTATCCACGATGAGCGATTAATGAAAAAAAGAATTCCTCGACGGGGACGGGGCGGCAGAAATAGGCGCCTTGGATTTTCTGCTGTTCTGCCCGTTTCAGAATTTCATTTGATGCTTCTTTGATCCGCCTGCGGAACGCGACATCCGTTTGTAGACGGAGGGAGCCGCAAGGTATGCATCCTGCACGGGGTGGCCAATGTGGCAGTGCCCTCGGCTCGGCTAGGAAGAGCATGCGTGCACTGGTGTTTGCATGTGCCATTGCGACGCTTGCCGCTTGTGCCGAGCAGTCGCGCGATTTCTACTCCGGCTATGCGGAAGCCGATTATGTTCGCCTTGCCAGCCCCATCGGCGGCACTCTCGCCAAGATGTACCTGAAACGCGGCGACAAGGTGGAGCGCGGCGCACCCGCCTTCATACTCGAGCAAGAAAACGAACGCGCGGCGCGTGAAGAAGCTCGCTCCCGCGTCGAGCGCGCGCAAGCGGTGCTGGCGAATCTGAAAAAAGGAAAACGCCCGGACGAAATCGCCGCGGTCCAGGCGCAGCTTTCGCAAGCGCAGGCAGCTTTGCAACTATCGATCACCGATCTGGCACGCCAGCAGCAACTGGCAGCCACGAAGTTCATCTCGCCCGCGCGTGTGGATGAAGCGCGCACTGCCGTCGCGCGCGATCAGGGGCGGGTCAGGGAATTGCAGGCGCAATTGCGCGTGGCGCAACTGGGCGCGCGTCGCGACGAGATCGAGGCGGCAGAGCAGGACTTGAGCGCGGCACAGGCGCAACTTGCGCAAGCCGACTGGAAGCTGGAACAGAAAACCCAAAAGGCGCCGGTTGCAGCCGACGTCGTTGATGTCTTGTACCGCGAGGGGGAACTCGTGCCGGCAGACAGCCCGGTGGTCACCCTGCTGCCGGCGCAGAATATCAAGGCACGTTTCTTTGTACCCGAAACTGCATTGGGCGCACTGCGCTTGGGGCAGGATGTGATGCTGAACTGCGACGGCTGCGGCGCCGCGATTGCGGCGAAGATCTCGTTCATTGCGCGCGAAGCCGAATACACATCGCCGCTCATCTACAGTAAGGAAAATCGTTCGACGCTGGTGTTCATGGTCGAAGCCCGGCCGGCGCCGGCCGATGCCGCGCGGCTGCATCCAGGCCAACCGCTTGAAATAAGAACGGCCGGCGTCCCGGCTGCCGACACGCCGACTGCGAAAGTGCAATGATGGACGCAGCGACACAACCGGTTATCGACGTGCGCGGCCTCACCAAGCGTTACGGCGATCGTATCGTAGTCGACCATTTCGACATGCAGGTTCCACAAGGGCGCATCTACGGCTTCCTCGGTCCGAACGGCAGCGGCAAGACCACCACGATCCGCATGCTGTGCGGGTTGCTGACGCCAGACGAGGGCGAAGGTACCTGCCTCGGTTACGACATCCGTCGCGAATCGCAAAAAATCAAGCGTCAGGTCGGTTACATGACACAAAAATTCGGCCTCTATGAAGATTTGAGCATCGAAGAAAACCTCGTATTCATCGGACGAATTTACGAGATTCAAAACCGCAACGCAAAGGTCAGCGCAACGCTGGAGCGCCTGGGATTGTCCAGCCGGCGCACGCAACTGGCCGGCTCGCTGTCCGGCGGCTGGAAGCAAAGATTGGCGCTGGCTGCGTGCCTGCTGCACGAGCCGAAGCTGTTGTTGCTGGACGAACCTACCGCCGGCGTAGATCCCAAGGCGCGGCGCGAATTCTGGGACCAGTTGCATGCACTTGCGGAAGCCGGGCTGACGGTGCTGGTATCGACCCATTACATGGATGAAGCCGAGCGTTGCCACGAGCTGGCGTATATCTCCTACGGCAAATTGCTGGCGCACGGCAGCGCTGCCGAATTGATCGCGAGCGCCGGCATCGTCACCTGCGAGATTACGGGACCGGGACTGGCCGAACTGTCACACGCATTGCACAATGATTCCAGAATAAAAACCGTTGCCCCCTTCGGCGCAACCCTGCATGTCAGTGCATCGTCGCAGGCTGATCTCGATGCGGCGCTCGCGCCTTACCGACACAGCGGCATCAGGATCACACAGGTCGAGCCCAGCCTGGAAGACGTATTCATCGCGTTGATGCAAGACGCAAAAGACAACTTCGCCTGAGGCAAGAATGAACTGGTCCCGCTTTCTCGCCATCCTGATCAAGGAATTCCGCCAGATCCGGCGCGACCGGCTGACCTTCGCGATGATGGTTGCCGTCCCGATCATGCAATTGGTACTGTTCGGCTTTGCGATCAATACCGATCCCAAGCGCTTGCCGCTGGCTGCGGTGATTGCCGACGAAAGCGAATTCTCGCGCAGCCTGCTGGCCGGGCTGGAAAATTCCGAATACTTCCGCGTCACCCACCGGCCGCATAGCGAAGCGGAAGCGAATCGCCTGCTGGCCGCAGGACAGGTGCAGTTTGTATTGGTAATCCCGACCGACTTTTCGCGGCGGCTGATTCGAGGCGAGCATCCCGCCATATTGATCGCCGCCGACGGCACCGATCCGTCAGCCGCAGGCAATGCGATTGCAGCACTGGACAATATCAGCCGGCAAGCCCTGTCGCGCGACGCGACCGGCATGCTATCTCGCTTGCAGCCGGCCGACGCGCCGTTTGAAATCCGCATACAGCGCCGCTACAATCCGGAAGGGCTGTCGCGCTACAACATCGTACCGGGCTTGCTGGGCGTGATTCTGACGATGACGATGATCATGATGACCGCGCTGGCGATGACGCGCGAACGCGAGCGCGGCACGATGGAAAACCTGCTGGCCACGCCGGCCAAGCCGTTTGAAGTGATGGTCGGGAAAATCGCGCCTTATATCCTGATCGGCTATGTGCAAGTGGCGGTTATCCTGACGGCGGCACGCCTGCTGTTCGATGTGCCGATGATCGGCAGTCTTGCCCTGCTATCGGCGGCCTTGGTGCTGTTCATGGCGGCTAACCTTGCGGTCGGATTTACGTTCTCCACCATCGCGAAGAACCAGCTGCAGGCAATGCAACTTACCTTCTTCTTTTTCCTGCCCTCGATCCTGCTATCGGGGTTCATGTTTCCGTTTCGCGGCATGCCGGCATGGGCGCAGGCGATCGGCGAAGTGCTGCCGCTCACGCACTTTCTGCGCATCGTGCGCGGCATTCTCTTGAAGGGCAATGGCTTCGCCGAGATTGCGCCGAACCTGTGGCCGATTGGCGCATTCATGCTGGGGGCCGGGATCATTGCGCTGGCGCGCTATCGACGGACATTGGATTAGCTGTCGTCAGTCAAGTTGACATGCGAGAAAAAATTGCAGGCGGCTTAGTCGCGTTTCGGTTTTCCAAACAGATGGACGAAAGTTTTTTGACCTATTGTCAGGCTGGGATGATGGAGTGAGTCATCCCATACGTCCTTCGGTAGCAAGAAATCATAACCCCCTCAAAAGCCGCGATAGTAGCCACCCACCATTATTAAGAAAAAACCAATCGCCGGTGACAGCCATTCACTGCAAGCCAGACCATGTTACAAAGCCGCTACACCAAGCCTCGATAAGCCACGTTTTCGCTTGATAATATTTCCCCCAGGAAATACTCTTCACTAAGCCTTTTCATTCCGCTTCTTTCCTGCAGCAAGAAACGGGGCGCCAAACCTGGGCGCCCAATGGTTTATTGAATATGCCTTTCAAGTTCATGCCGTCCGTCCGTGCCAAGCGAGCGGGCGAACGCAACCCTACTGGTGACCGCAGCACCATCACGCCTGAATCAGGTGGTCTCTATTTCAGCATGTGGCGCCATGCCGCCGGTGTACGGCTCAAACTGGGTTTGACATGGTTGATGCTGGTTGGCGCCGCCTTGATGGAGTTGGCATCTCCATGGCTGGGAGCCAGGGCAATCGCGCTATGAATTCTCTGCCGATGTTGTTCTGAAGAGCAACGTT